>JAHBXY010000269.1 GCA_019636275.1 Planctomycetota bacterium | reverse complement strand
CGCGAGGTCCAGCCAGCGCTCCTCGGTCTCTGGCGTGGCCACCGGCGCGACCGTCCGGGCCTTGGTCCAGTCGACCTGGCCGGCCCGGAAGTCGATCCGCATGCGCGGCAGGCGCTCGAGCTCCTGGGCGAGCACGATCAGCTCGCGGGCCTTGCGGTCCGACCTGACGAAGCCGCGAGCGACGGCGTACTTCCCGATCCGCGTGTGACCGAAGGCCCGGTGCACGTCGCGCCTTTCGGCGTGCAGGAGGAGGTAGGCCAGCTCGGCGGTCGCCTGCCGCTCGCGACGGACCACGTCAGCGATCCGGGCGTCGATCCGCCGCGCCTCGTCGAGGATTGCCTCGAGCTCGGCCTTGGGGAGCGGCAGGGACGAGGCGGAGCGTCGGCGCGAGGTCGTCTTCATGGACCCTCCTTCGTGCGGTGTGGTTGGTGGTGGTGGCGGCGATCCTGCGCCGGCCGATCGGCCAATGCGCCACGCCAGCAGGAGAGAATGCCGAGACCGGCGCCTGATTGCAAGCTTCAAACATGTGCATTATGCGGCTCGCGCTGGTGCGAACCGAGCCGGGTGAGCACGAAGGCCTACCGTGGCGGAGTGCCACCTGGCTGTGCAGGCGGGCGATTGACGGGCGGCGCTCGCCCCCGGACCAGCACTCATTGAGTGACAACCAACAGTCCGTGGCCGACGGCCAGCCTCGAGCCCGTGCTCACGAGCGCCAGCACTCGACCGCCCTCGTCGTCGGACCCCGGGCCGACGTTCAGCCTCTGGACCGTGCTCACGGGCGCCAGCCACTCGACCGCCGTCGTCGACGAACCCCGGGCCGACGTCCAGCCTCTGGACCGTGCTCACGGGCGCCAGCCACTCGACCGCCCTCGTCGACGAACCCCGGGCCGACGTCCAGCCCCGAGCCCGGGCTCACGGGCGGCCAGCCACTCGATCGCCCTCGTCGACGAACCCTGGGCCGACGTCCAGCCCCGAGCCCGGGTTCACGCGCGCCAGCACTCGACCGCCCTCGTCGTCGGACCCCGGGCCGACGTTCAGCCTCTGGACCGTGCTCACGGGCGCCAGCCACTCGACCGCCCTCGTCGTTGGACCGCGGGCCGACAGCCAGCCCCGCGACCGTGCTCACGGGCGCCAGCCTCTCGACCGCCCTCGTCGTTGGACCGCGGGCCGACAGCCAGCCCCGCGACCGTGCTCACGGGCGCCAGCCACTCGAATGTCCTCGTCGTCGGACCCCGGGCCGGCCTCCAGCCCCGAGGCCGTGCTCACGGGCGCCAGCCACCCAACCGCCCTCGTCGACGAACCCCGGACCGACGACCAGCCCCGCGGCCGTGCTCACGGGCGCCAGCCACTCGACCACCTCGTCGACGAACCCCGGACCGACGACCAGCCCCCGCGACCGTGCTCACAGGCGTCAGCCACTCGACCCCCTTCGTCGACGACCACGAGCCGACGACCAACCCCGCGACCGTGCTCACAGGCGTCAGCCACTCGACCCCCTTCGTCGACGGACCACGGGCCGACGACCCACCCCGCGACCGTGCTCACCAGGGCCAGCCACTCGACTGCCCTCGTCGACGGACCACGAACCGACGACCCACCCCGCGTCCGTGCTCAAAGGCAAGGCTCGTCCCACCTGCTCGCGAGCAGGCCGACGTCCCTCGGCGGCCTGCGCACAGAGCCCATCCAGCGCGCGGCGAGCGGATCGGGGGACCCGGCGTGCACCTGCCGGGGGGCGGGGCTACCCTGGCCACGTGGGCGACGATCGGCTGAGGTCTTCGGAGCGGCGCTGGCGCGAGACGGGGGCGCCCGAGGACGGGCGTGTGCTCCTGGTCGAGCTGGAGCGCGCGGGCGCGCCGACGGCCCGCGTCCTGCGCGCCCGGGTGCAGGTGGGCGTCCTGCCCGAGGCGCGCCTGCGCCTCGCCGCGCTCCTGGGCGACGCGGCGGCCCAGGAGGCCCTGGGCGAGCCGCCGCCGCGCGGGGCCCTGCGCGAGGCGGTCGACGCCTGGGTCGCCGGCCTCGGCGCCTATGGGCCCGAGCCCTGGCCGCGGGTCGCCGTGGCGGTGGCCCGGCTGCTCGAGCGGGAGTTCGAGGGCGAGGCCCCGCCGGCGCCGTTCCTGGAGGAGGCCGCCGGCCTCGTCGAGACCCTCCTCCGCGGCGGCGAGGTGCCGGTCGCCGAGCCCCTGCGCCTCCTCGACGCCATGGCCCCGGACCTCGACCGCCGCACGCGGCGCGTCGACCCCTCGCTCCCCCGCGGCCGGGCGCGCTCCTGCGCGATCTACGCCGCGCGCGCCGTCGCGGAGGTGGCCGCGCTCCTGGCCGAGGGGACGCTCGAGCCCACCCGCTCGGCGGCGCGCGTGGCGACGAGCCGCGCCGTCGAGGCGTTGATCTACGCGCAGACGGTCGCCGTCGAGGGCGACCTGGGCGCGGTGTGGGACGACCTCCGCGTCGCGGCCGAGGCTCGCGTGCGGGCCGCGGTCCAGCGGACCCTGCTGCCCTGGGCGCTGGGGTCGTAGCTCAGCGCGCCGACAGGTGCCGGAGCACGGCCTCGGCCGTGGCCTCGAGCTCCGGATGCGCGCGGGCGGCGACCCGCACGCGCAGCGCGATCACCTCGCGGAGGACCGCGAACTTCCGGCCGTCCCACCTCCCGCCGCGCAGCTCGGCGAGCCCGAACCGGTCGAGGTCGGCGGAGAAGAACACCTCCTCGAGCGTCGCTGCGTCGGGTCCGACGGCCGCGAGCGCGCGCAGGAGGCCGACGGCGAGGGCGTCCAGGTCTCGCGGCGCGTCGGGGTGGGCGACCCACCAGGTGACGAGACACCGCGCCAGCGTGCGGAGCAGCTCCGGATCAAGCTCCGGATCGTCGGTGTGGCGCATTCGCTCGACGAGCAGGGGGCCCACGACCGGGTCCGGACCGTAGCAGAGCGCGTTCAGCAGGCCCTCGCGCCCGCCGGACGGCCCGGCCGCCACGGCCAACTCCAGCACCGCGGCGGCCACCCGGGCGTCGCCAGCGGCCAGCGTCAGGGCAGCTCTCGCGTCCACGGCCTGCCAGACCCCTCGGTGGACATGCCACGCACCGCGGTCCCCTGCGCGGGCGAGGAGCGTCGGCACGGCCCGGGCGCCGACCGCCCTCAATGCCGGGCTCGGTTCGGGCGCATGGGTCCACCCGTGGTGGTCCTGGACGTAGTGCACCACGTGCGAGACGTGCGCCTGCTGACCCAGCGCCACGACGACCAGCGCGACCACCCAGCCGCGGGCCCCACCGACCCCCGAACGACCGCGCGCCAACGCGAGCCCCGCCACGGCCAGCGGCGCGGCCACGAGCGCCGCGTGGCGCAGCGGCCCGACGACGAGCCACGTGTCCAGGGCGTCTGACGCCTTCAGCGCGGCGACCAGCCCCAGGTGCCCGCCGGCGGCGGCCAGGGCCACGAGCGCCCAGGCCGGCGCGCGCGGGCGCAGGGCGACCACGCCGCCGACGAGCGCGAGCGGGACGACCGCCCCGAGCGTCACCGCGACGGCCGGGGACCCGGGGCGGCCCTCCTGGCGCGCGGCCCGCAGCAGGTCGGGCCAGGCACGGAACGGGTCGCCGCGGCCGGCGTGGGCGGGCAGGACCTCGACGGCGGCGGCGGCGAACGGCCCCGCGGCGAGCGCCAGCAGGAGCGTGAGCAGGAACGCCGCCGCGCGACGCCGCCCCCGCTCGGCGCCGGCCACCCGGGCGCACACGAGCAGGGCGAGGCTCCACAGGGCCACGGCGCCCAGAGGCCCTGCGGCGGCGACGACCCACGGCCGGCCGCCAGGCCCCTCCGGCTCGAGCGGGCCGAGCGTGAGCCGCGCGAGCGCCACCCCGAGCGCCGCGCCGGCGGTCGCCCACGCGACCTGCCGGCCGACCTCGCGGGCGGCGACGAGCGCGCGCGGCGCGTCGCTCACCGGAAGAGGGCCTGGAACGCGGGCAGGTCGCGCAGCGTCGCGAAGTCGGGGTCGTCGCGCTCGAGCGCGCGCAGCCGCGCCTCGAGCGGGGCGCGGCGCGCGTCGCCCTCGTCCCCCGCGGCGAGCGCCTCGCGCAGGGCGCGCACGGCCGGCGCGAGCCACGCGACGGCCTCCTGCAGCACCTCGCTGTCCGCCCCGGCGAGCGCGGCGCTGCGCGCGGCGGCGATCGCCGCGTCGCCCGGGGCCCGGCCGACGAGGGCCGGGCGGAAGTGCGCCAGGGCCTCGAGGTGGCGACCGGCGCGCGCGAGCGCCTCGGCGCGGACGAGGTGCTCGTCGGGCGTCCTCGGCGCGCGCTCGCCCGTGCGCAGGGCCTCGGCGCGCGCCGCGCCCGCGACCATCGGACGGAGCCGGTCGAGCTCCGCCCCGTGCGCCGGCCGCAGGGCGGCCAGCCGCTCGTGGTTGGCGAGCATCTCCCTCAGGAGCGTCAGCGCGTCGGCCGTGCGCTCCTCGGCCTGGCGGACGTCGGCCAGCCGCAGGAGCACGTAGGACAGGTCGCGCCGCCCGCCCGGGGCGTCGGGCTCGGCCGCCACGGCGGCGCGGGCGAGGTCGGCTGCCTCGGCGAGGAGTGGGCCGGCGCGGGCGAGGTCGTCGCGCCGGAAGGCCAGCTCGCCCAGCCGGAGGAGCGCGACGTGCAGGTCGCGCCGCACGCGGGCGCTGTCCGGCGTCGCCGCCAGCCGCGCGCGCGCCAGGTCCTGCACCTCGACGTAGACCTCCTCGGCCCGCTCGAGGCGCCCGAGGAGGCGCTCGGCGTCGCCCAGCCGCAGGAGGTTCGCGGCCAGGTCCTCGTGGTGGAGCGCGCTCCCGACCTCGGTGGCCAGCGCCCGGCTCAGCTCGACCGCCTGCCGGTAGGTCGCGACGCAGCCCGCGAGGTCCTTCGCCGCGCGCTGGACCTCCGCCAGCTTCACGTGGGCCACGACGAGGTCGCGCCGGGACTCCGGGTCGTCGGGGCTCGCCGCCGCCGCCTCGCGCTGGAGCGCCAGGGCGCGCTCGAAGGTCGCCCGCGCGGCGGCGAGGTCGCCCCTGGCCTGCTGCACGTCGCCCAGGGCGCTGACGAGGCGCCGCCGGTCGCGGGCGGCCTCGGCGTCGGTCGGGTCTTGCGCCGCGAGCGCCTCGACCAGGGCGCCGGCCTCCTCGTAGGCGGCCAGGGCCGCGTCGAGCGCCCCGGCGGCGAGGAGCAGCCGGCCACGCCAGCCCTGGCAGCCGGCGAGGCCGCGCCGCCCGACCTCGCCGGCCGCGACGCGACGGCGGAGCGGCAGGGCCTCGTCGAGCGCGGCCAGCGCGGCGTCGGCGTCGCCGGTGGCGCGCCACAGGTCGCTCCTGCGCTCGAGCGCCTCGGCCAGCAGCCGCGCCAGCTCGACGTCGGCGGCGTCGCTCTGCGTGAGCCCCCGCAGGAGGTCGAGGCCCTCCGCGTAGGCGGCGTCCGCCTCGTCGGGCAGGTCGTGGTCCGCGCGCGCGTGACCCAGGCCGATGATCCCCGCGGCCAGCGCCGCCCGCGCGCGGAGGTTGCCCGGGTCGCGAGCCACGCGGGCGCGCTCGACCTCGACCGCCTCGCCGAAGCGCACGAGCGCCGCCGGCAGCGCGCCGCGGCGCTGGAGGAGCTCGCCCTCGAGCAGGAGCGCGCAGGCCAGGGCGGCGCGCGCCTGGTCGGTCGGCTCGGAGCGGGCGACCAGGCCGCGGCACAGGTCCACGGCCTCCGCGATCGCGCTGCCGGCGGCGTCCGCCTCGCCCTGCTTCAGGGCCAGCCGGGCGAGGCCGTCGAGGGCGTCGGCGAGCTCCTGGCGCGGCGCGACCGCCGCGGGGTCGAGGGCCACGACCCCGCGCAGGGCCGCGACCG
>JAHBXY010000268.1 GCA_019636275.1 Planctomycetota bacterium | reverse complement strand
AGCTCGGCCCCGCGCTCGGAGAGCTCCCGCACGGCCCGGGCCGCCGTCGCCCCCTCGACCCGCGCCGCGTCCTCGCGCTGCCGGAGCTGCTCGCGCAGGGCCCCCGCCTCCGCGTGCCGCGCGGCGCGCTCGCCGCGCGCGGCCATGAGGCCGGCCACCGTGATGCCGGCCAGGCAGGCGGCGGCCAGGCGCCACGCCAGGTCGGCGACGCCGAGCGCGCCGGCCGGCGGCGGCGTCTCGGCCGCGGGCGCCGGCGCCATCGGACCTGGGGCGACCGACGGAGCGGGCGAGGCGTCGTCGACCTCCGCGGGCGCCTCGGCGGCGCCCTCGCGCCCCGGCGCGACGACCGCGTGGCCGGCGAGGCGCCCGACGACGACCGGCAGCCCGTCGTAGAGCGGCGCGAGCTGCTCGGCGGTGAGCATGCGCTCGAGGTCGCCGGCGACGACGCGCCCGCCGCGCACGAAGGCGATCCGCCGCGCGTAGCGGGCGACGACGTGCAGCATGTGGCTGACCATCACCACCGTGCGCCCCTGGTCGTGGAGCGCGCGCACGAGCTCCATGACCTCGTGCTCGCCGCGCAGGTCGAGGTCGTTGGTCGGCTCGTCGAGGACGAGCACGTCGGGCGCCGAGACGAGCGCCCGCGCGACCAGCACGCGCTGCTTCTGCCCGCCGCTCAGGTCGCGGAAGGCGGCGTCGCGGCGCGCCTCCATGCCGCACGCGGCGAGGGCGCGCCGCACGGCCTCGTCGGCGTGGGCGCGGCCGCGCGCGCGCTGCTCGGCGAGGAGGCCCATGGCCACGACCTCGGCCGCCGTGAAGGGGAAGATCGGGTCGAGGGCGCCGCGCTGCGGCGAGTAGCCCAGGCGCCCGCGCGCCTCGCAGCGCCCGGCGAGCGGCGGGATGATCCCCAGGATCGTGCGCAGGGCGGTCGTCTTGCCCGCGCCGTTGGGGCCGACGATGGCGAGGAAGTCGCCGCGGTGCACCTCGAGGTCGACGTCCTCGAGGATCACGCGGTCGCGGTAGCCCAGGCGCGCCCCGGCGAGGGCGACCAGCGGCGGCGCGGCCGCGCTCACGACCCGGCGCGCCGCCGCGCGTCGGCGAGCGCGCGGAAGATCGCGTCGAAGAGGCCGAACACGTCGGCCTCCGGCCCGACCTCTGCCGGCTGCGTGGGCAGGACCACGGCCACGCCGCCGATCCGCTCGGCGACGCCCTGCGCGCGCGACGCCGGCTCGTAGGGGGCGCACACGACGACCTTCACGCCCTCGCGCGCGGCGAGCGCCTGCAGGCGGTCGAGGTGGGCGGGCGAGGGCGGGATCCCGGGCTTCTCCTCGACGGTGCCGACGACGCGCAGGCCGAACGGGAGCTCCAGGTAGGTCCAGGTGCGGTGGTAGGTGAGGAGCGGCAGGTCGCCCAGCTCGAGCGCCGCCTTCAGCCAGCCGCCCGCGAGGTCGGTGAGGGGCCGGTCGCGGTACTTGCGGTCGGCGAGGAACGCCCGCAGCCGCCCGGCGCGGTGCAGGCGCGTGAGCTGCCCGGCGCCGAGGACCTTCACCAGCTCCGGGCCGAAGCAGGCGTCGTCGAGGCGCGCCTCGAAGGCGCGCCGGCGCTGCTCGAGGGCCGCCGCGGCGCCGGGGCGCAAGCGGGCCAGGGCGCGCTCGACGTTGCTCGCGACGACCTTGAGGTTGGTCGGGTCGAGCCACACGTGCGGGTTGCCCGACGCGTGGACGTGCCCGCCCCCGGCCAGCTCCTCGGCCGTCGGCAGCTCGCGCGGCTCGATGCCGTCGGTCGCGAACAGGTGCCCCGGCTGGCCCGGCTGGACGCGCGCGTTGCCGCTGCCCTCGCGCGCGCGCGGGGTCCAGAGCTCGAGCTGCACGCCGTTCTCGACCAGCAGGTCGGCCTGGCGCAGGGCGAGCAGGTGGGCGGGGGTGGGGTCGATCGCGTGCGGGTCCTCGCCGGGGCGCGCGAGCACCTCGACGGCCACCAGGGGGCCGCCGATCTTCCGCACGACGTCGGCGAGGTAGTCGAGGGTCACGACGACGCGCAGGGGCGGCTCGTCGGCGCGAACCGACGTTGCGCAGAGAGCGGCGACGAGGGCGAGGGCGGCGAGGGTGCGCACGGCCTAGTGCTTGTGCCCGGGGCCGTGGTCGTGCTCGCAGCACTCGTCGGGGACGTGGTCGCCCGCGCCGATCGTGCGCCGGGGCGCCTCCCCGGCCTCCGCGTCCGCCTCCGCCCGGAGGCGGGCCGCCTCGTCGTCGGGCGGGGGCGCGTCGCTCTGCGCCGGCGCGGGGCCGGCGCAACCGCCCAGGAGCAGGGCGGTTGCGAAGCCCAGGACCCCGGGGACTCGGCGCGAGACGACCACGGCACCTCCGACCGGGGGAGCCTCCGGACGAGGTCCCCCGGGTCGGGTGTGCCGCTCGCGGCGCCGGAGTTCCCGTCAGGCCCGCGCGAGCTTCCCGTGGTCGTCGCAGTGCTTCCCGCCGTGCGGGTGGTGCAGGTGGCCGTCGACGAGGTAGTCGGTGTGGTCGCCGTGCGGGACGGCCTCGTGGCCGCAGCCCTTGCCGTGGCTGTGCGACGCGTCGTGCTTGCCGCAGGCGTGCTGCGGGGTGCAGTCGGACGGGTTGCCCTGGCCGACGTCGACCACGCACTCGTCGACGTGGCCCTCGTGCGGGCGGTGCAGGTGGCCGTCGTGCAGGTAGTCGGTGTGGTCGCCGTGCTTGACGGCCACGTGGCCGCAGTTCTGACCGTGCTGGTGCTCGTGCTTGTCGTGCACGTGGTGCCCGTGATGGCTCATCGCTTCCTCCTCTTGCTGCTGCGGCTCGCGGGCCGCGGGTCATCGTGGATGTGATCGGCGTGCTCGAGGACCCCGCGGACGAGGTCCGCCACGTGGTCGTCGGCCAGGCCGTAGTGGATGTGCTTGCCGTCGCGGCGCCGGCGGATCATCCCTTCGGTCCTGAGCACCCGCAGGCGCTGCGAGACCGTCGACATGGCGTCGCCCGACGCCTCGGCCAGCTCGGAGACGCACCGCTCGCCGGCGGACAGCATGGCCAGGAGCGCCAGCCGCGCCGGGTCGCCGGCGGCGCGGAAGATCGCCGCCGCGCGCTCGACGACCGCCGGGTCCGGGAGGCGCACGGCCGGCTGCGCGTGGGCGCATGCCGCCGCGTCGTCCTCCTCGTCGTCTCCTGGCATGACTTGCACGCTCGCGCACCTGCTGGATCGTTCACTTGAACGACTGTTGAAGTGTATCGAGGCTGCTGCCGACGCGCAAGCCGCTCCTGCCCTCCCGGCTTTGACTGATACTGAGAACGTGTTATCACTTCGCGCCCGTGAAGCGTCCCCGCGTCCCTGGCTCGCTCGATCTCCTCGGCGCCCTCCTCTCGGGCGCGTGCGCCGTCCACTGCGCGGCGACCCCGCTGCTCCTCACGGCCGCGGCGAGCTATCACGACGAGGAGTCGCCGCTCGAGCTCGGCCTGCAGGTGGCGGCCGTGACCCTGGCCGGCGGGGCCGTCGCCTTCGGCTACCTCGACCACCGGCGGCGCGGGCCGCTGCTGCTCGTGGTCGCGGGCGCGGCGGCGATCGCCCTCGCGCACCGGCTCGGCGCGTGGACGCCCTGGGTCCTCGGGCTCGGCGGGCTGTGCCTGGCGGGCGCGCACCTGCTGAACCGCCGCCTCTCGCGCGACTGCTGCGCCGACGAGGGCGACGCACACGAGCACGCAGCGCGGCCCGCCGCCGAATGACGCCGCTCCGGCGCTGACCGGGGCACGCAGAGCCTTGGCCCTACGACGCGGGGCCGCTCACCGCGTCCGGACCTCGCCGGCGCCACCCATGAGCGCCTCGAGGGCCCCATCTGCCAGCGCGGCGCGGGCCGCCGCGTCCCCGCGCAGGTGCGCGTCGAGGAACACGAGCGTGCTCGAGGCGACGATCGCCTGGATGCGGGCGTCGAGGGCCTGGTCACGCCCGGCCTGCCGGGCCCATGCCCCGTCCTTTCGCGTGCCCGCGAAGACCTGGTGGTCCGCGTCGTGGAACCAGAGCAGGTACTTGCCCCCTGCGGGCGAGAGCTCGAAGGGCTTGACCCGATCCTGGGGGGTCGTGTCGGGCGTGATGAAGCTCGTGTCGCGCGAGCCGGTGGCATGCAGCATCGGGACGGTGATGTCCGCGTAGGCGTTGCCGCGGGTGCGCTCGTTCGGGGCGGGCGAGCTCAGGGGGATCCCGACCTTGATCCGCTCGTCCCGGAGGCTCCCGCCGACCATCCGCATGCCCACGGCCGCGTGGACCGTCCACGCCCCGAACGAGTGCCCGGCGATCCCGACGCGCGCCATGTCCGCCACCTGCTTCAGCTCGGCGGCGAAGGGCACGTCGTCGCGGCCGACGGCGAGCTGATCGAGGACGAACGAGACGTCCCTGACGCGGTCGACGGCGTTGCGCGGATCGCCCATCGCCTGGCGCATCGAGGGGACCCGCTGCGCCAGGGGCTGGTCGCGCCAGACGGACTCGTCGCTGCCGGGGTGCTGGAGGTGAACGACGAGGTAGCCGTGCGCCGCCCAGCGCTCGCCGAGGTAGGTCATCGCCTCGCGAGTGCCGCCCAGGCCGTGCGAGACGAGCATCACGGGGGCCGGGCCTCGGGGCTGGTCAGCGGCGTGGGGGAAGCGGATGGTGATCGGCAGCGTGCGGTCGCGGCCGGCGTCGCGCCACTCGACTCGCTCGACCCGCGCCTCCGGCGGGGCCGACCAGGCGACGGTCGCCGACGACAACACGACGCACGACAACCCGGCGAGTACGTGCAGGCGCATGGCGGGCCTCTCGAAAAGGGAAGTCCGGCCGAGGCGAGGCGGCGCTCTCTCGGCGCTGTCCTTGCAACGCCGCCTTCGCGGGAGGGTTTCGCCCCACCACTTCGGGCAGGCGGGGCCCGAGGATCGACCGGCCGGAGACGCCGCCTCGGCCTCGCTCGCCCTCGTCGCCGCGGACCTCGTCGCTCCTCGGCGTCTTCACCTGGAGCGCCTTCGTGGCTCCTGGCGAGCGGCGACGATCGCTTCGCGAGGCCTTCGGCGTGGTCTCCGGCCGGACCTCTGGCGCGAGGGGACGGCTCGGGCCACGCTCCTCTCGTGGAGCGGGTCGGCCCCTACGTCGTCCACGAGCAGCTCGGGCGCGGCGGCATGGGCGTCGTCCACCGCGCCGTCGACGCCCGCACGGGCCGGGAGGTCGCCCTCAAGGTCCTCCTCGTCGCCGACGAGCGCGCCCGTCGCCGGCTGCTCCAGGAGGCCCGGGCCCTGGCGCGCCTGCGCCACCGGCACGTCGTCGACCTCCTCGACGCCGGCGAGCACCAGGGCCGCCCCTGGCTGGCCCTCGAGCTCGTGCGCGGGCGCTCGCTCGAGGAGCGGCTCGAGCGCGAGGGCCCGCTCGCGCCCCGCGACGCGGCCCGGCTCGTCCAGGCGCTGGCGACGGCCCTGGCCCACGCCCACCGCGAGGGGGTGCTCCACCGCGACCTCAAGCCGAGCAACGTCCTCCTCGACGTCGACGGCACGCCCCGCCTCACCGACTTCGGCCTGGCCGGCCTGGCCCAGGACCCGGGGGAGAGCCGCCTCACGAAGAGCGGGACGATCGTCGGCACGCCGGGCTACTGGGCCCCCGAGCAGGCGACGGGCCAGGCGAGCGCCGTCGGCCCGCACACGGACGTCTACGGGCTCGGCGCCCTGCTCTACGCCTGCCTGACGGGCCGCCCGCCGATCGAGGGCGACTCGATCGTGGAGCTCCTCGCCGCCACCGGGCAGCGGCGCCCGGCGCTCCCCGGCGTCGACCGGGCGCTCGACGCGCTCGCCCTGCGCTGCCTGGAGAAGCGGGCGGAGGCCCGCCCGCCCTCCGCCGACGCCGTCGCGCGCGAGCTCGCG
>JAHBXY010000267.1 GCA_019636275.1 Planctomycetota bacterium | reverse complement strand
AGCCGACGCCGCCCGGCGGCATCCCCCGGGCCTTCGGCGGCGACGAGGACGCCCTCGACGTGGCCCGCGGCGAGGTCACCGACGACGACCTCGACGGCCTCGAGGCGGCGATCGACGCCATCGACTTCGCCACGCGCAAGGCGGCCCCCGCCCGCCAGGCCCGCCTCGAGGCGCTCGGCGCGCGGCTGCAGGACATCACCGACCAGATCCGCCAGGGCGTTCGGCGCGCGGCGCCCGACCGGCAGCCGCTGACGGCCGAGCAGCAGGCCCGCTACCAGGCCCTCATCGACGAGGGCATCGCCGCGGGCGAGGGCGGCGACCTGCCGGCCGCGCGCAAGAAGCTCGAGGAGGCGGCGCGCCTCGACCCCGACGGGATCGAGGGGCTGTTCAACCTCGGCGTCGTCTACGGCCTGATCGCCCACCGCGAGATCGCCAAGGGCGAGTTCTACGACGACTACGTGCGCGACGAGGTCTTCGTGGAGAAGGCCAAGATCTGCTACGACCGCGTGCTCGAGCGCGACCCGCGGCACCTGAGCTCGCTCAAGAACCTGGCCACGCTCTACGCCATGCGCGAGGAGCGCGACCTGGCGCGCGACTATCTGCGGCGCCTGCTCGAGGTCGCCCCGCAGGACGACGGCGAGCGCCAGCTCCTCGACGAGGCGCGCCAGCAGCTCGCGGAGCTCGGCGCCGAGTGAGGGCCGCCCTGCTGCTCGGCGCGCTGGCGCTCGGCGCCTGCGCCGAGCCGCACCGCGGGCCGCTCGAGCGGCCCGACAAGGCCGGGGCGCCGGTCGGCATCGAGGAGCGCATCGCCGAGCTCGAGCGCCAGGCCGAGGGCGGGACCGACCCCTGGCCGCACTACGAGCTGGCGGTCCTCCACGAGGAGCAGGGCGACGCCGAGCGGGCGATCCGCGCCTACGGCCGGGCGATCAACCTGCTCGAGCCGCGCACCTACACGGCGCCCGTGTTCCGGCTGGGCGTGCTCCACGACCGCCTCGGCAACACGGAGGCCGCCGCCCGCTGCTTCCAGGAGGTCGTGGCCACCGTGGCCGGCGACTCGCGCCGCTACCAGGAGAACCCGCACTACCGCCTGGCCGCCGTCGGCCTGCGCGCGGCCTGGGAGGACCTCGGCCTGACGCCGCGCCGCGAGGAGGAGCTGGCCGACCTGCGCGCGCGGTTCGAGCGCGACTTCGGCGGCACCCCGGAGGCGTGGGCCGCGCCGCCGCCGTGGCGGGCGGCGCCGGCGGGCGAGGGCGAGTAGAGGGCCGGCCGGAAAGCCGCTTCGCGGCCTCCCGGCCCTCTAGCCTCATCGCTGACGCCGGGGGATCCGTGTGCTCGGCCGCTGCTGTCTCACACTTCGAGGACTTACGGGTGGATCGGCGGCCGAGCACAGGGACCCCGGCCGGAGTCGGCCCGGCCCGGCCCGTCCGAGGCAGCTGCCTGGCGCACTTCCGGCCGGGCCTCCAGGCGTCAGAACCCGGGCGGGAACGCGCCGCGCGTCGCGCCGAGCTCGAGCGCGCGCGCCTCGCCCAGGGCGTCGACGAGGCGGCGGAAGCGGCGCAGCCCGTCGCCGTAGACCGGGTCCTCGTTGGCGACGAGACGCGCCGCCCAGGCGTGGGCCTCGGCCGCCTCGAGGGCGCGGAGCTGCACGAGCTGCGCGGCGCCCTCGACGAACGCCTCGTCGGGCGGCCCGCGGCCCTCGCGCCGCGCGGTCTGGTGGGCGTGGAACAGCTCGTGGACGAGGATCGCCCGGAGCGCCGGGCGCGGCAAACCGTAGAGCGCGGTGATGCGCACGGCCTCGAGCGGGCGCGGGCCGCCGCCGGCCGGCGGCTCGCCGGCGACGATCGACGAGAAGGCCTGCAGGGCAGGGTGCGCCAGGTCGGCGGCCTCGACCTGGAGCGCGGGCGCGTCGACGAGGCGCACCTCGACGGCCGCGGCCGGCTCGAGCGCCACGGCGAAGCGCTGCGCCAGCCAGTCGCGCGCGGCGGCCAGGAGCGCCCGCGCCTCGGCCGGGTCGACGACCGCCTCGGCGTGGCACGACCCGCACACGAGCCGCCCGTCGGGCCACTCGCGCGCCGCGCGGCCTTCGGGCCCGGGCTCGAGCCCCAGCGTGCAGGCGCTGCAGCGGGCGTCGGGCGCCCGCGACGCCAGACGCGCCGCCGGCAGCTCCGGCGCCGCCGGGGCCGCACAGCCAGCGGCGAGCGCCAGGACCAGGGCGACCAGGACGAAGAAGGCCGCCGCCGACCTCACCGGCCGGGCGCCCCGCGCCGCGGCCGCCGGCGGCCGGGGACGGCGTCGTCGTCGTCGAGATCGTCGTCCGGTTCGACCACGACGGGCAGCCCGCGCAGCTCGCGCTGGAGCGCCTCGTGCGCCTGCCGCTCCGCCTCGCGGCGCGCCTCCTGCGTCGCCTCGCCCACGTCGATCGGTCCACCGTCGGCCTCGTCGACGACGTGGCCGAGCGCCGCGGTCACGACGCACAGGCCGACGACGGCCAGGAGGAGCCCGCAGCCGAGGAGCGCCAGCGCCCAGCCGGCGCCCCCGCGCGCCGGCGCCTTCCCGGCCGGGGCCCGCCCTCGCGGTCGCTGACCGCCCAGGTCGGGAGCACCGGCGGCTCGGCGGAAACCGCGTCGCCCGGACGAGGCGGGCCGTCGGCACCGCCGGCGCCGGCGCCAGCCAGGACGGCCGGCGCCGGCGCGCCGGCCAGGAAGGCGTCGGGCGCGCGGCGAGGTCGTCGGCGCGCCCCAGGCGGCGGTCGCGGTCGCGCGCGAGGAGGGCGTGGACGAGGTCCACGAGCGCGGGCGGCGTCCCCGGGGCCACGGTCGACAGCGGCGGCGGGTCCTCCTCGAGGCGGTGGCGGATGATCTGCAGCGGCGTCGTGCCCTTCACGGGCAGGACGTTCGACAGCGCCTGGTAGAGGACCAGGCCCAGGGCGTAGAGGTCGGCGCGCCCGTCGATGTCCGGCAGCCCCTCGCACTGCTCGGGCGCCATGTAGTGCGGCGTGCCCAGGACCACGCCCGTCTGCGTCAGCGGCTGGTCGCCGCCCTCGACGCTCTTGACCAGGCCGAAGTCGCCCAGGCGCGCCTCGCCGGCCGGGCCGAGGAGGATGTTCGCCGGCTTGATGTCGCGGTGGATGACGCCCTGCCCGTGCGCGCGGGCCAGGCCCCTGGCCACGTCGCGCACGAGGCGCGCGGCCTCGGCCGGCGGGAGGGCGCCCCTGCGCTGCAGGAGGCCCTCGAGGCTGCCGCCCTCCATGAACTGCATGGCGATGTAGTGGTGCCCGTCGACGGCGTCCGCCTCGTGCACGGCCACGATGTTCGGGTGATCGAGGAGCGCCGCGCGGCTGGCCTCGCGCCGGAAGCGCTCGACCCACTCCGGCTGCGCCGCGAAGTGGGGCGGCAGGACCTTGAGCGCCACCACGCGCCCCAGGTTGTCGCGCGCCCGGTAGACGGCGCCCATGCCGCCCTGACCGAGCTTCTGCTCGATCGAGTACTTCCCCAGCCGGCGGCCGACGAGCGGGTCGGACACGCGCTCAGGCGCCCGGCCAGGCCGCGCGCGCCCGGGCCACGAACTCGCGCACGAGGGTCGTCTCGTCGACCTCCTCGTGGCGGGCGAGGGCCCGCGTCACCTCGTCGGGCGGGAGGCCGGGCAGGGCCGCGCTCCGCGCGGTCGGGGCGTACTCGCCCGAGGTCCCGAGGAGCAGGACCTCCAGGCGCTCGCCGTCGTGGCGCCAGACCTCCGGAACGCCCAGGGCCGCGTAGACGGAGAGCTCGTTCAGGGCGCTCCTGCTGATCTCGACCTCGACCGCGAGGTCGGGAGGCGGGTCGACGAGCAGGTCGAGCTCGGACTTGCCCCGGATGGCCGGCTCGCGCTGGACCCAGTAGCACTCGTCCGGCTCGAGGCCGCGGTCGAGGTCGCGCCGCTTGAAGGTGGTCGAGCCGCCGCTGGCGATCGGGATCCCTGCCTCGAGGGTGTAGGACTCGATCAGCCGCCCGATGAGCCGCTTGATCTTGTCATGCGCGTAGGACGGCGACATGAGCTCGAGGCTCCCTCGCACGTACGTCAGCCGCACGCCGCCGCGCCCCTCGAGCTCGTCCGTGAGGCGCTCGTAGGTCTCCCAGGAGACCCCGTGCAGGACGACCCGCTGCTCGCTCGTCAGGGAGGAGACGACCATGCCGCGCATCGTACGAGCGCCCGCCGGAGGGGTCAACGCCGCCGAATGTGTGATCGACGGCTGCGGCCGCGGATGCCGGGCGAGGGGGGGCGCGCGCGGGTCGTAGGATCCGGCGATCGATACGACCCGCGCGCGCTCCCCCCTCGCCTCGGCCTCCGCGCCCTCGCCTCGCTTGCGGTTCCATTCCCCCCGTGGGTTCAAGCGTGTCGACCACAGGTTTGCCGGTTCGAAGACAGGCCCTGGCCAGAGGCCCGGCCGAAGAGCGCCAGGCAGCTGCCTCGGACGGGCCGGGCCGGACCGACTCCGGCCGGGGGTCTCTTTGCTCGGCCGCGAGCACACGGATCCCCCGGCAACAGAGATGAGGCCAGAGGGGCCGCGAAGCGGCTCTCCGGCCGGCCCTCTAGGCCCGGAACACGGCGCCGGCGAACGACACGGCCGACTCGCCGTCGTACCAGCGGTCGTAGTGCACGAGCTCGCCCTGGAGCGGCGTGTCGCGCAGGGCGCGGGCGAGCGCCACGAGCGGCGCGTGGCCGCAGATGCTCCGCGGGTCGCCGTCGCGGGCGATGTCCTCGTGCACGGCGTCGGGGTCGCGCGCGAGGACGATGTCCATCGTCCGCCGGTCCTGCGCGGCGATCGCGTCGAGCGCGGCCGCGTCGACGGGCGGCGCGTGGAACTGCGCGCCGACGTGAGCCAGGTCGATCGCGGCCACGAAGGCCACCTTCTCGGGCGCGACCGGCGCCAGCGCCCGGGCCAGGGCCCGGTGGAAGGCCTCGAGGCGCGCGTCGTCGCCGGGGCGGCCCGCGAGGTCGTGCAGGCCGCCGCAGAGGATCGGCAGGATGCGCACCGGCCGCCGCCCGCCGAACAGGTGGGCCAGGTAGACGGCCTGGAACTCGATCGAGTGCTCGCCGCGGTGGTGGAACTCGCCCGCGAACAGGTCGCCCTCGCCGTCGTAGGCGTCGACGAGGCGGCCGAGCGCGTCGTGGTCGACGGGCACCTGCCCCGCCGGCGTGTCGAACGCCTTGCGCGTGAGCGCGAACGGGGTCGGCCGCCCGCGGCCGTCGAGCGGCGCCGTGCCCGTGTGCGACGTGCCGAAGACCACGAACAGCTCGGCCGGGCACTCCTCGGCCACGGCCTTCCACACGTGCGCGTAGGAGTGGCCGCCGCGGTGCAGGTCGATGTGCGGCGACACGAGCGCCCGCACGCGGCCGCCCTCGCGCGCCGGCCCGGGCGGGGCGCCGGGCCCGCCGGGGCGGCGCCACTGCGCCTCGAGGAAGTCGGTCACGCCGCGCGCGTCGGTGTACGAGCCGGCGCAGGCGGCCGGACGCACGGTCGCTCGCCGGAAGGCGTCGACGGCCCGCTCGAGGTGCGGCCCCTCGAGCAGGAGCGCGGCCTCGAGCGCGTCGCGCAGCTCGTGCACGCGCGCGAGCGGCAGCTCCACGCCGTGGCGCGCCGAGAACTCCGCCCGGGCCTCCTCCGGCGTGCGCGTGCCGTCGAACAAGGCCGCCAGCATGAGCCCGGGCAGCGGCAGCACCACCTGGCGCTCGGCGAGCTTCCACGGGTCCTTGAGCACGTAGGCCGGCTCGCCGCCCAGCTCGTCGAGGCGCACGGGGAGCGCCTCGACGAAGGGCCGCAGGCGCGGGCGCTCGGGGCGCTCGGGGAGGTGGTCGTGGTCGTGCGCCTCGGTCACGGCGTCCTCGCGGCATCCCCCGGCCAGGTCGACGCTACCAGACCCGCCGCGGCCCGGCAGGGCGGCGGCGGCGTGCGGGACCGCCGCGTGACGACTATGCTCCGGGCGGGAGGCTCCGGGCGTGGAGCGGCGCGACGGCGTGGACGATGCGTGGGACGAGGTCGCCGCCCGGGTGGCGCTCGGCGAGCTCACGGGCGAGGCCGACGTGCGCGCGGCGCTCGTGGCCGCGGGGGCCCTCGACGAGCCGCGGGCGCTCGAGCGCGCGCGCGCGGCGCTCGAGCGCTTCTGGGAGCACCTGCACGACGCGCCCGCGCGGGCCCTGGGGCTGGCGACGGTCGCCGCCGTGGCCGCAGCGCGCCACGCCGGACCCTGGGCCCTGCGCCTGGAGCTCCGC
>JAHBXY010000266.1 GCA_019636275.1 Planctomycetota bacterium | reverse complement strand
GGTCATCGGCCGCTACGCGGCCGCCCTCGCCCGCGCCGGCGCCAGCCCCGAGGTCGCCGCCGGCGGGCGGCGCGCCACGTCGGGCGCGCTCCTGCTCCTCGTCGCCGGCCTGACGCTCGCCGCCGCGCACGCCACCGGCCAGCCGGCCCTCGACCTCGTCGGCCACGGCTTCGTCGCCGTCTCCGCCCTCCTGGGCCTCGAGGCGCTCCTGCTCCTCCTGCTCGAGGCCTACCGCCCGCGCCGCCCGGGCGAGGTGGCGCGCCCCGTCTTCGACAGCCGCCTCCTGGGCCTCGTGGCCGCGCCGGGCGACATGGCGCGCTCGATCGCGCGCACGGTCGACTACCAGTTCGGCTTCGCCCTCTCGCAGACCTGGTTCTACCGCTTCCTCGAGCGCTGGGTGGCGCCGATCGCCGGCTTCGCCCTCGTCGTCCTGTGGGCCCTGTCGAGCGTCGTCGTCGTCGCCCCGCACGAGCGCGCGCTCGTGCGCCGCCTGGGCACCCTGCGCGAGGGCGTGCTCCTCACGCCCGGCGCGAGCCTCAAGCTCCCCTGGCCCCTCGACGAGGCCATCCTCGTCCCGCAGGAGCGCGTGCAGTCGTTCATGACGGGCGACCACGAGGTCGGCGCCCTGGCCCCCGGCGCGCGCGAGGCGACCGTGCTCTGGACCGTCAAGCACGACGCCGAGGACGACCACGGCCACGCCCGTGCCCACGTCGAGGACGCCGACATGCTCGTGCTCCTCGCCCGCCGCGGCGCCGAGGGCGAGGACGCGGTCAACCTGCTGGCGACCGCGGCGACCATCGCGTTCCGGGTGCGCGACCCGCGCGCGTTCGCCACGGCGGTGGACGACCCGCGCGCGCTGCTCGGCTGCCTCGCCGAGCGCGAGCTGTCGTTCATGCTCTCGGGCTCGGACCTCGACGAGCTCCTCGTCGAGCGCGGACCGCTGGCGGCGACCCTGCGCGCGCGCCTGCAGGCGGCGGCCGACGACCTGGGGCTCGGCGTCGAGGTCACGAGCGCCTACCTGACCGAGCTGCACCCGCCGCCCGAGGTGGGGCGCTCGTTCGAGGCCGTCACCGAGGCGCTCGAGCAGCGCGAGGCGCGCATCCTCGAGGCGGCCGCGCACGCGGCCCGCCTCGCCCCGGCCGCCCGCGCCGAGGCCGACCGCGTGCGCGACGCCGCCCGCGTCGCCGCGCGCGGCCGGGTGGCCCTGGCCCGCGCCGACGCCGACCGCTTCGCCGCCCAGCGCCTCCTCGACCGCGCCGCGCCGGGCGTCTACCGCATGCACCTGCTCCTGCGCGCCCTGGCCGACGGCAGCGGCGACGCGCGCAAGGTCGTCGTGGGCCGCGGGGCCGACGTGACGACCGACCTGAACCTCGAGGAGCGCATCTCGGCCGAGCAGCTCAACCTCGGCGCCGGCTTCGCCGAGCCGGCCGAGGGGAAGCGCTAGCCATGGGAGAGACCGTGCGCCAGAACCGCCTGACGCTCGCCGTGGCCGTCGTCGTGGGGCTCGTGCTCCTCGCGCGGCTCGTCGTCTACCAGGTCCGCGACGACGAGGTGGCCGTCGTGCTCACCTTCGGGCGCGCGACCGACGACGTGACCGCGCCGCGCACCGGCCTCAAGTGGCCGTGGCCCGTGCAGCAGGTGCGCCGCTTCGACAGGCGCCTGCGCGTGCAGCAGACGCCGCTCGAGGAGGTCGCCACGCGCGACGGGCGCGCCGTGCTCGTCGGCTCGTTCGTGCTCTGGCGCGTCGCCTCGGCGCAGGGCTTCCTGCAGAGCCTCGGCGACGCCGACGCGGCCACGCGGCACATCGAGAAGGTGCTGCGCAGCCGGCAGTCGGAGACGCTCTCGCGCCACCCGTTCGGGGCGCTCGTGTCGGTCGACCCGGCGCAGCTCAAGTACCAGGAGATCGAGCGCGACCTGCTGCGCCTCGTGGGCGACGACCTGCGGCCGCTCGGCGTCGAGGTCAAGACGGTCGGGATCCGCCGCCTCGGGCTGCCCGAGGAGACCACCGAGGCCGTGTTCGAGCGCATGAAGAAGGACCGCGAGGCCAAGGCCGCCGCGATCCGTGCCGAGGGCGAGGCCGAGGCCGGGCGCCTGCGCGCCGAGGCCGACCGCGAGCGCGACACGCTGCTCTCCGCCGCGGAGGCCGACGCGCGGCGCCTCATGGGCGAGGCCGAGCGCGAGGCCGAGGAGGCCTACGCGCGCCTGGCCCAGGACCCGGAGCTGGCGATCTTCCTCAAGAAGCTGGCCGCGCTGGAGAAGCTCCTCGGGCGGCGCACGACCCTCGTGTTCGACACGAGCGAGCCGCCGTTCGACCTGCTCGAGCGCGACTGGCGCGCCGGCGTGGCCCCCGTCGAGAGCGGCCGGTGAGCGGCGAGGCCCCCCGCGCCGACGCCGCCTCGGCCCTCGAGGACGCCGTCGGCCTCGCCTTCCGCGTCCTCCAGGTGGTCATGGCGCTCCTGGTCGTGGCCTTCCTCGGCTCGGGCCTGTTCGCCGTGGCCCCGCACGAGGTGGCCTTCGTCGTGCGCCTGGGGCAGGTCGACCCCGAGCCGCGCGGGCCCGGCGCGCACCTGGCCTGGCCGGTGGTCGACGACGTCGTGCGCGTGGACGTCGGCCGGAGCGCCCGGCACGTGACCGACGCGTTCGACCTGCAGCGCGGCCCGCGCGACCTGGCGACCGAGGCGCAGGGCGGCCGCATCAGCCGGCGCGGGGGGATCGACCCGGCCCGCGAGGGCTACCTGGTCACGGGCGACGCCAACCTCGTCCACGCGACGCTCGCCGCGCGGGTCGTCGTCACGGGGCCGCTGCGCTCGCTCCTGACCTTCGAGGACGGCGGCGCCGCCGTGCGCGCGCTCCTCGAGCGGGCCGCCGTCCACGCGGCGGCCGGGCGCCCGGTCGACGGGCTGCTCGGCGCCGGCAAGGGCGACTTCGTCGACGACCTGCGCCGGCGCCTGCAGGACGCGCTCGACGACCTCGACGCCGGCCTGACCGTGCAGGGGATCGACCTCGAGCGCGACGTCGCCCCGCCGCCGCAGGTGCGCGACCAGTTCGACGCGGTCCACGGCGCCGCCCAGGACCGCGACCGGCTGCGCTCCGAGGCGCAGGCCGAGGCGGCGCGCATCCGCGGCGAGGCGATCGCCGCCGAGGCGCGCGTGCGCTCGGCGGCGCGCGCCCGGGCAGAGGGCCTGAAGGGCGACGCCCTCGCCGACGCGGCCGTGTTCGAGGCGCAGCTCCTCGAGCGGCGCCGCGACCCCGTGGGCTACGAGAACCGGCGCGTGGCCACGCTCCTGGCCGAGGCGCTGGGCGGCGTCGAGGAGGCCTTCCTCGTGCGCGACCGGGGCAAGCTGCGCCTGCGCCTCGAGCGCGACGTGCGCGCGCGCCGCCGCGAGCTCGAGGAGCGCACCCGCGAGCAGGAGGGGCTGAGGTGAGCGACGCGACCGCGACCACCCCGCCCGCGGCGGCGGCCAGGGACGTCGGCCAGGGCGGGCCCGCCGACGACTGGGTCCAGCGCCAGCTCGTCGTCACGCTCCTCGGCGGGGCCCTGCTCCTCGTGGGGTTCCTGGCCCGGGCGCTGGGCCTCTACGACCCGGCCGTGGCCGACCTCGCCACGGCCACGGGCGCGGTCGTCCTCGCCACGCCGCTCGTCGTCCGCTCGGCGAGGAGCCTCCTGCGCGGCAAGACGGAGCTCGACGAGCTGATCGCCCTGGCCGTCGTCGCGGCGATCGCCTTCGAGTCCTACCTCGTCGCCGGCCTGGTGGCCTTCTTCGCCCTCCTGGGCGAGCTGGTCGAGAAGCGCACGGCGCTCGGCGCGCGCGTGGCGATCGAGTCGCTCGTGCGCATGACGCCGACGACCGCCCGGCGCATCGAGGGCGACGACGAGGTCACGGTCGAGGCCACGGCGCTGCGCCCGGGCGACCGGCTGCGCGTGCGCCCGGGCGACAACGTCCCGGCCGACGGCAAGGTGCTCTCGGGCCGCTCGACCCTCGACGAGGCGAGCATCACCGGCGAGTCGGTGCCTGCCGAGAAGGGGCCGGGGGCCGACGTGTTCGCGGGCACCCTCAACCTGACCGGCGCCCTCGAGGTCGAGGTCGTGCGCGCCGGCCCCGAGACGACGCTCGGGCGGGTCAAGGAGCTGATCCTGGCCGCGGAGTCGTCGCGGCCGCCGGTGGCGCGGCTGATCGACCGCTACGTGGCCTGGTACCTGCCGCTCGTGCTGATGCTCGCGTTCATCATCCTGTTCTTCAACCGCGACGACCCGACGCGCTTCATCGCGGCGCTGGTCATGGGCTGCCCGACGGCGCTCGTGCTGGCCACTCCCACCGCGATGGTGGCCGCGCTCTCGTGCGCGGCGCGGCTGGGGATCCTCGTCAAGGACGCGCGCGACCTCGAGGTCGCGGGCGAGCTGACGGCCGTGCTCTTCGACAAGACCGGGACGCTCACCACGGGCAAGCTGGCCGTCGTGGCCCTCGAGCCGGCCGAGGGGCGCGACCCGGGCGAGCTCCTGGCCCTGGCCGCCGCCGTGGCCTCGCGCAGCAACCACCCCGCGTCGCGGGCCGTCGTGGCCGTGGCCCGCGAGGCGGAGCTGGCCGGGCGCGACCCCGAGGAGGTCGAGGAGCTGGCCGGCCTGGGCCTCGTCGGCCGCGTCGGCGGGCGCGAGGTCGTGATCGGGCGGCGCGCGCTCCTGGCCGAGCGCGGCGTGGCCCTGCCGGAAGAAGAGACCACCGAGGGGGCCGAAGTTGGCGCGCGGGCGCTCACGCGCCTGTTCGTGGCCGTCGACGGCGCCCTGTGGGGCGTCCTGGGCCTCGAGGACCAGGTGCGCGGGCAGGCGCGCGAGGCCGTGGGCGAGCTGCGCCGGCTGGGCGTCGGGCGCGTGTCGGTGATGACCGGCGACCGCTGGGAGGTCGGCCGGCGCGTCGGCCTCGAGCTGGGCTGCGACGACGTGGCCGCCGAGTGCCTGCCCGGGCAGAAGCTCGACCTCGTGCAGGCGGCGCGCGCGCGCGGCGAGCGGGTGGCGGTCGTCGGCGACGGCGTCAACGACGCGCCGGCCCTCGCGGTCGGCGACCTGGGCGTGGCCATGGGCGCCGCCGGCAGCGACGTGGCCATCGGCTCGGCGCGCGTGGCGCTGATGAACAACGACCTCAGGCGCATCCCGTTCCTCGTGCTCCTCTCGCGGCGCACGAAGGGCGTCGTGGCGCAGAACCTGTTCGTCGGGCTGGCGCTCCTGGCCTCGGGGCTGTCGCTGGCGGCGGCCGGCCTGCTCTCGCCCCTGGCGGCGATCCTCCTGCACAACCTCGGCTCGCTGTTCGTCGTCTTCAACTCGGCCCGCCTGATCCGCCTGGGCGAGGACCTGGCGTGAGCCCCACGCCCGCGCCCACGCCCGCGGTCGAGTGCCTGGGGCTGGAGAAGGTCTTCCGCGACTTCTGGGGCCGCCCGCGGGTGCGGGCGCTCCACCCGCTGACGCTGGAGGTCGAGCCGGGCGAGGTGCTGGCGCTCCTCGGCCCCAACGGCGCGGGCAAGTCGACGACGATCAAGCTGCTCCTGGGGCTCCTGCGGCCGACGCGCGGGCAGGCGCTGCTCTTCGGCGGCGACCCGACCTCGGCGGCCGTGCGCGCGCGCGTGGGCTACCTGCCCGAGGAGACGCGGCTGTTCCGCTTCCTCGACGCCAGCGAGACGCTCGACCTGTTCGGGCGGCTGCACGGCGTGCCGCGCGCCGAGCGGCGGCGGCGCGCCGAGCAGCTCATCCGCATGGTCGGCCTCGAGCACGCGGCGAGCGGCCGCGGCGTGGGCGAGTTCAGCAAGGGGATGGCCCGGCGCATCGGCCTGGCCGTGGCGCTCGCGGGCGACCCGGACCTGGTCATCCTCGACGAGCCGACCTCGGGCCTCGACCCGCTGGGCACGCGCGAGATCAAGGACCTCATCCTCGAGCTCAAGCGGCGCGGGCGGACGGTCATCCTCAGCTCGCACCTGCTCGACGACGTCGAGGACGTGGCCGACCGGATCGCGATCCTCTACGGCGGCAAGCTGCGGCGGCTGGGGCGGACCGACGAGCTCCTGGCCCGGGGCGACCGCGTGCGGGTCGAGCTCGACCGCCCGGCCGACCTCGACCCCGAGCGGCTGATCGACGACGTGCGAGCGGTCGTGCCGGCGGCGGGCCGCGTCGAGGTCACGACGCCGCGCGACCGGCTCGAGGCGCTGTTCCGGCGCGTCGTCGAGGAGGCGCAGGCCGGTCACGAGGAGACGGCCGGCGCCCGGCAGGGCGGGCCGGTCGCCGCCTTCCTTG
>JAHBXY010000265.1 GCA_019636275.1 Planctomycetota bacterium | reverse complement strand
GCCGCGCGGCGCGGCCTCTCGGGCGCGTTCGCCCGGGGCGCCGGGGGCGTGTTCGCCCTCGTGCGCCGCCTGGCCGGCATGACCCTGGCGTCGCGGGCCCTGGGCTTCGTCCGCGACGTGCTCATGGCCACGACGCTCGGCGCCGGCGCCTGCGCCGACGCGTTCCTCCTCGCGTGGACCCTGCCGAACCTGGCCCGCCGGATCTTCGGCGAGGGGGCCTTCTCGTCGGCGCTCGTGCCCGTGTTCGTCGACGCCCGCGCCCGCGGCGACCACGACGGCGCGCGGCGCCTCGTCGGCGGCGCCGTGGCGCGCCTGGGCGTGGCGCTCGCGCTCCTGACCCTGCTCCTCGAGCTCGCCTGCGCCGGGCTGCGCTCGGGCCCGGGGCTGGCCGCCCTGGCCGGCCTGGGCGTCGGCGAGGCCGGCCTGGCCCGGGCCGACCTGGCCCTCGACCTCACGCAGCGCCTGCTCCCCTACCTGCCGTTCGTGTGCCTGGCCGGCGTCCTGGGCGGGGCGCTCCACGCGCTGGGCCGCTTCGCCGTGCCGGCGCTGGCACCCTGCGCGATCAACGCGGCCTGGATCGGGGCGCTCCTCGTCCTCGGGCCGCTCGTCCCCGACCCGGTGCAGCAGGTGCGCCTCCTGGCGGCCGTCCTCTCGGTCGTGGGCGGCGTCGAGCTCCTGGCGCACCTGCGCGAGCTGCGCCGCGCCGGCGTGCCGGTGGCGCCGGCGGTCCCCGACCCGGCGGCCTGGGCGCGCGTGCGGCGCATGTTCGGCGGGCTGCTGCTGGGCGCCGTCCTCTTCCAGGCCAACGCGCTCATGGACTCGTTCGTGGCCTACGCGCTCGTGCCCGAGGGGGGCACCAGCGCGCTGTTCTACGCCAACCGCCTCACGCAGCTCCCGATCGGCGTCCTGGGCGTGGCGCTGGCCACGGCGATCTTCCCCGAGGTGGCGCGGCGGGCGAAGCAGGGCGACCTGGGCCAGGCCGGCGCCCTCGTCGACCGCGGCGTGGCCGTGGCCGCCTTCGTGGCCCTGCCGGCCGCGCTGGGCCTGGCCGCCCTGGCCGGCCCGCTCGTCGACCTGCTCTTCCGGCGCGGCGCCTTCGACGCGGCCGCCGCCGAGCGCACGGCGCGCGTCGTCCTGCTGCTCGCGCCGGCGGTCGTGGCCGCCTGCGCCACGCCCGTGATCGCGCGCGGCCTCCACGCCGAGGAGGAGGTGGCCCTGCCCGTGCGCGTGGGCGCCGCCTGCGTGGCGCTCAACGTGGCCCTCGGCCTGTCGCTCGTGGGTCCCCTGGCCGAGGCCGGCCTGGCCCTGGCCAGCTCGGTGTCGCAGACGGCCGGGCTCGTCGCCCTGGCCTTCTTCGCGCGGCGGCGCCGCCTGGCGCGCGGCGAGCGGCCGGCCGGGCGCGAGACGCTGGCCGCCTTCGGCCGGGCGCTGGCGCTCTCGGCGGTCATGGCCGGAGTCGCCTGGGGCGTGCACGCCGCGCTCCCCGGCCCGGCCCTCGCGCGCGTGGTCGCCGCGGTGCTCGCCGGCGCCGCCGTCTACGGGGCCGGGGCGCTCCTCCTGCGCGCGCCGGAGGCGCGGGCGCTCCTCCAGCGCGGCGCCTGACCTGCCTCACGAGGCCTTCGCGGCGCCGTCGAGCCGCCGCGCCGCCTCCAGGAGCAGCGGCGCGATGGCGTGCGTGGTGGCCGTCGGCTCGACGGGGCAGGCGACGAACCGGAACGTCCCGGCGCGCAGGGCCAGGAGCCGGTCGACCGCGGCCGGCCCGGTGGTCCGGGCGAACGTCGCCTCGACGATGCGCCCCTCCCGCACGCGCACGCTCGCGTCCCCGGTCGGCGCCGCGACGACGAGCTCGCCCGTGCGGCGGTTCAGCTCGACCAGCTGGAGCAGCTCGTGCAGCTCGGTCTGCACGATCGTCCCCTGGAAGGGCGCGGCCGCCCTCGAGCCGTCGGACGCGCCCGGCTCGTGGGCCGTGAAGGTGAGCGGCGGGACGGCCGGCTCGAGGGCCGCGAGCAGGCCGTCGGGCAGCATGAACTGCAGCCAGACGTGGTCGGCGACGCCGATGAGGTCCCCCTCCGCCAGGGGGACGGTCTCGCCCCACCGGACCTTCCTGCCCCCGACCCGGGTGCCGTTGCTCGAGCCGACGTCCGAGACCGACCAGCGCCCGCGCCGCCGCTCCAGCAGGAGGTGCCGCTTCGAGACCGTCGGCAGCGGGAGGCAGACGTCCGCCCCGATCCGGCCGACCGTCACCACGTCGCCCCCCCGCCGGGCGCGCACGAGCGCGCAGCGACCCAGGAGGTAGGTCCGTCCGTCGACGGGGCGCTCCCGGCGGGCGACGAGCACCGGCTCGGCCGGGAGCACGTCCACGACCGCCCGGGCGCCGACCACCCGCGCGGCCTCGCGCAGCCACGTCCAGTCGATGAAGCCGCCCTCGGGGAAGGTGAGGGCGCTCGGCGGGCCGGTGTCGTGGCGAGCGGGTGACGACGCGCGTGGCGGCGTCGGGGACCTCCAGGCCGGGGGGTGCATCGAGCCCTCCTTGGACAGGGATGGACAGCAAGCGAGGGGCCCCGCCCGGGCGCGCCGGTTCACGGTCGGATACGAACGGCCGCGCGCAAGGTGACGCGCGAAGCTCCCCGGCGGGCCTGGTCCGCGTCCCCACCGGCTGTGGAGAGACAGGTTGCCCGGGCGGGGCCCGGCCCGGAGAATCGGCCGCGATGGCCCGGCTGATCGTCATCCGTCACGGCGAGACGGCGTGGAACCGCGACCGCCGCGTCCAGGGCCACACCGACGTGCCGCTCTCGGAGGTCGGCCGCGACCAGGCCGCGGCCGTGGCCGACGTCGTCGAGGCCGCCGTCCCGCCGCGGCCGACCGGCGCCCGGGCGCTCCTCTACGTGAGCGACCTCCTGCGCGCGCGCGAGACGGCCGCGCCGATCGCCGCCCGCCTGCGCGTCACGCCGCGGCGGCGCGCCGACCTGCGCGAGCGCGGCATGGGGGCCGCCGAGGGGCGCACCTTCGACGACCTCGCCCGCGAGCACCCCGAGGCGACCGCCGCCTACCGCTCGCACGCCGACCGCGACGCGCTGCCCGGGAGCGAGCCCATGGCGGC
Source organism: Planctomycetota bacterium (assembly GCA_019636275.1). Classification (GTDB taxonomy): domain Bacteria; phylum Planctomycetota; class J058; order J058; family J058; genus JAMLIC01. Next base: position 3,238 of record JAHBXY010000265.1, on the reverse strand, counting down.
CTTCCACGCGCGCGTCCTCCAGGCGGTGGCCGACATCGCGACGGTCGCCGACGAGGACGCCCTGCCGGCGGTCGTCGTGACGCACGGCGGCGTGCTGCACGTGGTCCTCGAGGAGGCGCTCGGCCGCGACAAGCGCTTCATGATCAGCAACACCGCCCTGTACCGCTTCGACGTCGCGCCCCCCGCCGCGTGGGGCGAGCCGCCGCGGATCGCGCGGGTGACCTGCGATGAGTGATGCGCTCGCGAGGGGCGGGCGATCGGGGAAAGCCCCGGACCGGCACGAACTGGCCCGCTCCGCCCGTCCCCATCGCTCGCTCTGGCGCATCGGGCATGCGCGAGGGGCGGGCGATCGGGTCACGTCCCGGACCGGCACGAACGGGCCCGCTCCGCCCGTCCCCATCGCTCGCTCTGGCGCATCGGGCATGCGCGAGGGGCGGGCGATCGGGTCACGTCCCGGACCGGCACGAACTGGCCCGCTCCGCCCGTCCCCATCGCTCGCTCTGGCGCATCAGGCACGCGCGAGGGGCGGGCGGGCAAGCCCCGGACCGGGCACGAACCGGCCCGCTCCGCCCGTCCCCATCGCTCGCTCTGGCGCATGGCGCGCCGGGGCCTCGCGGCGCGGAGCGCCGTCCGGCGCGTGGATGACGACGAGGCGTGAGCATCGGGCGGCCCCCGACCTCCCGCCTTTCGCCCGCCCTGTAAACGCGGCTTGACCCCTCGACGCCCGCGGCGGCACGCCTCTGCGTGACCTACGTCCGGCCCGCGGTTTGTGCCCGTCGCGCGAGCGCGCCGGCCGGGGGCCCCGGCGCGCGCGGGGGGCTGGGTGGCGCACATCGACTTCGCGCGGCGGCGGCTCACCTGCAAGCTCGTCTACTGTGGCCCGGGGCTCTCCGGCAAGACGACGAACCTCGAGGTCATCCATCGCCTGACGCCGCCCGACCGTCGCGGGAAGCTCTGCTCGATCGCCACCCAGCGCGACCGCACCCTGTTCTTCGACTACATGCCGCTCGAGCTCGGCCGCCCGGGCGGGCTCACGGCCAAGCTCATGATCTACACCGTGCCCGGTCAGGCCTACTACGCCTCGACGCGCACGCTCGTGCTGCAGGGCGTCGACGGCGTCGTGTTCGTGGCCGACTCGGACCCTGCCCGCCTCGACGAGAACGTCGAGGCCTTGGCCGAGCTCCGGCGTAACGTGGCCGCCGTCGGCCTGTCGCTCGACGAGCTGCCGCTGGTCTGGCAGTGGAACAAGCAGGACCTCCCCGGGGCCCTCCCGCCCGCCGAGCTCGCCGCGCGCCTCGACGCCGGCGGCCAGCCGGCCTTCGCCGCCGTGGCCACGCGCGGCGAGGGCGTCGGGCCCACCCTCCAGGCGGTCGCCCGCCTGGTCCTCGCGCGCTGCGAGGCCGACCTGCGCCGCCCCTGCCCGGCCGCCCTCGACGAGCCGCCGCCCGGGCCCCTGCCGGCGACGCAGGCCCAGCCCCCTCGGACCGACGAGGCGGACGGGACCGACGAGGCGGACGCCGGCGAGGTCGCTCGCCGCGCGCAGCCGACGCTGCTCGAGTCGGCCGAGGTGGAGGAGGTCGCCCTCGAGACGGCTCCGGCGCCCGCGCCGGCGAGCCTGCTCGGCCAGGTGGTCCTCGGCCAGGTGGTGGGCGGCTGCCTGGTCCTCGGCAAGCTGGGCGAGGGCGGCATGGGCGCCGTCTACCTGGCGCGCCACCAGCTCCTCGGCAAGGACGTGGTCGTCAAGGTGCTGAAGCCGGAGCTGGCGCGGCACCCGCGGCGGGTCGAGCGCTTCCTGCTCGAGGCCCGGGCCGCCGCGCGCATCGAGCACGACAACGTCGTCCGCGTGCACGACGTGGGCACGACCGAGGCCGGCGTCCACTACATCGTCATGCAGCGCGTCGAGGGGACCGACCTCGAGCGGCGCATCCGCGAGCGCGGCCCGCACGACCCGGCCGAGGCCACGCGGCTGGTCCTGGCCGTGGCGCGCGCCCTCGAGGCCATGCACGCGGCCGGCCTGGTCCACCGCGACGTGAAGGCCGAGAACGTCGTCGTCACCGAGGCGGGCGAGGTCAAGCTGATCGACTTCGGCCTGGTCAAGGACCTCACGGCCGAGCTCAACCTGACGCGCCCCGGTGCGCTGATCGGCACCCCCGCCTACATCGCGCCGGAGATCGGGCGGGCGGCGACGCTCGACGGTCGCGCCGACATCTACTCGCTCGGGCTGACCTACTACCACCTCCTCACGGGGCGGGCGCCGTTCGAGGGCTGCGAGGTGCACGACGTGATCTTCGGCCGCGCGCGCCTGCGCCGGCCCGAGGCGCTGAACCCGGCGGTGCGGCCGGAGCACCGGCGCGTGCTGGCGCGCATGATCGCGCGCGACCGCGAGCGCCGGCATCCCGACGCGGCGGCGCTCATCCGCGACCTCGAGGCGCTCCTCGCCGACGACCGCGTCGATGCGGTCAACGAGGCGGTCGGCGGAGCGGCCGACGACGAGGCCGTGTGGGCGCGGACGCCGGCCGGGGGCCACCGCCGGCCGTCGTCGGGGCGAGCGTCAGCGGGGCAAGCGGCGGGGGGGCAAGCGGCGGGGGGGCGAGCGGCGCAGGGGCGGGCGTCGTCGGGCCGGCACCGGGCGGCGGCGCGCCCGCGGGCGATGCCCACGAGCGGGCCGACCGGCCCGTCGTTCGCCGAGGTCGCGCGGGCCCTGGGCGACCCCGCGCGCCGCGTCGGCGGCTACGTGCTCCTCGAGGTGCTCGACTCGGCCGGGGCGGGCCTCCTCCACAAGGCCTGGGACCTGGCGCGCGGCGCGCCGGCGCTCGTGCGCACGCTCGACGGCGCGCGGCGCCTCTCGCCGGCGGCGGCGCAGGCGCTCGACGACGCGCGGCGTCTGCGCCACCCGGCGCTCGCGCCGGTGCTCGACCACGGCGTCGTCGACGGGCGGCTGTTCGTGGCCTACGACGGCGCCGAGGCGGCCGCGGCGCGGACGCTCGAGGCGGCCGCGGGGACCTTGACGCCCGAGCAGGTGGCGCGCGTGGGCCACGACATCGCCGGCGCTCTGGCCCACGCGCACGAGCGCGGGCAGGTCCACGGGGCGCTGACGCCGGCCTGCGTCCTGGTCACGGCCGACGGCCGCGGCTTGCTCCTCGACCTGGGCCTGGCCCCGGCCGAGGCCGCGACCTCCCTCGGGCGGGCGCGCCAGGGCGCCCGCCTCGAGCGCGCCGGCTGCCCCGACGACGACCCG
>JAHBXY010000264.1 GCA_019636275.1 Planctomycetota bacterium | reverse complement strand
CCCGCGTCGGCGCCGGGGCTGCGGCCCCCTGCGGGCGCGGGCGCGTCGACGACCCGCGCACGACGAGGCGCCCGTCGGGCCCCGCCTCGAGCGTCAGGTCCAGGCTGCCCGCGTGCTCGCCGGGCGCCGTGGGGCCGGCGTCCCCGCCTGACGCCCCCGCGCTGCGGCCGTGCGGACCGTCGGCCCCCGCGTGGCCCGGGCGGCCGCTGACGTCGAGCGTCGCCGGCAGCCGCTCGTCGCCCCGGGCGCCGGCAACGAGGAGGAGTGACGCGAGGAGGAGGGGGGCCAGGAGCAGCGCGCGCCGGGACCTCACGCCCGCGCCTCGCGGCCGAAGCCGAGCCAGGGATAGAAGACGATCGGCAGGACGAGGAGCCCCAGCCCGAAGGCCCAGCTGCGCCCGAAGCGCCAGGCGACGTTCACCGAGAGGAGCCCGAGCACGAAGACGTTCATGACCGGGACCAGCAGGAGGATCACCCACGCGGCCGGCTGCCCGCCCACGCGGGCCAGCGTGACGAGGTTGTAGACGGGGACGAAGACCGCCCAGCCCGGCTGGCCGGCCCGGGCGAAGACGCGCCACACCCCGGCGAGCGTCAGGCCCAGCCAGGCGAGCTCGAGCAGCCACACGGCGATCGGCAGCAGGTCCTGCAGCACGGCACCCCCCCCGGGCGTGAGTATGGTCCCGGAGCGCCGGCGCGGGCAAACCGGTCACGCGGACGTGACGGCCGTCACGGCCGCGCGCCGCGGAGCGCGTCGCGGGGGACAATACACTGGCGCGCCGCGTGCTGAGGGCGGGCGCGGAGGTGCCTCTTGAAGATCCTCGTCCCCCTCGACGGCTCCCGGCTCGCTGACGGGATCCTGGCCCACGTCCGCCGGCTCGTCGCCGAGGCGCCCGGGGCCGAGGTGACGCTCCTGCAGGCGCTGCCCGCCTACCTGTCGGACGACGAGGTCGCCCTGCGGCGGCACGAGGCCGACGAGCACCACGCCGCGCTGCGCAAGCTCCTCGCGCACGAGGGCGTCGCCGTGCGCTCGCGGGTGGTCGTGGCGGCGGACCCGGCGGAGTGCGTCGTCGACGCGGCGCGCGACCTCGGGGCCGACCTGATCGCGCTGTCGACGCACGGGCGCAGCGGCCCCAGCCGGTGGCTCCGCGGCAGCGTCGCCGAGCGCGTCCTGCGCGGGGCGACCGTCCCGGTCTACACGGCCAACCCGCAGGGGCTGGTGATGACCGACGACGCGATCGTCGGCTGGCGGCGCGTCCTCGTGCCGCTCGACGGCTCGGAGCGGGCGACGCGCGTGCTCGCGCTGGCCGGGCGCTTCGCCCTGTCCTCGGACGCGGAGGTCGTGCTCCTGCACGTCGACGAGCCGGAGGTGCCGGGCGTCCACCCGGTGCCCGAGGTGGCGGCCCGCAAGGCGCAGGAGCGCGCCGAGACGGCGCTGGCCGAGGCGAAGGAGCGGCTGGGCCGGGCGGGCCTCCAGCGGGTGCGGGTGATCGGCCGCTACGGCGCCGACCCCGCCGCCGAGGTCCTCGAGGCGGCGCGCGAGGTGGACGCGGACCTGATCGCGATCGCCAGCCACGGGCGCACCGGCCTGGCGCGGTGGCGCTTCGGGTCGGTGGCCGAGAAGGTCCTGCGCGCCGCGGAGGCGCCGCTGCTGATCGCGCGCGCGGTCTGACCCCGCGAGAGCGGTCACCGAGGGCGCCGAGGTCGGCGCGGCGACGGTGCGGCGCGTCGCCGGGTCGCGGAAGGTAGGCTCTCTCCCCTCGAGACACGAGGGGGCGCCATGGCCAGGCGGGAGCCGTCGGAGGGCGGGAAGAAGAGGAAGAGCTCGGCCGCGAAGAAGACGCCGGCCGCGAAGAAGACGCCGGCCGCGAAGAAGACGCCGGCCGCGAAGAAGCCGCCGGCCGCGAAGAAGCCGCCGGCCGCGAAGAAGCCGCCGGCCGCGAAGAAGCCGCCGGCCGCGAAGAAGCCGCCGGCCGCGAAGAAGCCGCCGGCCGCGAAGAAGCCGCCGGCTGCGAAGAAGCCGCCGGCCGCGAAGAAGCCGCCGGCCGCGAAGAAGGTTCCGGCCGCCGGCGGGTGGGGGGAGCTGGCGTTCCCGCTCGTCACGCTGCCCGGCGCGCCCATGCGCCGGCGGGCCTACGGCGTCGTCGACGTGGAGGGCCGCGTCGTCCACGAGCCGGCCTGGTCGCTCGTCGGCCCGTTCGGCGACGGCCTGGCCGCCTTCCGCGAGGGCGAGCGCACGGGCTGGATCGACCGCGCCGGCGCCGTGGCGATCCCGGCGCGCTTCGCCCTCGGCCACCGCTTCCGCGAGGGGCGCGCGGTGGCGCGCGCCGAGACGCGCGGGCCCTTCGGCGCGATCGACCCGACCGGGCGCTGGGCCGTCGAGCCGGCCTACGACGTCCTCGAGGGGCCGCACGAGGGCGTGTTCGTCGCGCGGCAGGGAGCCCTGTGGGGGCTCGTCGACGTCGACGGTCGCGTGGTCGTTCCGCCCACGTTCGACCGCATCTACCCGTGGTCGGAGGGCCACGCCGTGGTCGAGCGCGGCGGGCGCTGCGGCCTGATCGACACGCGGGGGCGGCTGGTGCTCCCGACCGAGTGGTCGTCGCTGTTCGACGTGACCGGCGGGCTCCTCGGCTGCGAGCTCGACGACGGTCTGGGCTACCTCGATCTCCGGGGCGAGGTGGCCCTGCGCGGCCCGTTCCACGGGATCGGGCCGTTCCGCGAGGGGCTGGCGCGCGTGGCGGTCGAGGGGCGCTGGGGCTACGTCCGCCGCGACGGGAGCTGGCTGGTCGAGCCGTCGCTCGGCGACGTGACGCCCAGCTACCGCGACGAGCCGCACCCGGGCGACTTCCAGGGCGGGCTGGCCGTGTGGGCGCCGCCCGACCTCGAGCCGTGGGAGCGCCGCCACGGCTACCTCGACCGTGACGGCCGGCGCGTGACCGACGCCGTGTTCCGCGCGGCGCGCCGCGTCGTCGACGGTCGCGCCTGCGTGTCGACGGACGACGGCTTCGGCTACGTCGGCGCCGACGGCGCCCTGGCGATCCCGCCGCGGTACAAGGCGGCCGCCGACTTCTCGCAGGGCCGCGCGCGGGTGACCGTCGACGACGCGGTCGGGGGCGGCAAGGTCGGGTTCGTCGACCCGGACGGCGCGTGGGTCGCCGAGCCGCGCTACGACGACGCCGGCGACTTCGAGGGCGGCGTCGCGCGCGTGAAGCGCGACGGCGCCTGGGCGCTGCTCGGCCTCGACGGCCGCGAGCGCACCGCGCCGCGCTTCTTCCAGGTGGGCCAGGTCGCCGAGGGCCTGGCGCCGTTCGCGGCCGAGGGCCCCGACCCCGAGGCCGACGCGCGCGAGCTCGCGCGCGTCAACGCGGCGCTCGAGCAGGCGCTCGCCGCCGGGCTCGGCGCGACGGCGCGCCCGTTCCTGCGCCTCGCCGCGGCGCCGATCGACGGCGCCCGCCTCGACCAGGACGGCTGGTGGGACGCCGAGCGCGCGGCGCTCGGCCCGGGCCACCTCACCGCGTCGAAGCTCGGCGGGACGCCCTACCTGCCGCGCGGCGCCGAGCTCCCGCGCGGCGCCGACGGCGCGCCGCTGGCGCTCCTGGCCCAGCTCGACCTGGGCGCGTGGCCGGCGCTCGAGGGCTTCCCCGCGCGCGGGCTCCTCCAGGTGTTCGTCGCCGCCGGCGAGGAGCCCTGGGGGCTCGACCCCGACGACCTCGCGTCGGGCCGGGGCGCGCGCGTCGTCTACCACCCCGAGGTCGACCCGTCGCCGGCCGCCCCGCCCCCGGACGCGCGGCGCGCGCTCCCCGGCTTCGTCCTGCGGCGCGTGGCCGCCCTGACCGCCACGCGCCGCGTCGCGCCGGCCTCGCCGTACGCGCACGACTTCGAGCGGGTCGCGCCGGCGCGCGCCCGGCGCCTGCTGGAGGACGAGCGCGTGCGGCAGGGCTACTTCGCCCTGGCCGAGGCCGAGGGGCACAAGCTCGGCGGCTACCCGGCGTTCACGCAGGACGACCCGCGCGCCGGGCGCGAGTACCGCCAGTTCGACACGCTCCTCCTGCAGCTCGACTCCGAGGGCGACCTGCTCCAGTGGGGTGACGCCGGGGTCGCCTGCTTCTTCGTCGACGGCGCGCGGCTGGCCGCCGGCGACGTGTCGCACGCGCTGTACACCTGGGACTGCGGCTAGCCCCCCGCGCCGCGCACGATTCCGCGTGGCCGCCGCGCCGCCTCCGGGCGCGCCGGCCCGGGGCGGCTGAAGATCCGCGCCCCGGGTCAGCGCCGCCCCGAGGGGCCCCCGTCTTGCGCCGGGACAGCCATGACCATGGCGAGGCGCGGCATGACCCTGATCGAGGCGACGTTCGCCCTGGCCCTCCTCTCGGGCGGGCTCCTGGCGCTGGCGAGCATGACCGTCAGCGCGCAGACGCTGGCGCGCGAGGCGACCGAGCAGGCGCACGCGCGGCGCGCCGCCGAGGCGCGGCTCTCGGAGCTGCGCGCGCTGCTGCACCAGGTGAGCTGGACCCAGCCGGCGTGGGACCAGGCGCTCCACGACGCGCAGTTCGAGCGGCTCCTGGCCGAGCACGGCGCCTCGCGCGTGGTCGACCTGCTCGACGACACCAACGGCGGCACGCCGCGGCTCCCGGCGACGGTCACCACCTACGTGTTCGGCAGCGACGAGGCGGCGCTCGCCGCGCCACCGGCGCCCGGCGGCGCGGGGGGGCTCGGGCTGGCGCTGGTCGACCTCGACGCCAACGGCCGCACGACCGACGCCGGCGTCGCCGTCGCCGACCTCGTCGTCGTCGGCGTGAAGGTCGAGGTCACCTGGCGCCCCGGCTCCTGGCGCCCCGGCGACCCCCAGGCCGTCGTGCGCCTCGTCGCGCTCCTGCACTGAGCGCCTGTCAGCAACCGTCTCGACCACTCGCAGGGAGGCTCCATGACCCGGACCCGCTCTCGGCGCCGAGGCTCCGTCCTCGTGCTCACGTTGATCCTGCTCTTCCTCCTGGCCGCGCTCGTGGCCACGCTGGCCACGGCGGTCCACGACCAGGCCCGCTCGGCCGCGCAGGGGCGCGAGCTGGCCGCGAGCCTGCTCGTGGCCGACGACGCGCTGGCCCGGGCCAAGGCGCGGCTCGTGTGGGAGTTCGCGCACAACTGGGGCAGCCAGCAGCCGGACCTCCGTGGGCTGACCCCCGGCGCGGCGCACGGCGCCTGGCTGACGACGCCCGACGGCGCAGTCGTCGACCTGGCCTGCGCGCGCGTGGGCGACGACTTCATGGACTTCCTGCTCACGTCGCGCTCGGGCGGGCCGGCCCCTCGCGAGCTGGAGATGGTCGTGCGGATCCGCTACGAGCTCACGACGGTTCCCCGCCTGCGGGGCAGCGCCGAGGGCTGCCTCGTGGCCTTCGGGCCGGTGACGGTCACGGGCAACTTCGAGGTCGACGGGCGCGACCACCCGGCGCACGACCCGTTCACGGTCCTGCCGGGGACGGGGTCGCCCGGGATCACGGCGACCGGGCGCGTGACGCTGCAGGGGAGCTCGGTCCGCGTGGGCGGGACGGCCGACGGCGTCGACCACGACCCGGCCTCGCGGGGCACGGCCAGGGACGGCGCCCACTACGACGCGCAGACGACCGTGTGGACGGAGCCCGGCGACGACGGCCGGCCGCCGGGCGCGCCGAGCTCGGCCGACGCCTACTTCGGCCTCGACCACGGGTCCCTCAAGGCCGCGGCGCAGGCGTCGGGGACCTACTTCACCGACCAGGCCGCCTACAACGCGTTCGCGCGCTCGGAGGCCGGCGCGGCGGCCGCCGGGAAGATCGTCTACCTCGAGGTCCCCAACGGGTCGAAGCTCGACGTGCTCGAGCTGCCGACGAACCCGGCCCCGGCGCACAAGCCGGCCGTCGTCGTCGTCGCCGGGCGCGACCCGACGCGGCACGACGTGGAGGTCGGGCCGGTGCACTGCAACAACGGGATCTTCCAGGGGGTGCTGCTCGCCGACCGGATCATGAACATGAACGGCAACGGGGCGCTGATCGGGCAGGTGGTCACCTTCACCGACACGGGGCCGTCGGTCGGCTCGGGGACGTTCAACCTGTACTTCTCGAACGAGGTGCTGACGAACCTGCCGCGCACCGACGGCGGCGCGGGCGGCGACGCCCCGACGGCGGTCGAGCCGGCGGTCCTCATGTGGCGAGAGGCGGCGGCGCGATGACCCCCGACGCGACGGTCTGGGGGGCGGTGGTCCTGGCGCTCGTCCTGGCGCTCGCGGCGCCGGCGCAGGCCCAGCAGGCGCAGCAGGCGCCGCCCGCCGAGCACGACGAGCGGGCGACGGCGCGGCTGATCGCGCGCCTGGCGGCGGGCCCGCTCCCCGAGGGCGAGGCGGCCCGGACGCTCGAGGCCCTCGTGGCGCAGGG
>JAHBXY010000263.1 GCA_019636275.1 Planctomycetota bacterium | reverse complement strand
GGGTCCGATCAGCACGGTCACCTCGCCGGGCGCGAGGTCGAGATCTACCCGGTCGAGCAGCAGCTTGCCGCGCACCGCCACCGAGATTGCCTGCGCCGCGTACATGGGCCTAGCCGACGAGATCGCGCCGGCGGCGGAGCAGCAGCCACAGCATCATCGGCGCGCCGACCGCGGCGGTGACGACGCCGAGCGGCAGTTCGGCCGGGGCCGCCACTGTACGGGCGAAGACGTCGGCGAGGGTCAGCAGCCCCGCGCCGGCGAGGGCCGCGACCGGCAGCAGCGCCGCGACCCCGAAGCCCAGGGCCCAGCGCGACCACCGGCGACCCGGGGGCCGCACCCCGGCGCGCACCGTCGCGCGCTCGGCGCACCCGGGCGCCGCGCAGTGCCCGTGGTCGGCGAAGCAGTCGGCGTGGTGCGGGGCGAGGCACGTCGCGCAGAAGGCGGCCTCGTCACGGATCATGGCCGCGTGGCAGTAAGTGCAGGCGAGCGCGATCCGCGCCGCCAGCGAGGCCACCGCCGCCCGGTGGGTCCGGTCGCGCTCGACCCGCTCGGCGACGCGCGCGCGCACCTCCTCGGGCCGCGGGCAGATGCGCGGAGGGACCTCGAGCCCCGCGCGCAGCCGCTCGCGCAGGACCGCGCACGGGGCGCAGGCGGCGGCGTGCTCGTCGGCCCATGCGCGGTCGTCGGGCTCGAGGCCGGCCTCGAGGCGCGCGAGCCGCCGCGCGTGCTCCCCGGCGGCGGGGTGCCCCGGCAGGGGCAGCGTCGCCAGGAGCGCGTCCAGGGCCGCGCCGATCGCGGCGGGCGCGGCCTCGTCCTTGCCGAGCACGCCGGCCCGCCGGAGGTCGTCCTCGCCGAGTCCCAGCCCGTGGAGGAGCAGCAGGTCGCGCGCCCCGGGCTCGAGGTCGACCAGCGGGTGGTCGTCGGCGTGGCCCGTCTTGCGCAGATGCGACCACACGGCGTCGGCGGCCTCGCGCGCGCGGGCGAGCACGTCGCCGGTCGTCTCACCGCCGCCCTGCTCCGCCCGGTGGTGGGCGCGGACGAGCGCGTCCTCGAGGGCCTCGCGGGCGAGGTCGTCGTCGCGGAGCGACGCGGCCAGGAATGCGTTCAGGTCGTCGGCGTGCTCGTCGACCAGGCGGTCGATCGGGGGGAGGTCGCCCAGCCGGGCGGCAGCGGCGTGGGCGCGGAGGACGCGCGCCTCGAGCGTGTGGGGCATGTCGATCCCTCGGCAGCGGCGGAACAGGGCCTGGAGCGCGTCGTCAGGGCCGGGCTCGAGGTCGCGCTCGGGGGTCGGCGGACGTTCGCTCACGTGACGTCCTCCAGGCGCTCGCGCAGGCGGGCCAGCGCGACGCGGTAGCGGGAGTGGACCGTCCCGAGCGGCGCGCCGGTCCGCGCGGCGACCTCGGGGAAGGTGCGGCCCTCGATGAGGTGCAGGAGCACGACCTCGCGCTGCTCGGGCGGCAGCAGGTGCAGCGCCCGGGACAGGCGCTCCGCGAGGGCGGCCGCGTCCTCGGTGCGCGGCAGCACGAGCGGGTCGCCGGCGTCCTCGGGCGGGGCCGGGCGGCGCTCGCGCCAGCGGAGGTGATCGAGCGCGAGGTGGCGCGCCGCCTGGACCAGGTAGCCGTCCAGGGCCGCCGGGTCTCGCACGCGCTCGCGCCGGCGCCACGTGCGCAGGAACGCCTCCTGCACGACGTCCTCGGCGGCCGCGCGATCGCCGAGCAGCGCGAGCGCCTGGCGGAACATGGCCGGCCCGACCCGCCGGAACGTGGCGGTCAGGTCGTCGTCCGCGGGGGCGCTCGGGGGCGGTGCTTCCAGGGCGGGGCTCGCGCTCACACCCCGTTCACGTCCGGCGCGCCCGGATCCATCGAGCGACCTGGAAGTGCCCGAGGACCTCGAGCTTACTTCCTGAAGGCGGCGCAGGCCGGACCCGGGTGGGTCCGGCCTGCGTCGGTCCTCGAGGCGCCAGGGCGTGGCCGGCGCTACCTGACCGTGAAGTAGAAGGGGTTCGACTGCTGGGTCCCGTTGCGGACGATGAGCGGGCCGCTGGTCGCGCCCGGCGGCACGACGACGACGAGCTCGCTGATCGAGCCGATGAACGGCAGCGACTTCGTCGACAGGTTGACGATGTTGATCGTCGGCACGCCGTTGAACGTGACCACCGGCTGCGAGCCGAAGTCCTGGCCGGTGATGCTCACCGGGATGAACGGCGCGGCGCTGTTGGGCAGGACGAGGAGGATCCGCGGCGCCGGGCCGGTCGGCCCGCCGGTGCCCACCGTGAACACGGGGCCCGACTGGACGACGCCGGCCACCTCGACCGTGACCACGCCGGTGGTCGCGCCGGCCGGGACCAGCACGCGCAGCTTGTGCGCCGCGGGGACGCTCAGGTCCACCGACGACACGACGGCCTGCACCCCGTTGAAGCGCACGATGTTCGCCGCGGCCACCGGGCTGAAGCCGGCGCCCGTGATCTCGACCTGCGTGCCCGCGGGGCCGCTCATGGGCGAGAGCGTCAGCGCGCTGCCGGTCGTCGCGCGCCCGCTGACGCGCGTGCCGGCGCCGGCGCCGCCGCCGGGGACGGCCGCCGGGTTGGCCGAGAAGCACTCGATCGAGGCCAGGATGTCCTCGTTCGTGGTGAAGCCGCCGATGACGTAGACCCGGTCGCTCACGGCCACCGCCGCGTGCAGGTAGCGCGGGTCGGCGAGCGAGCTCACGGCCGCGACCCCCGAGGGGAAGCTCTCGACCGTGCCCAGGACCGCCTGCCCGTCGCGCCCGCCGATCACGAGCCCCTGCGCGCCCACCGGCGTGACCGTGGCCGCCTGGCGCGGCCGGAGCAGGTTGCCGAACGTCGACCACGACTGGCCGTCGAACAGCTCGGCGCTGGCGAGCGAGGCGCCCGCGTCGTCCGCGCCGCCGAGCGCGTGGATGCTGCTGTTGATCACGGCCAGCGAGGCCTCGGCCCGCTCGACGCCCATCGCCACGGGGATGAACAGGTCGTTGGCGATGTCGTAGACCTCCGAGGGCGCCGGCAGGGCGGCGCCGACCGAGCGGTAGCCCGACGCGAACAGCACCTGGCCGTTCTGCTGCGCGTAGGCCTCGCCGCCCGCGCGCGGGGTGCTCATCAGGCCCGACGTCGGGGCGATCGTGTTCGAGTCGCCGCTGTAGACGTCGGCCGTGCGCGACACCACCGGCTGACCGCTGCTGAAGCCGTAGCCGCCGGCGATCATGACCTTGCGGCCCTGGTCGAACGCGGTCACGGTCGGCGCCGCGCGCCCCTCGCTCAGGGCCGGGCCGGCGGTCCACGCGCCGGTCACGGGGTCGAACAGCTCGGTCGTGCTCAGGGCGTTGCCGAAGCGGGTGCTCAGGCCGCCGACGACGAGCACCTTGCGCGTGGGCAGGAGCACGGCGCCGTGCTGCATGCGCGGCGTGGTCATGGGCGAGGCCGGTGTGACGGTGCCCGTGGCCGGGTCGAGGACCTCGACCTCGTTGGTGGCCGCGGTCGGCCCGACCAGGCCGCCGACGATGAGGATGCGCCCGTCGTGCAGCAGCGTGGCCGTGTGATAGACGCGCGCGCGCTGCAGCGGGCCGACGTTGGTGAAGCCGCCGCCGCTGGTGATCGGCGGGGCGACCGAGGCGGAGCCGCGGGAGCCGCCGCCCGAGCCGCCGCAGCCGCTGACCAGGCCGCCGGCGGCGGCGAGGAGCGCGAGCGAGGCGCCCGCGCGCAGGGTGAAGGGACGCATGCTTCCTCCGGGGAGGTGGGAGGGATGGATGAACGGGAGGGCAGAGCGAATTCCGCCCGATGGCGGTCACAGCAGCAAACTCGCGGCCGGACAACCGGCGTTGGCAGTCGCGCGACGCACGCGCTGCCTACTCAACGCGTTGTGGCGAATCGAACAAGTCCGGTTCTGAACCGTTCCGAAACCCAAACCCGTCGAGCCACGGAATCCTGAAAGGCGGTTCACGCGCTGCGCCTACGCCGCCACAGCTTTCGGGTACTTGCCACGTCCGTGTTGCGCCCCGTGACCGCAAGCTCTCGAATCCAGGCGGGTTGACGCGGCGCGATCCTGGGCCGGGCGTTTGCTGTCCGGCCTTGGACATCCGGGAGGCCTGACACCCATGCTGGGACGCACCGCGCCGCTGCCCCTCCTCGCCTTGAGCTTCCTCGTCGTCCCCGTCGTGGGCTGCGGGGGCGGCGGGAGCAGCGGCGGCGGCGGGTCGGCCGCGGCGGCCGCCACCGCGGGCTCTCCAGCCGCGATCGCCGACGTCACGAGCGTGCGCCTTCCGGGCGCGAGCGTGCTCTCGGGCGACGTCCCCGTGATCTTCAGCGTGGCCGACCCGGCCGGCGCCCTCGCCACGGTGGCCGTCACCTACAGCGTCGACGGCGGCGGCTCCTGGCACACGGCCACGCCGGCCGCGAACAGCCCCGGGCTCTCGGACCTCGCCACGGGCCCGGCGCCGGGCGTCGAGCACACGTTCATCTGGGCCACGGCGAGCGACATCCCGAGCCTCGCCGGGGCGCTGGTGCGCGTCGCCCGCGTGGGCGCGCCGGGGCAGACCTCGAGCCAGGCCGTCATCGACAACGCGCCGCTCAACGCGTCGGTGCGCCTGAACCGCCGCCCCTACCTGCAGCTCACGCAGCAGACCTCGACGATCATCTGCTGGCGCACCGAGGCCGACACCGACAGCGTGGTCGAGTGGGGCCCGACGCCGCTCCTCGGCCAGGCCGCCGGCAACCCGGGCTCCCGCGCCAAGTCGCACGCCGTGGAGATCGTGGGCCTCCAGCCCGGCACGACCTACTACTACCGCGTCTCGAGCAGCGGCCAGCCGGTGACCGCCCGCGGGACGTTCACCACCGCGCCGGCCTCGAACGTGTCCGACTTCACCTTCCTCGCCTTCGGCGACAGCGGCACCGCCAGCCCCGAGCAGCTCGCCCTGGGGCGCCGCATGGCCACGGAGCAGGTCGACTTCGCCATCCACACGGGCGACGTGATCTACCCCTACGGCGCGCTCGCCAACCCCGTGGGTGAGTACAACGAGCGCTTCTTCCGCCCCTACGAGGACTTCCTCGACCGGCTGCCGATCTTCCCCGTGATCGGCAACCACGACTTGATCGCGCTCCTCGGCCAGCCGTTCAAGGACGTGTTCCACCTGCCCGACAACGGCAGCTCGATCGCCAAGGAGCTCTACTTCTCGTTCGAGTGGGGCGACGCCAAGTTCATCGCCCTGGAGACGACCGGCCTGTTCCTGGTCCCGGTGGGCGACCACGCGACGTGGCTGCAGCGCGAGATCCAGAACAACACGAAGAAGTGGCTGATCGTCTACATGCACATCCCGCTCTACTCGTGCGGGAGCCACGGCGACAGCGCCGTCCTGAAGCACGTCCTCGGGCCGCAGTTCGAGAACGGCAAGGTCGACCTGGTCATCGCCGGCCACGACCACAACTACGAGCGCACGCGTCCGATCAAGGACTTCAACCGCGACCCCGCCTACCCGGGCCTCGTGCACATCATCACGGGCGGCGGCGGCGCGGGCCTGCGCGGCGTGAACCCGAACTCGCGCACGGCGACGGCCGTTCGCGCGCACCACTACGTCAAGTTCCGCGTGCAGGGCGACACGATCCACGGCGAGGCCATCGACCTCGGCGGCCAGGTGATCGACGCCTTCTCGGTGCAGAACATCCCCTAGCACCCGGCGGCTATCCTCTGGCCATGCGCACGCTCGCCCTGGCTGCCGCCCTCGCCCTCGTCGCCGCCGCCGTCCCCGCCCGCGCCGACGAGTCGTCGCTGACGATCGAGGTGCAGCCCGACGGCCGCGGGCAGCTCCGGCTCGAGGTGACGGAGAGCCTGTCGACCAGCGCGCGCCTGCTCGAGTGCGCGAGCACGGCCCAGGCCCTCGAGCGCCGGGCGCAGGAGCTGGCCCTGCAGCGCCTCGGCCGCTGGGAGGGCGTGGTCGCCTGGACCGGCCTCCTGGCAAGCGTCACGGGCGAGCGCCGCGTGCGCCTGCGCGCGACGGGTTGGTTCGAGGACCTGCGCCAGGTGCGCGAGGCGACCGGCGATGAGGGCCGCGGCGTGACGTTCGACCTGCAGGTCGACGAGGGCGCGCTCGAGGTGCGCCTCGTCGAGGGCGCGACGCGGGACCTCCCCGACCTGGGCGACCTCGCCGGCCTGCTCGACCGCGGCCCCGCCGGCGTGGCGCTCCTGCGCGAGGTCACGCGCGACCTCCTCGCGGCGCGGGCCCTCGACGGGTGGCGCCACGAGGTGGCGCTCGTCCTGCCGGCGCCGATCGCGGCGGCCCCCGGCGCGACGACCGTCGAAGGGCGGCGCGCCGCCTGGGTCGTCGACGGCGAGGCGCTCGGGGCGGCGATGGACGCGCTCTACGCCCGCGCCGAGGACCTCGCCCGCCGCGTCGAGGCGGGCGAGCTCACGCGCGATGACGCCGCGGCGCAGCTGGTCGCAGGCGGCGCGGCCGACCGGCGCGTCGCGGCGCGCGCCCCGCTCCCGCCCGAGGAGGAGCGGGCGGCCGCGAGGGCGGCGTTCGATGGGTCGCTCGCGGCGGCGCGCGGCGCCTGGGAGTCGTCGATCTGG
>JAHBXY010000262.1 GCA_019636275.1 Planctomycetota bacterium | reverse complement strand
TCGAGCGGCACGACCAGCGCCGCGCGCGCCGCCTCGACCGGCGTGGGCGGCGGCGCCTCGTCGGGACCGGGGGAGGGGGGGCCGGGGACCGGCGCGGGCTCGGGCGTGGTCGGCCTCGGCTCGGGCTTCGGCTCCGGCGCGGGCGTCGTCGGCGTCGGCTCGGGCTGCGGCTCCGGCGCGGGCGTCGTCGGCTCAGGCTCGGGCTTCGGCTCCGGATCCGGCTTCGGCTCCGGCGCCGTCGTCTTCGGCTCGGGCCCGGGCGCCGTCGGCTCGGGCGGGGTCGCCTCCGTCGTCGTCGACGCGCCGGCCACGGGCCGCTCGGGGCGCGTCATGACGACGAGGACCAGGAAGGCCGGCACGAGCAGCAGCGAGGCCACCAGCCCGCCGATCAGCCCGGCGCGGTTGCGGACGGCCCAGCGCCGCACCTCGGCGCCGATCCCGTGCACCTCCTTCGTCGCGGCGGCGCCCAGGCCCTTGCGATGGCGGCGCAGGTCGTCGAGCAGGGCGCCGGCGTCGGCGTAGCGCCGCTCGGGGGCCTTCTCCAGCGCCTTGAGGCAGATCGCGTCCAGGTCCGGGTGGATCGCCTTCTTCACCTTCGACGGCCGCACCGGGTCGTCGTTGAGGATCCGCTGGCCCACCTCGGCCGCCGTCTCGCCGAGGAACGGCCGCTGCCCGACGACGAGCTCGTAGAGCATGACGCCCAGGGCGAACACGTCGGCGCGCGCGTCGATGTGCTTGGCGCTCTTGAGCTGCTCGGGCGCCATGTAGTAGGGCGTGCCCAGGGTCGACCCCGTGCGCGTCATGCCGACGCCCTGGTCGAGGATCTTGGCCAGGCCGAAGTCGAGCACGTGGCCGCGCCCCTGCGCGTCGACGAGCACGTTCTGCGGCTTGACGTCGCGATGCACGACGCTGCGCTCGTGCGCGTGGGCCAGCGCCTCGCATACGTCCTGGAACACCTGCAGCCGCTCCTGCGGCTCCAGCGTCCCCTCGAGGAGCAGGCGCTCGAAGTCCTTCCCCTCGACGAAGGTCATCGTGTACCAGTCGTAGGGCCCGTCGCGGCCGTAGTCGTGGACGCGGACGATGTTCGGGTGGTCCAGCCGGCGCAGGGCCTCGAACTCGCAGCGGAAGCGCTGCCGCCGCCGCTCGACGCCCGGGTCGTTGATCCCGAGGAGCACCTTCAGCGCCACGACCTCGGCCTGCCCCTGGCGGCGCGCCGTGTAGATCACCCCCATGCCGCCGCGCCCGAGCACCTTGAGCAGCTCGTGCCCGCCCAGGACCGACCCCGGCTGCGGCTCGGGGGCGGGCTCCTGCGAGGCCTCGTCGCTCGACAGCGACAGCTCCTCGCCCTCGAGGTCCGCGCTCGCCCCCGGCGCGAGGGCGAACGCGCCTGGCCCGAGGCCCAGCGCGCTGCCGCCGCTGCCGGGGGTCCGCGAGTCGGTCGTGGTCCGCACGCGCGGCCCCGGCGCGGGGTCGCCGGCCAGCGACAGGGGCAGGTCGAGCACCTCGGACGAGGGCACCGTCTCGGCGTCGAGCGGCTGCTCGATCGACACGAGGCCCACCGGGTCGGGCGTGCGCGTCGACGGGGGCGTGCGCGTCGACGGCGGCGTGCGCGTCGACGGCGGCGTGCGCGTCGACGGCGGCCGGGCCGGCGGGGGCGTGAGCGCCAGCTCGTCCGCCGACGCGGTCAGACCGCCGCCCACGACGGCATCGAGCGAGAACGCCGGCTCGCTCGAGTCGAGGAGCCCGGGCGGCGGGGCGATCACGCGCTCGAAGACCATGGTCGAGCCGCCGATCTGCTCGATGTCCGGATCAATGTCCGGATCAATGTCTGGGTCGGCGCTCTCCGGGACGACGACGCCGGCGAACTCGAGCGTGCGCTCGCCCGCGGCCAGGGCGGCCACGCTGCCGGCCGGCAGCCGGAACACCTGGCTCGCGCCGCTCGGCGCCTGCAGGCGCACGGGGTCGGGCGGGACGGCCGCCTGCAGCCGGTCGAAGCCGGCGCGGTCGATCACGCCGCGCACGAGGAGGAGCTGGGTGAACGTGCCGCGCGGGCCGTGCTGCCGCAGGAGCTCGGCGTACTCCTGGAACTGGCGGCGCACGGGCTCGACCGGGGCGAGCCCCGCGCGGACCACCTCGCGCGCGACGGCGCTGGCGTGCTCGGCGGCGTACTCGCTCGGCCCCTGCTCCATCGTGTGTGGCCCCTGCCGCGCCACAGGGGACTGTAGCCATGACGCACCGTGCCGTGCAACGCGGGGCTCGCCGGCAACGTTTCCCCACGGGCAGGTGGCCTGGCAGAGTCAGCAGCAGGAGGATCGCGTTGACGAACGACGACGCGGCGCGCCGCCGCCGGACCCGCACGCTCCTGACCGCGCTGACCGGGGCCGTCGCCTGCGCGGCGCTGGCGCTGCTCGGCCTGCAGCGGAGCTGGCGCGCGGGGCGCGAGGGGGTCCTGGCCGACCTCGAGCGCGACGGGCTGGCGGTCACGCCCGAGGCCCTGGACCCGCCGGCCCCGGCGGCGGCCGCGGGCGCGGACCTCGCGCGGCTGCTGGGCCGCCTCGACGACCTGCCCGAGCCCGTGCAGCGGGTGACCGAGTGGGGCCCGCGCCATGTGCTCGACGCCCTCGCCGACCCGACCTCGCTCGACGCGCAGGCGATCTACGCGCCCGGCCCCGACGACCCGCCCGACCTCGCCGGGGCGCTGGCGCTGGTCGGCGCGCGCCTCGACCCGTTCGAGGCGGACCTCGACCGCGCCCTGGCCGGCCCCTGCGAGCTCCCCGTGCGCTGGTCCGAGGGCCTCACCGGCCCGGCGCCGGACCTCGCCGGGGTCAAGCGCCTGGCGCTGGCGCTCCGCGCGCGGGCCGTCGGGCACGCGCACGCGGGTCGCGCGGACGCCGCCTGGGCCGACGTCGAGCGCGCCTTGCGGCTGGCCCGGGCCGCCGACGGGCCGTGGCTCATCGGGCGCATCATGCACGACGTCCTCGTCGAGGAGGGGGTCGCGGCCGTCGCCACGCTCCTCACTGCCTGCGGCCCGCCCGACGCCGACCGCCTGGCCCGCCTCGACGCCGCGCTGGCCGCCCTCGACGGCGCGGGCGGCTTCGCGCGGGCCCTGCGCGGCGAGCTGGCGCTGACCGAGACGACCCTCGAGGCGTCCGGGCCTGAGGGCGCGGCCGCTCGCCTGCTCTTCGCCCGCTGGCGGCGCGACCACACGCGGCTCATGGCCGACGCGATCCGCGCCGCCGCGGCCCCCGAGGCCGTGGACGCGCGGTCCCCGCTCTCCGAGCTGGAGCGCCGGACCGTGGACGCCTCGCCGCTGACGCAGCTCGTCTTCCCCGCCGTGGCGCGGCTCCATTCGCGCGACCTCGCGGCGCTCGCCCTGGCGCGCGCCGCGCGCGCCGCCCTGAGCCTCGCGGCCGCCGACGCGCTGCCCGAGCGACCGGCCGACCTGCCGCGCGACCCGCTCGACCCCGCCGGCGGCGCGATTCGCTGGCGCCGTGACGGCCCGCGCGCCGCCACGCTCTGGAGCGTCGGCGTCGACGGCCGCGACGACGGCGGCCGCGCCCCGGACCGCGACGCAGGCGAGGGCCTGCTCTCCGACGGAGTCGACGTGGTCCTGCGCCTGGCGCTGCCGGCGCGCTGAGCCGGTGCCCGAGCGCGACGCGCCGCCGCCCCTCCTGCTCCTCGCGCCGCGCGGCCTCGTCGGCTGGCTGCGCGCGGGCGACCTGCTCCTCCTGGCGCTCTGCGCCGTCGTCGTGGGCGTCTTCGCCCTGCCGTACGCGCTCGAGCTGATCGCGCGCTCGGGCGCCGCGACGCCGCTGTCCGTCCTCCTCACCGCGCTGGGCGCGCCGGCGGCGGTCGCGCTCGCGGTGTGGGCGCTGCGCCGTCACGCCGGCGAGGCCGAGCTCCACGCCGACCGGGTGATCGTCCGCCGAATGGGCGGCGACGTCGCCGTCGTGTTCTTCGCCGACCTCGACGCGTTCGACGACGCCTCGGGCGCCTTCGTGCGCCTGCGCCGCGCTCGCGGCCCCGACCACGACGGCGTCGACGTCCCGGTGCCCACGCCGACGGAGGACGGCCGGGTGGCGCTGCTCGCCGGCCTCGAGGCGGCCGGCGTCCCGCGCGACGACGACGCGCGGCGAAGCGCGCCAGCGCGCCAGCCTCCCCCGGCCGACCTCGTCGTCGAGGCCGAGGTGGCCGCCGCCCTCCTCCCGCGGCGCGCCGGCCGCGTCGTGCTCGACCGGCGCGGCGTGCGGATCGTGCAGGACCAGCGCGCGCTCTCCCACGCGCGCCTCGACCTCTCGCTGGCGTGGGACGACGTCGTCGCCGTGCGCGTCGGCCGACCCGACCTGCTGCGCTTGGTCCTGCGGCCCGGCCTCCTGCGTCGTCATGTGTTCGAGCCGATCGCGGTCACCCACGAGCGGCGCCGCCTGCTCGAGGCGCTGACCGCCCGCGGGGTCCCCACCGTGGCGTGATGGGGCGTAAAGAGGGCCGACACGTCGGCAAGTTCCCCCCTCGCGCGCCGGCGCAAGTCCGCCCGGACGCGCGGGCGGCGCGCGGGGCACGACCCGTGCTCGTCGCCGCGACGGGGAGGTTCACGTGGCGCTCCGGAGAGGCGACGACGACGACGAGCCCGGACACTGGAGCCCGGTGAGGGCGCGGGTCGACCCCACACCGCTGCCAGGCCCGTCACCCCACGTGCTGCGCGAGCGCGCGGCGCGGCGCTGGCAGCGCACGTGGCTGGCGCTGGCTGTCGTCGCCGGCGCCTTCGTCGTGGGCGACCTGCTCGGCTCGTTCGCGCCCGCGCCGGCCGCGTGGGTCGACGCGCGCACGGCGCCGGCGCGCGCGCGCCTGTGGGCGTCGCCCGACCTCCCGCGCTACGCGGCCGGCGCGGCCCTGGCGGGCGCAGCCCTCCTCGGCGCGGCCGTGTGGCTCGCCGGCCGTGACGGCCAGCGCGCCTTCGGCGCCGCGGTCGCCGCCCTGGCCCTGCCGGCCGCCTACGCCGGCGTGCTCCCCCTCGGGCAGGAGCGCGCGCTCCTCGACGAGCGCGAGGCCCTCGTCGTCGAGCGCGACGGCCTGCGCGACGAGCGCGGGGCCCTCGTCGTCGAGCGCGACGGGCTCGCCGTCCGGGTCGACGGGCTGCTCGACGAGGCGCGGGGGCTGACCGCCGACCGCGACGCCGCGCGCGAGCGCGCCGACGCGCTGGCAACCGCCGGCGCCGCCCTCGAGGAGCAGCTCGCCGCGCGCGAGGCGCGGGTGGCCTGGCTCGAGCGCGGCTGGCGGCGCACCCTCGCCGAGCGCAAGGCCGAGCGCAACGCGCAGGACGCCGCCCTGGCCGAGATGCTCGCCGAGCGCGACGCGCTGGCGCTCGAGGTCGCGACCCTGCGCTCGGCCACCCTCATGGTCCGGCCGGTCGCCGGCGTGAGCGCCAGCCCCCGCTGAAGCGAGGGTGCGAACCGGTCACCCCGTCCGACGCACCGCCACCTCGACCACGAGCAGCGCGCAGGCGAGGAGGAGGAGCGGCGGGACGAGCGAGCGGGCGGCCTGCCGCCGCGCGGCGGGAGCCGCGCGACCGGCGGCGGCCACCGCCTCGAGCGCCGGCAGGTCGGGGTCGAGGCCGTGGCGGACCTCGTCGCCCAGCCACGGGCCGACCTCGACGAGCCGCTCGGCGAGCGCCCGGCCGCCGCGCGTGACGCGGGCCCGGTAGAGCCCGTCGGACGGCCGCGGCCCGGCGGCCACCCAGACGTCGGTGGACTCCTCGAAGAGCGGCGCCGACCAGGCCGGCGCGCCGCCGTCGACGGGCTCGAGGGCGAGCGCGTCGGCGCCCTCGACGTCGGCCCGCGCGCGCAGGAGGTCGCCCTCGAGCCACACGCGCAGGGCGCCGCCGGCCCGCGCGTCGGCCGGCGGCCGGGCCACGGCGCGCGCGAGCTGCCCCCACAGGCGCGTGAAGCCGTCCCAGCCGACGCAGGCGCGGGCCCAGCGGGCGCCGGCGTCGGAGGTCCAGGCGGCGACGCGGCCGAGGCCCACGTCCCACACGGCGAGGAGCGGGCGGTCGTCGGGGCCGGTCAGCAGGACCTCGGCCGCCGCGCGCGCCTCGGCCGGCTGGAGCCCGGTGAGCGCCGGCCCCTGCTCGAACGCGACGCCCTCGACGGCGCGCGCGGCCCTCGCCACGCGCGGGCGGAAGGGCGGGGTCGAGGCCGAGCGCCGCGCGGCGTCGAGCGCCTCGCCCACGAGCACGCGCGGCAGCGTGGCCAGGTCGGCCGCGCCGTGGAAGCGGCCGCCGCCACGCTCGGCCACCTGCCGCAAGGCGTCCTGGTCGGCGTCGGGGCCGACGGCCACGGTCGACGTGGTCACGTCGGCCTGGCGCAGCCCGTCGACGAGCTCCATGACCTGCTGCATGCGCGGCGCGATCCCGTCCGAGAGGACGACGACGTGCTTGACCCGCGCCGGCGACCCGGCGAGGGCCTCGCTGGCGAGCGTCAGCGCCGGCAGGAGGTCGGTGCCGCCGCCGGCGGCCGACGTGTCGGTGGCGCGGCGCACGAGCCCGGGCGCCGCGCCGCGCGTGGGCTCGAGCAGCCAGGCGGCGTCGGCCCTGAAGCCGACGATCCCCAGCACGTCGCGCGGCGAGAGGAAGGTCGCCGCCTCGCGCGTGGCCACCTTGGCCATCTCCAGCTTCGAGCCGCGCCCCATGGAGCCCGAGCGGTCGACGAGCAGCACCAGCGCCACGTCCGGGATCTCGGCCCAGGCCGGCGGCTCGGAGCGCAGGGGCAGCGCCTGCTCGAGGGCGCTGCCGCGGTAGCCGCCCGGCCCGAAGGCGCGCTCGCCGCCGACGACGACGAGCCCGCCGCCCG
>JAHBXY010000261.1 GCA_019636275.1 Planctomycetota bacterium | reverse complement strand
GTCGCTCGGCGTGCAGGAGGAGGTAGGCCAGCTCGGCGGTGGCCTGCCGCTCGCGGCGAACCACGTCGGCGATCCGGGCGTCGATCCGCCGCGCCTCGTCGAGGGTCGCCTCGAGCTCGGCCTTGGCGAGTGGCTGGGACGAGGCGGAGCCTCGGCGCGAGGTCGTCTTCATGGACCCTCCTTCGTGCGGTGTGGTTGGTCGTGGTGGCGGCGAGTCTGCGCTGGCCGATCGGCCAATGCGCCACGCCAGCAAGGAAGGATACCGGGGCCAGCGCCCCATGACAAGCTTCAAATGTGTGCATTATGTGTCCCGATGCGGGCATGGATCGCGTCAGTCGCGAGAGCGGGACTCGGAGGCGAGTCGTGGCCGAGGTCTGCACGAGCCCGCGCTGACTGACGAACGGCGGCGGCCGCTCGACCCTCAAGCGGCGCTCCATCATGTGACAACCAACCGAGCGAAGGACGCACTCATGCTCACGGGCGTCAGCCACTCGACCGCCCTCGTCGACGGACCCCGAGCCGGCGTCCCGCGCCGGCGCCGTGCTCACGGGCGCCAGCCACTCGACCGCCCTCGTCGACGGACCGGGCCGGAGGCCAGCGCCGCGACCGTGCTCACGGGCACCAGCCACTCGACCGCACTCGTCGACGGACCGGGCCGGAGGCCAGCGCCGCGACCGTGCTCACGGGCACCAGCCACTCGACCGCCCTCGTCGACGGACCGGGCCGGAGGCCAGCGCCGCGACCGTGCTCACGGGCACCAGCCACTCGACCGCCTCGTCGACGGACCGGGCCGGAGGCCAGCGCCGCGACCGTGCTCACGGGCACCCGCCACTCGACCGCCCTCGTCGACGAACCCTGGGCCGACGGCCAGCGCCGGCACCCTGCTCACGGGCGCCAGCCTCTCGACCGCCCTCGTCGTCGGACCCCGGGCCGACGTCCAGCCCCGGGGACCATGCTCACGGGCGCCAGCCACTCGACCGCCCTCGTCGTCGAACTCCGGGCCGACCTCCAGCCCCGGGGACCATGCTCACGGGCGCCAGCCACTCGACCGCCCTCGTCGTCGGACCCCGGGCCGACGTCCAGCCCCGGGGACCATGCTCACGGGCGCCAGCCACTCGACCGCCCTCGTCGACGAACTCCGGGCCGACGTCCAGCCCCGGGGACCATGCTCACGGGCGCCAGCCACTCGACCGCCCTCGTCGTCGGACCCCGGCCCGACGTCCAGCCCCGGGACCGTGCTCACGGGCGCCAGCCTCTCGACCGCCCTCGTCGACGAACCCCGCGCCGACCTCCAGCCCCGGGCACCATGCTCCGGGCGTCGACGAACCCCGGGCCGACGTCCAGCCCCCCGGGGACCGTGCTCACGGCGCCAGCCTCTCGACCGCCCTCGCCGTCGAGGCGCGGGCCGACGTCCAGCACCGCGACCGCGCTCACATGCGCCAGCCAGCGCCCGGCCCCGCCGGGCAGGTCTCCGGACGGAACCGATCGCGTCCCCAGGCCGTCACCCGGAGGCCGCCTGGCAGCCGCCGAGCGGCCTGGCTACGGTGGAAGGGCGTGGACGGCGACGAAGACATCGAGTTCGGCCGGATCGTCCTGGAGCTGGGCTGGACCACCCGGGAGATCCTGACGCGGGCGCGCGCCTGGCAGCAGGCCAACGCGCCGCAGCGCCGCCTGAGCGAGGTCCTCGTCCAGGGAGGCGTGCTCACCGCCGAGCAGGCGGCGAAGGCCACGGCCGAGCAGCGCCGCCGCCGGACGGCGCGCGGCCCGCGAGGCCCGATCACGCCCCCGCCGGCGCCGCCGCCAGGCGACGTCGGCTGGACGCCCACCGCCCCGCAGAGCCCGCCCCACGGCGTCGCCGGCTGGGCCGGCGCGGCCGACCTGGCCGCGGCGCCGCCCGGCGCCGGGACCGCCGTGGCCATGGGCCCGACGCCGCGCCCGGAGGACGAGGACCCGCTCCTCGGCGCCGTCCTCGGCGGCTGCTTCGTCAACGCCCGCCTCGGCGCGGGCGCCATGGCGACGGTCTACCTGGCCTGGCACGGCGAGCTGCGCAAGGACGTCGTGATCAAGGTCCTCTCGCACGAGCACACCAAGGTCGCGCGGACCGTGGAGCGCTTCCGGCGCGAGGCCAGCGCCATGGCGCGCGTCGAGCACCCCAACGTCGTCATGGTCTTCGACCTGGGCGCGACGCCCGACGGGCGCCCGTTCACGATCATGCAGTACGTCGACGGCCAGGACCTCGAGAAGCGCATGCAGGCGCGCAAGCGCCTGGAGCCCGACGAGGCCACGCGCGTCGTGCTCGAGGTCGCGCGCGGCCTCGAGGCCGCCCACGCCAAGGGCGTGATCCACCGCGACGTGAAGCCCGAGAACATCATGCTGACCTCCGCCGGGACGGCCAAGGTCACCGACTTCGGGCTGGCCAAGGACATGACCATGGCGCCCATGACCCTCGACGGGGCGATCATCGGCACGCCGCTCTACATGGCGCCGGAGATCGGCGGGAAGGCGCCGATCGACGCGCGCGTCGACGTCTACTCGCTCGGGCTGACCTTCTACTACCTGCTCACCGGCGTCGAGCCCATGCGCGAGTTCAGCGCGCACGACGTCCTCTACAAGGTCGCCCACGGCAAGCTCAGGCCGCCGGAGGCGCACCACCCCGACGTACCCGCCGCCCACCGCCGCGTGCTCGGGCGCATGCTGGCGCGCGACCGCGACGAGCGCTACCCCGACATGGCCGCCGCCGCGCGTGACCTCGACGCCCTCCTCCGCGGCGCGCCCGTCGAGGCCCCGAGCCGACCCTCTGGCCGGCCGGCGCGCCGCGCCGGCGTGCAACGCGCCCGCGCCAGCGCCCCGCCGCGGACTGATCGCGCCAGCGGCTGGCCCTGGGCGCGGCGGCGCTGGGGGTCGTGGCCCTCGGCGGGCTGGTGATCCTGGGGATCGTGGCCCTGCTCTGAGCGCGGCCGCGCGGGCGGCCCGGGCTATGATCCGACGCCATGGGATCCGATGCCGTGGAGCCCGCCCCCGAGCCGCCCAGCGCCGAGGCCCTGCGCGCCTGCCGCGCGGTGCTCGAGGCCCTCGTCCGCGACCGCGGTGCCCTGGCGGCGCTCCCGCAGGAGGAGCGCGTGGCGCTCCTGCGCGCCGCCGGCCGCGTGTCGCACCCGACGAAGCAGGAGCACCGGCGCGAGGCCCGCGCCGTGCGCCGCCGTCGGCGCGAGGAGGTCCGCGCCCACGACCGCCAGGCGGTGAACGGGGCGGGGATCCGCGAGGCGCGGCAGGCGCCCGTGTTCGTCGCGCCGCCGCGCCTGACGACGGACGCCGGCGCCGACCCCGCGCGCGAGCTGCAGCAGCCGCGCGACTGCTACGTGTGCAAGGCCCCGTTCCGGCGCGTGCACGCCTTCTACGACGCCATGTGCCCGCCCTGCGCCGAGCTCAACTACGCCAAGCGCTTCCAGACGGCCTCGCTCGAGGGCCGCGTGGCGCTGATCACGGGCGCCCGGGTGAAGATCGGCTACCACGCGGCGCTCAAGCTCCTGCGCGCCGGCGCGCGCGTGATCGTCAGCACGCGCTTCCCGCACGACGCCGCGCGGCGCTTCGCCGCCGAGCCGGACGCGGCCGCCTGGTCGGGGCGCCTCGACCTCTACGGGCTCGACCTGCGCCACGCCCCCAGCGTCGAGGCCTTCGCCGCCCACGTCGTCGCGGCCTACGAGCGGCTGGACGTCCTCGTCAACAACGCCGCCCAGACCGTCCGCCGCCCGCCGGGCTTCTACGCCCACCTGCTCGACCTCGAGCTCCGCCCGCCGGGCGACCTGCCCGCCGCCTGGCGGCCGATGCTCGCCCGCTGGCACGACCTGCGCGACGACCTGCGCGGGCGCGCGCGCGGCGACCACGCCCTGGCCCTGCCCGCCGGCGTCGGCGACGCCCTGGCCCTGCCGCAGGACGCGCCGCGCCGCGTGCTGGGCCTGGTCGAGCCGGGGCGGCTGGCGCAGCTCCGCACGGCGACCGACGGCGAGGACGGCTTCGACGTGTTCCCGGTCGGGCAGACCGACGTCGACGAGCAGCAGGTCGACCTGCGGCGCCACAACTCCTGGCGCATGACCCTGGCCGAGGTCCCCGCCTGGGAGCTGCTCGAGGTGCAGCTCGTCAACGCCGTCGCGCCGTTCATCCTCGCCGCGCGGCTCAAGCCGCTCATGGTCCGGGCGCGGACGTTCGACAAGCACGTGATCAACGTGTCGGCGATGGAGGGCAGCTTCTCGCGCGGGACGAAGACCGACAAGCACCCGCACACGAACATGGCCAAGGCGGCGCTGAACATGATGACCCTCACGTCCGCGCCCGACTACGCGCGCGACGGGGTCTACATGAACGCCGTCGACACCGGCTGGGTCACCGACGAGGACCCGGCCGCGCACGCCGCGCGCAAGCGCGACGTGCTCGACTTCCAGCCGCCGCTCGACGCCGTCGACGGCGCCGCCCGCGTGCTCGACCCGCTGTTCTCGGGGCTGCTCACGGGCGAGCACGCCTGGGGGAAGTTCTTCAAGGACTACGCGCCGACGAGCTGGTGATCACTCGAGGCGCAGCCGCGGCAGCGCGACCTCGAGCGCCGCGCCGCCTTCGGGCGCGGCGCCGGCCCAGGCGCGGCCGCCGTGCGCCGCGGCCGTCTGGCGCACGCTGTAGAGGCCGAGCCCGTGGCCCGGCAGGCTGCCCGGCGCCTGGAAGCGCCCCTCGAACACACGCTCGCGGTAGGCCTCGGCGATCCCGGGCCCGTCGTCGCGCACGCGCAGGCGCACCTCGTCGCCCTCCTCGTCGAGGGCGATCACGACCAGGCCGCGGGCGTACTTCACGGCGTTCGTCACCAGGTTGTCGACGAGCGCGCCCAGGCGGTCGACGTCGCCCAGCGTGGCCACGGCCCGCTCCGGGAACTCCTCGCCCTCGGCCGCGCCCTCGTAGACGAGGCGCACGCCGCGCGCGCCGGCGCCCGGGCGCGCGAGGGCCAGCGTCGAGAGGACCAGCGCGTGCATGTTCACCGGCTCGCGGCGGTGGAGCGCGCCGCCCTCCTGGCGGGCGCGGTGCTCGCGCAGGGCGGCCGCGATCTTGTCGTTCATGCGCCCGCCGGCCTCGCGCACGAGGAGCGCGGCCTCCTTCTGCCGGTCGGTGACCGGCCCGAACGAGCCGTCGGCCAGGAGCGACGCGTAGCCGAGGACGCCCGACAGGTCGCCGCGCAGGTCGTGGACGAGGATCGAGTAGAACTCGTCGCGCTCGCGCTCGAGGCGCCGGCGCTCGGTCACGTCCTCGACGACGAACGCGGCGAACGGCTCGTCGCCGAGCGTGAACGAGCGGAGCACGATCCGCACGTCGCGCGGGCGGGGCAGGTACTCCAGCTTGAAGCGGAAGTCGACCCGCTCGTCGAGCGCGCCGGCGGCCGCCTTCTCGCGGAAGGCGCCGCCCAGCTCGCGCACGTTCGTGCAGGGGGCCACGACCTCGAAGAACGAGCGGCCGATCACGTCCTCGCGCCGGCGCAGCGCCAGGCGCTCCTCGTAGGCGTTGAAGAGGACGACCTTCCCCTCGCGGTCGAGGAGGACGACGCCCACCGGCAGCCCGTCGATCAGCCCCTCGAGGAGGCCCTGGCTGGCGCTGAGGGCGCGGCGGCGGGGGGCGCCCGTCTCCTGCGGGTGGATCACGCGCTCCCCCCCTCGCGCAGGTGCACCTGCAGGCAGAGCGGGCCGAGCTCCGTGGTGAGGAAGGCCAGCTCGTTGCGCACGCCGCTGGTGCGGAACACCTGGTGCCCGGCGCCCGCGACGACCGTCGGCAGCGACAGCGCCAGGCCGGCGCGCATGCCGCCCTTGGCCGCGCCCGCGACGATGTTCGCCAGCTCCGCCAGGCCGTCGGCGACGTCCTCGTCGAAGGCCTCGATCGGCTCGCCGGCGAGGCGCGAGACGACGGCGGTCGCCGTGGTGCGGTCGGTGCTGAGGACGACGGCGCCCGAGGCGTCGGCGCTCGAGAGGCCGATCACGGCCGAGACCTCGTGCACGAGCGCCACACCCTGGGCCATGGCCGGCGTGACCTCCACCGCCTCGAGGCGCAGCATGACGGCCAGCGTCTCGCGCGCCGCGGCGACGACCGGGTCGAGCAGGGCGGCGGGCGTCACGCGGGGCTCCCGGCGGCGCGCGCGCGCTCGTCCGTGCGGCGCAGGGCCTCGAACAGGAGCGCGGGCGTGGCGCGCGCGATCGTCCGCGGCGCGCGCGGCGCGTCCGGGTCGAGGCGGAAGGTCCCCTGGTCCAGCTCGGCCAGGGCCAGGAAGGCCGCCTCGCCGCGCAGGGGGCCGGCGCTGGCCGCGACGAGGTCGCCGGCCTCGAAGTCGAGCCGCCCGTCGGGGTCGATCGTCAGCACGCCCGAGCGGCGCGTGAGGGCCATGAACTGCGTCAGCTCGACCACCCCGGCGGCGGAGAAGGTGCCCGAGAGGGCCGGCGCCGTCGCCTCCCTGCGCAGGCGCTCGACGCGGGCGACCTCGGCCAGGGCGCGGCGCACGGCCGAGGGGTCGAACGGCTTGCGGATGAAGTTGCGCGCCCCCTCGGCGAACAGCGCCGCGACCGCCTCGTCGTCGCTGACCGACGAGATCACCACGAACGGCACGTCGCGGCCCGCCGGCTGCTGCCGGGCCTCGCGTAGGAAGGCCAGGCCGTCGACGCGGGGCATGCGCCAGTCGGTGACCACGAGGTCGAACGGCGCCCCCTCCCGCAGGAGGCGCAGCGCCTCGGCCCCGTCGCTGGCGGCGACGACGTCGTCGTAGCCGCACTCGCCGAGGATCTGCGCCAGCAGCCTCCGCGTGATCTTCGAGTCGTCAGCCACGAGCGCCTTCACGTCGCCTCCCTGCTCCCGGGGAGGAGACTAATCGGTCGTACCGATTCTGTCAAGGTTTTGTCTATATGCGGCCGGCCGCCTCGAGCGTGGCCAGGGCGGCCGGGAGCC
>JAHBXY010000260.1 GCA_019636275.1 Planctomycetota bacterium | reverse complement strand
GGGTGGCGGCCCTGGAGGCCCGCCCGGCGGCGGCGTCCGCGGAGGACGGCGCGGGCGCCGACGACGAGGCGACGGCGCGCGGGGTCGTGCAGCGCGCGGTGCAGGCGGTCTGGGACCAGCTCGCGCCGCTCGACCTGCCGGGCCTGCCGGGGCGGGTGACCGAGCAGGTCACCGCCTCGATCACGGCGCGGCTCGACCGCGAGATGGCCGGGCTCGTCGACACGATCGCGCAGGAGGCGACGGCCCCGGTGCTCAAGTCGATCGAGTCACGCCTGGAGCGCCTCGACCTCAAGGGGCTCCCGGCCCGGGTCACGCGGGAGGTCTCGGGGCAGGTGCGCGCGGCGCTGGGCGACGACGAGGCGCTGGCCGAGGCGCTCGCCGAGCGCGTGGCGCGCCTCCTGCCCGCGCCGGGCGGCGGCGAGGCGACGGCCGCCGGCGCGTCGCCGGCGAACGTCGAGGAGCTCGTCGACCGGGCGGCGGCGCGCGCGCTCGAGTGGGTCGAGGACCGCCTCACGGCCCTCGAGCGCGGCGGCGGGGTCGAGGTGGAGATCGCCCGCGCGGTCGCGAAGGCGGCGGCCGCGCAGGTCGTCGACGAGCGGCTGCGCGACCTGCGGCCGACGTCGGCCGACTTCGACGGCGCCAGGACGGTCACCGTGGACCCCTCGAAGTCGGGCGTGGTCACGGCCGGCGAGTCGCGGTCGGAGCCGAAGACCGGCGTCTTCGACAAGAAGTTCGTGGCGCTCGCCCGCGAGGTGAAGGGCCTCAAGGAGGCCGTCGAGGCCCTGCAGGAGGGCGGCGGCGGCGCGCGCCCGGCGGGCGCGTCGACCGAGGTCGTCGGGCTCCTCGCCAGCCCCGAGTTCAAGCAGACCTTCGACGCCAAGGTGAAGGAGGTCCTCAACTACGTGAAGACCGACCTCGTGCCCTCGGCCGTGAAGCGCGCGCTGCAGCAGGGGTCGGAGGCGCGATGACACCCGACGAGCGAGCCGGATGACGAGCGCCGCTCCGGCGGGGGGGCCGCGCCCCCGCCCGGCCGCCCGCTGGCCGGAGGTGCTGGCGGTCGTGCTCCTGTCCTTCGCCGGCTACTCGGCGGCCCTGCACGGCACCGGCTACACGATCGACGACCACGTGATCGTCGACCAGAACGCGCGGCTCGTCGTCGAGCGCCCGGGCGACCTGTGGCGCGTCGTGGCCACCCCCTACTGGGCGGAGAGCTACCAGGAGGAGCGGCTGTGGCGGCCCGTGGTGCTGCTCTCCTTCGCCGTCGACCGCGCGTTCCTCGGCGCGCACCCGGACCGCTACCACGCGGTGAACGTCGCCCTGCACGCCGCCACGGCGGCGCTGGCGCTGCTCCTGTTCCTGCGGCTCGTCCCCTCGCGCCCGGCGGCGCTCGCGGGCGCGCTCGTGTTCGCGCTGCACCCCGTCCACGCCGAGGCGGTCGCCGGCCTCGTCGGCCGGGCCGAGGTCCTGGGGCTGGGGCTGGCGCTCGCTGGGATGGTCCTGCACCTGCGCGCGCGGGACGCGGCCGCGCGCGCGCCGGGGGGGGCCCTGCGCGACCTCGCCCGCGGGTCGGCGCCGGCGCTCCTGTTCCTGCTCGCCTTCGGCGCCAAGGAGGTGGCGCTCACGGCGCCGTTCGTCCTCGTGCCGCTGGAGCGCGTCGCCCGGGCGCCGCTGCCGCCGGGCCGCGCGCGCTGGCTCGCCCCGTATGGCCTCTATCTGGCGGCGATCGTGGCCTACTTCGTGGCGCGCGCCGTGGTGCTCCAGGGCCTCTTCCCGCCGCCCGAGGCGCAGTCGATCGGCGTCCTGCCGCTGACCACGCGCCTCCTGGTCGCGGGCGAGGTGTGCCGCGACGCGCTCGCGGCGATGATCGCGCCGGGCGCCACGGCCGCGCTGTATCCGTTCCAGCCGCCGCGCTGGACCGACCCCCGGCCGGTGCTCACCGCCCTCGCCCACCTGGGCCTCCTGGGCCTCGCCGGGCGCGGGCTCGCCGGCGGCTCGCAGGCGGGGCGGGCGGCCGGGCTCGGGCTGCTCGCCTTCTACATGAGCATGGGCCCGGTCTCGAACCTGATCCCGATCGGGGTCGTGTTCGCCGAGCGGCTCCTCTACACACCGTCGGTGTGGGCCATGCTCGTCCTGGCCGCCCTGGCGGCGCCGCTCCTGCGCGGGCGGCGCCTCGCCGGCGCCGTGGTCCTCGGGGCCGTGCTGGCGCTGGCCGCCCTGCGGCTGGAGCCGGCCGCGCGCGCGTGGACCGACGACGCGCTGATCTGGCAGTCGACGCTCCGCCGCTTCGGCGACCAGCTGCCCAAGGCGCACCACGCCTACGCGGGGGTGCTGATCGCGCGCGGGCACCACGAGGCGGCGGTGTCGCACGCGGTGAAGGCCGTGCAGGGCATGCCGCACGCGTCCTCGCCCCGCGCCACGCTCGCGGCGCTCCTGCGCGCGCAGGGGCGGCCCGAGGACGCGCGCGTCGTCCTGCTCGAGGCGCGGGCGATCCGCCCGAACGACCCGAACACGCTCAACGAGCTGGTCCAGCTCGAGCTCGCCCTGGCCGAGGGCGCCCCGCCCGAGCGCCGCCCCGCGCTGCTGGCGCAGGCCGAGCGCACCTCGCGCGAGGCCACCCGCGCCGTGCCGCACGACTACGGGCTCTGGCTGCAGCGAGGCACGGTGCTCTCGCACTTCGACGGGCGCGAGCCCGACGCCGAGGCCGCCTACGACCGCGCGATCGAGCGGCGCGCCGACCCTTGGGAGGCCCTGTTCAACCGGGCGCGCCTGCGCTACGCGCGCGCGGCCGAGGCGGCCGGCCCCGCCGACCGGCGAGCGGCGCTCGAGGGCGCGTTCGCCGACTACCGGCGCGCCGCCGAGATCCTCGGGCGGCGCGACGGTCCGCAGGAGCGGCTGCTCCTTCCGTCGGTCATGTTCTGGACGGCGCGCCTGGCGGGGGAGCTCGAGCGCCCGGCGGAGGGGGCCCGCGCGCGCGCGTGGCTCGAGCGGCACCGCCCGGACCTCCTCCCCCGCCTCGACGGCTGAGGCGTCGGCGGAGGTTGGTGATACCTTCGGGTCCGTGGACACGGACACGGTGGTGGTGGAGAACGTCCGGCTCGGCGTCGACGAGCCGGAGGACGTCCTGCGCGCGCGGGTGGCGCAGCGCCTCGGCGTCGACGCGGGCGCGATCGACGGGCTCGACGTCGTCCACCGCGCGCTCGACGCGCGGCGCAAGCGCGACATCCACTGGACCCTGCACGTGGCCCTGCGCCTGGGCGACGCCGGGGTCCGCGACCGGGCGCTCGCGCGCGGGCTGGCTCGCCGACCGACGCCGCGGGTCAAGGAGGGGCTCGACGCGGCGATCCTCGACGGGGTGCGCCGCGGCGCCGCGCCGCTGTCCGCCCCGCCGGTGATCATCGGCAGCGGCCCCGGCGGCCTGTTCGCGGCCTGGCTCCTGGCGCGCGAGGGCTACCGCCCGGTCGTCGTCGAGCGCGGCCCGGCCGTCGACCGCCGCGTGCGCGCCGTCAACGCCTTCGACCACGGCGGCCCGCACGACCCCGAGTGCAACATCCTCTTCGGCGAGGGCGGCGCCGGGACGTTCTCCGACGGCAAGCTGACGACGCGCGGCCGCACGCCGCTCGTCGGCCTGGTCCACGACCTGCTGATCGCCGCCAAGGCCCCGCCCGAGATCAAGGTCACGGCCAAGCCGCACGTGGGCACCGACCGCCTGCGCGCCGTGCTCGTCTACCTGCGGCGCGAGCTCGAGCGCCTGGGGACGACCTTCCGCTTCGACGCGCGCGTCGACGACCTGCTCCTCGATCCGGACGGCGGCGTCCGCGGCGTGCGCCTGCACGACGGCGCGGAGCTGGCCGCCGGGGCCGTCCTCCTGGCGATCGGCCACTCGGCGCGCGACACCTATGGCTGGCTGCGGGAGCGCGGCGTGGCCATGGAGTTCAAGCCCTTCCAGCTCGGGCTCCGGATCGAGCACCCGCAGGACCTGATCGACCGCGCCCAGTACGGCGGGCTCGCCGGCCGCCTGCCGGTCGCCGAGTACGTGCTCAACGACAAGCGCGAGGGCGTGTTCTCCTTCTGCATGTGCCCGGGCGGCACGCTCATGGCCTCGGTGAGCGAGGCCGGCTATCTGTGCACGAACGGCATGAGCCGGCGCAAGCGCGACTCCGGGCGAGCGAACTCCGGGATCGTCTTCACGGTCGGCCCCGAG
This sequence comes from Planctomycetota bacterium, assembly GCA_019636275.1. Classification (GTDB taxonomy): domain Bacteria; phylum Planctomycetota; class J058; order J058; family J058; genus JAMLIC01. The sequence goes on along the minus strand of JAHBXY010000260.1, from coordinate 2,819 downwards.
CTCGTCCCCGGCGGCGGCCGCGACCCGCTGGGCGGGGTGGAGCTTCAGCGGCAATACGAGCGCCGCGCGTTCGAGCTGGGCGGCGGCACTTACGCCCTGCCGGCCCAGCGCGTGCCCGACTTCCTGCGCGGGCGGCGCTCCACCGGCGCGCTCGAGTCGACCTACCCGCGCGAGCTCGTCAGCGCCGACCTGCGCGAGGTCGTCCCGCCCGAGGTGGGCGCCGCGATCCGGCGCTCGCTGGCGCTCTTCGACCGGCAGATGCCCGGCTACGGCTCGGACGTCGGCCTGCTCGTCGGGCCCGAGGCGCGCGGGTCGTCGCCCGTGCGCATCCCCCGCGACGACGCCACGCGCGTGTCGGTGTCCACGCCGCGGCTCTACCCCGTCGGCGAGGGCGCCGGCTACGCCGGCGGGATCATGTCGGCCGCGATCGACGGCCTTCGCTCCGCGGCCGCGCTGGTCGGCGCGTTCGCGCCGGCGGGATGACTTCCGGTTGACGCTCCGCGCCGTTGCGCGGGTGGCGTCACACGCGCCGCCGCAAGCTCTCGCGACCGCCGGCGAGGGCGGTCGCGTGGCTGGTGCTGGTGAGCACGGCTGGACCTCGGCGCGGGTCCGTCGAGGTGGGCGAGCGGCTGGCGCATACGAGCTCGGTCGCGGTCCTGGACGTCGGGCCGCGGTCCGTCGACGAGGACAATTGAGTGGCTGGCCGCCCGTGAGCATGGTGCCGGGGCTGGACGTCGGCCCGCGGTTCGTCGACGAGGGCGGTCGAGTCGCTGGCGCCGGTGAGCACGGTGCCGGCGCGGGACGTCGGCCCGGGGTTCGTCGACGAGGGCCGTCGAGTGGCTGACGCCCGTGAGCACCGTGCCGGCGCGGGACGGCGGCCCGCGGTTCGTCGACGAGGGCCGTCGAGTGGCTGACGCCCGTGAGCACCGTCCCGGGGCTGGACGTCGGCCCGCGGTTCGTCGACGAGGGCGGTCGAGTGGCTGGCGCCGGTGAGCACGGTGCCGGCGCGGGACGTCGGCCCGGGGTTCGTCGACGAGGGCCGTCGAGTGGCTGACGCCCGTGAGCACCGTCCCGGCGCGGGACGGCGGCCCGCGGTTCGTCGACGAGGGGGGTCGAGTGACTGACGCCCGTGGGCATGGTGCCGGCGCGGGACGCCGGCCCGGGGTTCGTCGACGAGGGGGGTCGAGTGACTGACGCCCGTGGGCATGGTGCCGGCGCGGGACGCCGGCCCGGGGTTCGTCGACGAGGCCGGTCGAGTGGCGGGCGCCCGTGAGCACGGTCCCGGCGCGGGACGCCGGCCCGCGGTTCGTCGACGAGGGCGGTCGAGTGGCGGGCGCCCGTGAGCACGGTCCCGGCGCGGGACGCCGGCCCGCGGTTCGTCGACGAGGGCGGTCGAGTGGCTGGCGCCCGTGAGCACGGTCCCGGCGCGGGACGCCGGCCCGCGGATCGTCGACGAGGGCGGTCGAGTGGCGGGCGCCCGTGAGCACGGCCCCGGCGCGGGACGCCGGCCCGCGGTTCGTCGACGAGGGCCGTCGAGTGGCTGGCGCCCGTGAGCACCGAGCACCGGCTCGAGGCTGGACGTCGGCCCGGGGTTCGTCGACGAGGGCCGTCGAGTGGCTGGCGCCCGTGAGCACCGTGCCGGCGCGGGACGCCGGCCCGCGGTTCGTCGACGAGGGCCGTCGAGTGGCTGGCGCCCGTGAGCACCGAGCACCGGCTCGAGGCTGAACGTCGGCCCGGGGTTCGTCGACGAGGGCCATCGAGTGGCTGGCGCCCGTGAGCGCGGTGCCGGGGCCGGACGTAGGCCCGCGGTCCGTCGATGGGGCGGTCGAGTGGCTGGCGCCCGTGAGCACGGTGCCGGCGCGGGACGCCGGCCCGCGGTTCGACGACGAGGGCTGTCGAGTGCCTGACGCCGGTGAGCACGGTGCGGGCGCCGGACGCCGGCCCGGGGTTCGTCGACGAGGGCGGTCGAGTGGCTGGCGCCCGTGAGCACCGTGCCGGCGCGGGACGCCGGCCCGCGGTTCGTCGACGAGGGCCTTCGAGTGGCTGACGCCCGTGAGCACGGTGCCGGCGCGGGACGCCGGCCCGCGGTTCGTCGACGAGGGCCTTCGAGTGGCTGACGCCCGTGAGCACGGTGCCGGCGCGGGACGCCGGCCCGCGGTCCGTCGAATAGGCGGCCGTGTGGCTCGACGCCCGTGAGCACGGTGCCGGCGCGGGACGCCGGCCCGGGGTTCGTCGACGAGGGCGGTCGAGTGGCGGACGCCCGTGAGCACGGTGCCGGCGCGGGACGCCGGCCCGGGGTTCGTCGACGAGGGCGGTCGAGTGGCTGGCGCCCGTGAGCACCGAGCACCGGCTCGAGGCTGGACGTCGGCCCACGGCCGGCCGACGACGGCGCACGTCTTGTTATCACCCACTGCCTCCGCTCCGAGGTCGAGCGCCGCCCATCGATCGCCGTGAGCGCGGCCACCTGCGGACACGGCCACGATCGCCCCTGCGCACCCTGGCTCGATTCGCACCCAGCGCGAGCCGCATAATGCACACATTTGAAACTCGCAATGGGACGCTGACCTAGGTATTCTTCCTTGCTGGCGTGGCGCATTGACCGATCGGCCAGCGCAGATTCGCCGCCGCCACCACCAACCACACCGCACGAAGGAGGGTCCATGAAGACGACCTCGCGCCGGGGCTCCGCCTCGTCCCAGCCGCTCCCCCGCGCCGAGCTCGAGGCGACCCTTGACGAGGCGCGGCGGATCGACGCCCTGATCGCGGACGTGGTCCGCCGCGAGCGACAGGCCACCGCCGAGCTGGCCTACCTCCTCCTA
>JAHBXY010000026.1 GCA_019636275.1 Planctomycetota bacterium | reverse complement strand
CCTGGCCCTGGCGGCCGAGGACCCCGACCCCGAGCTGGCCCTGGCGGCGCTCGGCTACGCGCGCGCGCTCGACGACGCGGCCGCCGTCCCCTTCGCGCTGGGGCTCCTCCAGCACCGCCAGAGCGGGGTGCGCCGCGCGGCCGGCGCGGAGCTGCGCCGCCGGCGGCCGACCGGCGCCGGGGTCGAGGACGACGAGGGCGCGCCGTTGTTCTCGCCCGAGCACACCCGCGCCGCGCGGGCCTGGCGCGACTACTGGGACCGGCAGCAGCAGCAGCAGCGCCGATGATGGATGCGCTCGCGAGGGGCGGGCGATCCGGGTGCGTCCCGGGCTCGGGCGAGAGTCCCGTTCCGCCCGTCCCCTGATGGATGCGCTCGCGAGGGGCGGGCGATCCGGGTGCGTCCCGGGCTCGGGCGAGAGTCCCGTTCCGCCCGTCGCCTGATGGATGCGCTCGCGAGGGGCGGGCGATCGGGGTGCGTCCCGGGCTCGGACGAGAGTCCCGTTCCGCCCGTCGCCTGATGGATGCGCTCGCGAGGGGCGGGCGATCGGGGTGCGTCCCGGGCTCGGACGAGAGTCCCGTTCCGCCCGTCCCCATCGCTCGCTCTGGCGGGTTGAGCAGGAGCCGCTTCGCGCTGGCGAGGGACGCTGCGCTCCGGCGGCTCGAGCGTGGCGACTCAAGTCGGGGGGCGGGGCGGCCGATAGGTCGGTGAACGCGCTGCCACTCGGGAGGGACCATGCGCCGCCGCTTCACGATCGCGATCCTGCCGCTCGCCCTGGCCGCGGGCTGCTCCAACACCGAGAAGTGGGAGGCCGAGCTGCGCGCCGCCCACTGGAAGCTCGACGCCGCCGAGCAGGCGGCCGAGCAGGCCACCGTCGACAAGCGCCTGGCCGAGAAGGAGGTCGAGCTGTCGCAGAAGAACGCCCGCGTCCTGCAGGAGCGGCTGGCGCTGGCGTACGACGCCCTGCGCGAGGCGCGCACGAAGCTCGACTCGGGGCTGCACGACCGCCTGACCGAGCTCTCGGAGTCGGCCGGGGCGCCCGGCGAGCGGGCGCAGATCTCGCCCTACGGCGGCGTCGTGCTCGACTCGGGCGTGTTCTTCGGCTCGGGGCGCCACGAGCTGACGGCGGCCGGCAAGGCGGCGCTCACGCGCCTCGTGACGACGCTCACCCAGCAGCAGTACGCCGACTACGACGTCGAGCTCGCCGGCCACACCGACCGCGACCCGATCACGCGCACGGCCGACCGCTACCGCGACAACCATGACCTCGCCGCCCTGCGCGCCAACAGCGTGCGCCGCTTCCTGATCGAGCAGGGCGTGCCGACCGACCGCGTCTACCTGAGCGCCTGGGGCCCCGACCGGCCCATGGGCCAGGACAAGGCCAAGGACCGGCGCGTGGAGGTCCTCCTGCACAAGCGCTCGACCGAGCCCAGCCTCCCGGCGTCCGCGCCGAGGTGACAGGCGGCTCGAGCGAGCCAACGCCGACGCGGCCGGCCCGAGGGGGCCGGCCGCGCGCGTTTCCGGAGGTCAGCCCTCGAGCACCTCCGGCTCGTCGTCCTCGTCGGCGCCGTCGCCGTCGTCGGCCGCCGGCACCTCGACCGCCGTCGGCTGGTCGGGCAGGGCCAAGCTGGCCGTGCGAGCCTCGCCGTCGTCGTCCTGCGCCGACGGCAGGGCCGGGACGTCGAGCTCGCCCGTGACGTCGCCGGGCAGGTCGTCGTCGTCGGGTTCGAGGTCGGGTTCGAGGTCGGGCTCGAGGTCGCCCGAGGCGGTGGCCAGCGGGTCGTCGGCGGACGCCTCGAGCGCGGGCGCCTCGCCGTCGGCAGGGTCGACCGCGCGCACCGCCTGCGTGCGGCCCTGCTCGTCGACGGTGTGCTCTTCCTCGCGGGCCGCCTCCGGCGCGGCCGGCGCCGCCTCGGTCGTGGCCTCCTGCTCGGTGAGCAGGCGCAGCTCGGTCTGGCCCGCGACGAGCACGTCGCCGGGGCGCAGGCTCACCTCGGCGTAGCGGGCCAGGCGCTCGCCGTTGAGCGTGACGCCGTTGCGCGAGCCGAGGTCGCGCGCGCGCGCGCCGCCGGGGACGGCGACGACGGCGAGGTGCTCGCGCGAGAGCATGGGGTCGTCGTGGAAGACGGGGAAGGGCTCGCCGCGCCCCACGACGAAGAACGAGCCGCGCAGGCGCAGCCGCGCCCGCCGGCGGGGGCCCGTGATCACGAACACGAGCGCCGGCTCGCCGGGCGCCCCCGCGTCGGCCGCGTCGCCGGCGCCCGTCATGGCTCGCTCGGAAGGGGCAGGCTGGCGGCTGTCATGTGGCGCGTCATGGTGAGCCGCCTGGACTCTACGGCCTGCCCCCGGCGCAGCAAGCCTGAGGCGGCCCCGGAGCGCGCGGACGGTCTCGACGCGCCGGGACCGAGCGGGCACTTCCTGCCCGCCCGCCGCGGCGGCGCGCCCGTCGAGCGCGGGAACTCCAGGCGGGGTCGTCGGCGCCGTTGGCCGCCCGCTTGCGCCGGGCTGGGCGGGCGTGTCGGGGCGCCCGGAGGCGCGCGTGATCACGACGGGGGAGCTGCGGCGGCGGGCGGAGGCGTGGGCCAGCGAGGTGCTGCCGGGGCCGCGCTGGCGGGTGGAGCTGACCGACGAGCGGGCGCGGCGTCACAAGAGCTGGCGCCCCGCTTACCGCGTGCGCTTCCGCGCGTGGGAGCTCGCCGGGGCGGCGCGCGTGCCGCTGGGCGCGGGCGGTCAGCCGGGCCAGGTGACCTTCCCGACGGGCGACCTCGACGCGCCCGGCTTCGAGCCCCTCCCCGACGACGCGCCGGCGCGCGCCCTGGTCCTCGAGGCGGCGCTGGTCGCGGCGCGGCGCTCGATCCCGGACGACGCGCTGGCCGTGCGGCTGGCGGTCTGGCGGCGGACGCGCGGCGGTCGCGAGGTGGTCGTCGCCGTCGAGCGGGCGCGGCCCGACGGCGAGCTGGCCCTGGACCTCGACCCCGAGACCGGCGAGCGCCTGGGGCTCCTCGCCCTGCCGCTCCTGCGCGGGTCGCGGCGCAGCGCGGCGATCGGCCGGATGACCGCGCTGGCGCGCGCGCGAGCAGGCGCCGCCGCTGCCCGAGGGGGCGCGCTCTGTGCGGGCGCGCCTCGTCGAGCGGCCGATCGGGCGCCTGTGGCGCGTGCGCTACCAGGGGGCGGCCAGACGCTCGTGGTCACCTCTTGCACGCGCTCGGGGCTGCTCGTCGGCTGGAGCGGATTTGGCGGGCGCGCGTGCGGGCGCGCGCGCGGCGCAGGCGTCGGGGCGCGCGATCGAGCCGCGGCGGCGCTGCGCCTGACGGTCGAGCTGCGCCTGGGCGAGCGGGCGCGCCTGAGCCCGCCCGTGCCGGGCGCCCGGGCCGGGCGGCGCGTGTGGCTGGCCGTGGTCCACGCCCCGGACGGCCGGCTGTTCCGGGCGGTGCTCGACGGCGGGCGCGTGGAGCTCGTGCGGCGCGACCCGAGCGCCCTCGGCCGCAGCGCCTGACGACGCCGCGTCGACGAACGCGACGGGGGCGGTGACGCAAGTCCTGCTCGCGTCCGTCGGCGCGCCGGGCACGCCCGGTGCTCACGAGGAGCCTGGAGGTGCGCCCATGGCCCGGATCCTCGTGGTCGACGACGAGCCCGTGATCCGCGAGCTCGTGCGCGAGACGCTGGCCGTCGACGCCCACGAGATCCGCACGGCGGCCACCGGCGGCGAGGCGCTCGCGGCCGCCGGCGAGGCGCGGCCCGACCTCGTGCTCCTCGACGTGCACCTGCCCGACGGGCCCGACGGGATCGAGGTGTGCCGGCGCCTGCGCCGCGGGCAGCCGACGCTGAAGGTCATCCTGCTCACGGGCATGCGGGGCGAGGAGACGCGCGCCGCGGGCGAGCACGCCGGGGCGTGCGCCTACCTGACCAAGCCCTTCAGCCCGCTCGAGCTGATCGAGCGCGTGGAGGGGCTCCTGGGGGCGTGAGGTCACAGCGGCCGTCGCTCCGTCGTGATGCCCACGTCGAGGAGCGAGACCCCTGCTCTGCTCGCTTCGCTCTCGGATCGACCGGTGAGCGCGGTCAGACCGAGCGGAAGTCCGACTCGGTCAGGTCCTCGTGGCGCTTGAGCACGTCGTGGAGCTTGCCGCGCGCGCGCGACAGCGCGGCGCCGACCGAGTTGACCGACACGCCCAGGGCCTCGGCGATCTGCTGGTAGTCCTGCCCCTCGTAGTAGTAGAGGCGCAGCACCTGCTGCTCGCGCTCGGTGAGGCCCTCGAGCGAGTCGCGCACCGCGCCGCAGATCTCGCGGTGCGTCGTCTGGTCGGAGATCGTCAGCGCCGCCTCCTCGGGGAGGGCGTCGCCCCACACCTCGTCGGGGAGCTGCACGCGGGCCTTCTGGCGGCGCAGCCAGCGGTGCACGGACGTGCGCGCCAGGACGGCCAGGTAGGCGGCGAGCCGGTGGCGGGGGTCGTAGCGGCGCAGGAGCTCGCCGTCGCGCTCGAGGAGCATGACGAAGACGTTCTCGGCCAGGTCGTCCACGTCCGCCGGGTCCGGGCGCAGGCCGCGGCCGAGCAGGACCCGGCGCACCGCCGCCTGGACGAGGCCCGCGTAGCACTCGACGAAGTAGTCCCACGCCCCCGCCTCGCCATCGAGCAGGGCGCGGACGACGCGCTCGTCCTCCGCCGCTCCGCTCAACGGGGCGAGCTCCGGGTCGCGCACCGCGACGAACCCGGCGCTCCTGCGTGAAACGGAACCTGCTCCGGGGGGTGGAGCCACGTCGCCTCCGCCGCCTCGCTCTGCAAGGCCGAGGCCGCGGCGTAAGTCGCAGCTTGGCGGCGATCTTCTCGCACGGCCCCGCATCGGACGTGTCGCCCCCGAGGGGGACGGTCCATTCCAGGGACGAAACCGTCGCCGTTCGTGACGGGACGAACGACCGCCGCCTCGACGGGACGGCCGGGGCCGGCGCCGGGAGAAGCTCGCGGAGGCAGCGCCGCACCGATCCTCGTCCGGACCATCGCCGGGATCATACCCCCCGCGCCGGGCCCCCCGCCAAGCGGAGCGCGCGCCCGGGCGCCAGCAGGCACGGCGACGGACCCTCCGGGTATCGTGACGCGATCCTTCAGCCCGGGAGGGTTGCGTGGCCGGCGACGAGCTCCAGACCGTCATCTCGCGGCTCGACCGCGTCCTCGCGCAGTCGGGCACGGCCGCGCCGGCGCGCGGGGAGCGCCCCGCGCCCGCCGTGTCGCCCGACCTGATCGACCGCTGGCGGCGGCTGTGCGAGACGAGCGCGCTGCTGAACACCATGCGCAACGACTTCGGCGCGGTGCTCGAGACGGTCCTCGACACGGCGATCTCGCTCACGCGCGCGCGGCGCGGGCTCCTGTTCCTCAAGAACGAGGACGGCGGCCTCGACGTGCGGCTGGGCCGCGACCACCGGCGGCAGCCGCTCCCCTCGCCCCACGACTACCCGCGCTCGATCGTCGACCGCGCCGTCGACAAGGCCGAGCCGATCTTCCTGCCCACGATCACCGAGCGGCAGGCGGGCCTCGGCGCGAGCGTGCGCAACCTGGGCCTCCTCTCCGCCATGTGCGTGCCGCTGACCTCCTACGCCAGCCCCCCGCGCCGGGAGGGCGACCCGGAGCCCGGCCCCGAGCGGCGGCGCCACACCGAGAAGGCCAAGGACGAGCTGCTCGGGTGCATCTACCTGGACTCGAACGCCAACACCTACAGCTTCCGCGAGGAGGACCTGTACCTGTTCCTGATCCTCGCCAACCACGCGACGACGGCCCTGCTCAAGGAGCGGCTCTACCGGCAGGCGATCACCGACCCGCTCACGCGGCTGTTCACGCGCGGCCACTTCGAGCGCACGCTCGAGGAGCAGGAGCGGCGCTTCGAGGCGGCGCGCGTGCCCTACTCGCTGGTGATGGTCGACCTCGACCGCTTCAAGGAGATCAACGACGAGCACGGGCACCTGCTCGGCGACGCCGTCCTGCGCGAGGTGGCCGACCTGCTCGTCGGCGTCGTGCGCGGCGACGACCTGTGCTTCCGCTACGGCGGCGACGAGATCGCGGTCGTCCTCCCGGAGACCGACGCCGGGGGCGCGCAGACGGCGGCCGAGAAGGTGCGGCGGGCGCTGGCCGAGCACCGCTTCGGCGAGGGGGTGCGCATGGCGGCGTCGCTCGGCGTGGCCACGTGCCCGGTGCACGCGACGACGAGCGCCGACCTGGTGCGCAAGGCCGACCAGGCCCTCTATCGGGCCAAGGAGCTGGGCCGCAACCGCCTCGAGGTGTGGTCGCCGGAGCTGAGCGTGATCGCGCCGCGCGAGGACCGGCTGGCGGGGATCATCACCGGCAACTACGCGCGCGACTACAACAACGTCGCCCTGCTGGTGGAGACGTTCGACGCGATCAGCAAGACGCACGACGTGCAGGAGCTGCTGACGCTCGCCGTCGACAAGGCGATCGAGGCCAGCGATGCGGAGCGGGGGGCGATCATGCTCGCCGACGAGGCGGGGGCGCTGGGGACGATCGTGGCCCGCGGGCGCAACCGCGCCCCGCTCGAGCTCAAGGAGCGCTTCAGCCGCTCCGTGCCGGAGCGGGTCCTGCGCACGGGCGAGCCGGTGTTCGTGGTCACGTCGGACAGCCCGGCGCCGACGTCCGAGTCGATGCGCGAGCTGGGTCTGCGCACCGTGCTCTGCTCGCCGCTCGTGGCCGACGCGGGGCGGATCGGCTGCCTCTACGTCGACGCCCGCAAGGGCGCGCAGGAGATCCGCGAGGGCGCGCTGCCCTTCTTCGCCGCGCTCGCGCGGCACATCGCGCTGGCGGTCGAGAACGCCCGGCTGCGCGCGCGGCTCTCGCTCGAGCGCCCGTAGAGGCCGGCGATCACACCAGCATGCCCTTGCGCAGGCGCTCGGCCTCCGCGGGCGAGACGAGCTGCTCGACGAGCGCGAGCGAGAACTCGAGCGCCGTCCCTGGCCCGCGGCTGGTGACGAGCGGGCCGTCGACGACGACGCGCTCCTGGCTGCGGGTGACCTCGGGGCCGAGGCGCTCCTCGAAGCTCGGGTAGCAGGTCGCGCGGCGGCCGCGGAGGACGCTGGTCCCCGCGAGGGCCACGGCGGGCGCGGCGCAGATCGCGGCCACGCGCCGGCCGGCCGCGTGGAGGCGCTCGACGAGCGCCCGCACCCCGGGGCTCTTGCCCAGGTTCTCGGCGCCCGGCATGCCGCCCGGCAGGACGACGAGGTCGACGTCGTCGGGGACCTCGTCCAGCGTCGCGTCCGCCTCGACGGCGATCCCGTGCGAGCCGACGACGCGGCGGCCGGCGACGCCCGCCGCGATCACCTCGACCCCGGCCCGGCGGAGCACGTCGATGGGCGTGATCGCCTCGATCTCCTCGAACCCCTCGGCCAGGACCACCACGGCGCGCGGCATGAGCGGCAACCTCCGGTCAGCGTGACCCGCTTGCGCGGTCGCGCAGATTGTAGTCGCGGGTGCGAGCCGCGCGCGCCTCCCGGCCCGGATCCGCGGCCGCGGCCAGACAGCACGCGAACCTCAGTTGGCGTGGAGCCGCGAAGCGAGACCGTCGAGCCGAGGCGCCGCGGCGCGCGCGCCTCGCGGCGCCCAGCGTCCGCGGCCGCAGCCAACGAGCACACGAGCCCGGGTGGAGCGGAGCCGCGAGCGAGGCGAGGCCGCGGAGGCTGAGGCGCCGCGGCGCGCGCGCGGGTCGTATCGATCGCCGGATCCTACGAACCCGCGCGCGCGTCGCGGCGCCCAGCATCCGCGGCCGCAGCCGTCGAGCACACCGTCGCCGGATCCTACGAAACCCGCGCGCGCTGTAGGACGACAGCTAAATTGACCCCCTCGCGACAGTAAATCTGACCCCCTCCCTCGCGGCCCAGCGAAAGGGAGAGTTCGAGATGTCAGACGTCGTGGGTAAGGCGCCTCACCTGGAGGTGCCTGTGGTTGAGCCCGAGGTCGTGCGCCACTTGAGGGAGCTCAGGGCTAAGGGCTGGGGTAGCAAGGCGATCGCGAGCGAGCTCGGGATCGCGCGGAACACGGTGAAGCGCTACCTGCGCCTCGGCGACGCTGCCGAGGAGCAGATCCGACCGAAGGCGCGCCGGCTCGACGAAGCCGCACGGGCAGACGCCGTGCGGCTCTTCGAGAGCACGGCGGAGGGGAATGCGGTCGTGGTGCGCGACCTCCTGATTGATCTCGGCGTCGAGGCGAGCCTGCGGACGGTCCAGCGCGCGGTCGAAGAGGCGCGCCGCGCGGTCCGCGCGAAGGACGTCGCGACTACTCGCTATGAGACCGCGGCAGGGCAGCAGATGCAGATCGACTTCGGCGAGAAGGTCGTGAAGATCGCCGGCGAGGCGGCGAAGGTGCACCTGCTCGTCGCCGTGCTCGGGTTCTCACGCCGGATCTTCGTGAAGGCGTTCCTGCGGGAGCGCGGAGACGACTGGCGAGAGGGGATCGCCGAGGCCTTCCGGCACTTCGGCGGGGTGACCAGGACCGTGCTCGGCGACAACGCCAAGGCGCTCGTGATCGCCCGCGACCGTGAGGCGCAGACGGTCACGTTCCACCCGGCCTACCTGCAGTTCTGCCGCGACTGGGACGTCGAGCCAAGGGCGTGCAGGCCCTACCGCGCGCGGACGAAGGGCAAGACCGAGAGCGGCGTGAAGTACGCGAAGCGGAATGGCCTCGCCGGTCGTTCCTTCGAGTCCTTCGCGGCGCTCGAGCAGCACCTGGTCCGATGGATGGAGGACGCCGACCGCCGGGTGCATGGCACCACGCACGAGGTGCCGCTGGAGCGGTTCGAGCGCGAGGAGAGAGCCGCGCTGAGGCCTCTTCCCGCACGACCGCTTCCCGCGCGAGAGCAGCGACTGGGCCGCAAGGTGTCGAACGACTCGCTGGTCGACGTGGACACGATCCGCTACAGCGTCCCGCACCGACTCGTCCGCAGCCGTGTCCAGGTCCTCGTCGGGGACACCGTGGTGAGGATCTTCCACGGCACCGAGTTGGTCGCCACGCACGATCGCTCGAAGGAGCCGCGCTCGAAGGTCGTGGACGTCTCCCACTTCGCGGGCCTGGTGAAGAGGAAGAGCGACGACGAGGAGAAGAACAGCGACGACGAGGCCACGGGCGAAGCCGGGGGCGCGCTGGCCGAGATGGGTCGCTCGCTCGACGACTACGCCGTGGTGATCGGAGAGGCGTCATGAGCGCGATCGTCCATGCGCGCGTGACGGAGAACCTGGTCCGGCTTCGCCTGGGTCACGTCGCCGAGCGCCTCGATGCGGTGCTTGGAGAGGCGGCGAGGAGCGAGCCCACGTATCTCGATTTCCTCGACGCGCTCCTGGGCCAGGAGGTCACGTCGAAGCGGCACAAGCGGATCGCGATGGGCATGAAGATCGCCCACTTCCCCTCGGTGCGGACCCTCGACCAGTTCGACTTCAAGTTCCAGCCGTCCGTCGACCAGAAGCTGGTACGCGAGCTCGCCACGGGCCGCTTCATTGCCCAGGCCGAGAACGTGCTGATCTTCGGACCGCCGGGGGTCGGCAGGACGCACCTCGCGATCGCTCTGGGGCGCGCGGCCGTCGAGGAGGGCAGCACCGTCCTCTTCATTAGCGCCACCGCGCTGCTCGTGGCGCTCGCGAAGGCGGAGAGCGAGGGCAACCTCGCCGACAAGCTCACCTACTACGGCCGGTACAAGCTGCTGATCGTCGACGAGGTGGGCTACCTGCCGTTCGAGCGCAGGAGCGCCCACCTGTTCTTCCAGCTCGTGTCGAAGCGCTACGAGCGCGGCAGCATGCTGGTCACGACGAACCAGCCGGTCACGAAGTGGGGCTCGGTCTTCGGGGACGAGGTCGTCGCAGCGGCGATCCTCGACCGGCTGCTCCACCGGAGCCACACGCTCGTCGTGAAGGGCGAGAGCTACCGGCTCAAGCAGAAGCGCAAGGCGGGACTGCTCGGCACGTCGCCGACGCCGCAGGTCTGAGAAACGCCGACGAGGGAGGGGGTCAGTTTTAGTGTCGTAAGGGGGTCAGTTCCTGCTGTCGCTTGACACGCGCGTCGCGGCGCCCAGCATCCGCGGCCGCAGCCGTCGAGCACACCGTCGCCGGATCCTACGAAACCCGCGCGCGCGTCGCGGTGCCCAGCATCCGCGGCCGCAGCCGTCGAGCACACCGTCGCCGGATCCTACGAAACCCGCGCGCGCGTCGCGGCGCCCAGCATCCGCGGCCGCAGCCGTCGAGCACACCGTCGCCGGATCCAACGAAACCCGCGCGCGCGTCGCGGCGCCCAGCATCCGCGGCCGCAGCCGTCGAGCACACCTGTTAGCGGACGAGCTGCATGCCGGTGGGGATCGTGCAATCGGTCGCGTTCATGACGACCGCCGCCGACTGCGTGTAGAAGACCTGGCCGCGCTGGTTCATGCAGAAGTAGCGGTCGCCGGTCTGGCCAGGGAGGATGGGGTTGGCGAGGGCGAACCAGAGGAAGTTCGGCTGCAGGCTCCCCGGACGGGTGTCGTAGATGTAGCCGGTCCGCTGGCCCGAGCCGAGCGAGGGGTCGAGCAGACCCACGCTGCTCAGCTGGAGGAGCGAGCCGAAGTCGAACTGGCCGTCGCCGTCCCGGTCGTTCTCGCGGAACATGGCCTGGCAGTTGGCGATCGTCTTGAGGTTGCCGATCGCCGATGCCTCGTTGGCGTTCTTGCGCGAGGTGAGCAGGTTGGGGATGGCGATCGCCGCGATGATCGCGATGATCGCGACGACGATGATCAGCTCGATGAGCGTGAAGCCGCCTCGTGCGGCCCGCTGGTTCGTCACGCGCTGCTCCCCCGAGCCCACCGTAACAAATCGCGCACCGGGAGCCAAAGCGCGCGGGCGTGTGCCCGCGCTCGCGCGAGCTGACGCTCGACGTCAGGAGGTGACGCTGGAGGGCACTCCGTGGGGGTAGATCAGCGCCTTGAGCCAGTGGTCGCCGGCCGCGGCCGTCTCGTGGATTCCCCTGGCGACCCCATCGAGCGGAAGCCGATGCGAAACGAGCCGGTCGACTTGAACGACGCCGCCGCGGATCAGGTCGAGGGCGGCGCGCGTCTCCTTGGCGGCGCACGAGTACGAGGCGGTGAGGTTCACCTCGGCGAAGTACAGGCGATGGAGCGAGACCTGCGCCGGCGGCGCCGGCGCGAACGGCGAGAAGAGGACCACCGTGCCGCCGGGCGCGACGACGCTCAGCGCCTGCTCGAGGGCCGCCCCGCTGGCCGGGCCGACGATCACGTGGTCCGGGCCGCGGCCGCCCGTGGCCTCGCGCGCGGCCGTGGCGAAGCCGTCGTCGCGCGGGTCGAGCGTCAGGTCGAAGCCCCAGCCGAGGGCGCGGGCGCGCCGCGCGGCCGAGAGGTCGGTGCCGAGGACGACGGCGGCGCCCGCGTGGCGCAGGAGGCGCCCGTTCATGAGGCCCATGACGCCGAGGCCGATGACCAGCGCGGTGTCGCCGGGGCGCAGCGGCAGCTTCTGCACGGCGCGGACGCTGCAGGCGAGCGGCTCGATGAACGTCGCCTGCTCGAACGTCACGTCGTCGGGCAGGACGAGGGTGTCGCGCTCGACGTTGTCGCGCGGGACGCGGACGAGCTCGGCGAACCCGCCCGGATCCAGGCGCGAGCGCTTGAACAGGGCGCAGCTCGTCTCGATCCCGCGGCGGCAGGCATGGCACTCGCCGCACGAGACGTGGTGGTGGACGAAGACGCGGTCGCCCTCGCGCACGGCGCAGCCCGGTCCGGTGGCCACGACGACGCCGCCGGGCTCGTGGCCGAGCACGGTCGGGACCTTGGTCTCGACGTACCAGCGCGAGGCGTCGCTCCCGCACAGGCCGCACGCCTCGACGCGCACGAGCGCGTCGCCCGGTCCGAGCGCCGGGACCGGCGCCTCCTGCACCTCGGTGCGCTCGAACGACAGCGTCCTGGCGACCTTCACGCGGGGCTCCCGGGCACGATGGCCAGCTTGAGCGCCTCGCCGCGGCAGAGCGCGTCGAGGGCCTCCTGCAGCCGCGCGAGCGGCACCTCGGCGCTGACGAGGCGCGCCAGGGGCAGCGCGCGTCGGGTGAGGAGGTCGAGGGCCACGCGCACGTCGGCGGGGGTGAAGTGGAACGCGCCCTTGAGCGTGAGCGCGTCGTAGTGGAGGCGGTGCGCGTCGACCGGGACGGTCGTCCCGGCGGCGCAGCCGCCGTAGAGGAGCACCTCGCCCCCCTTGCGCACCGACGCGATCGCGCCCAGCCAGGCCTCGGGCCGGCCGACGCACTCGACGACGGCGCAGGCGCCGCGCGGCGCGCGGGCGCGCACGGCGCGGGCGAGGGCCTGCGGGTCGGACGCGTCCGCGCCCAGGTCGACGACCTCGTGCGCCCCCATGGCCAGGGCGGCCTCTAGGCGCCCCGCGTGGCGGCCGGCGGCGAGCACGCGCGGCACGCCCTGGCGGCGGAGGAGGGCGACGAACAGGAGGCCGATCGGCCCGGCGCCGAGCACCACGACCGTCTCGGCGCGGGTCAGGTCGAGCCGGGCGACGCCGTTGACGACGCACGCCAGCGGCTCGAGGAGGGCCGCCTCGGTCGGCGCCAGCCCCGGCGGGCGCAGGAACACGTTCTTGCGCGCGACGTGGGCCGGGATCCGGATCTGCTCGGCGAAGGCCCCCCAGGCCATGGTGGTGCCGTCGATCCGGTCGCACAGGTTCTCGAGCCCGGCCGCGCACGGGTCGCACGCGCCGCACGGCGCCGACGGCGCGGCGACGACGGCGTCGCCCGGGCGGAAGCGGGTCACGCCCTCGCCGACGGCGGCGACGACCCCGGTGTACTCGTGCCCGAGCGGGGTCGGCATGGGCAGCTTCGGGTGCCCGCGGCGGTAGGTCTTGAGGTCGGTGCCGCAGGTGAGCGCCACGTCGACGCGCACGACCAGCTCGCCAGGTCCTGGCGTGAGGTCGGGCACGTCGCGGAGCTCGAGCTTCCCGGGGGCCTGGAGGAGGGCCTGTCGCATGGCGCGCCAGCCTACCCGACGGCGGCCGGGGGACGGGGGCTCCGGAAACGAAGCGGCGGCGGGCAGGGCCCGCCGCCGTCTCGAAAGTCGATCAGGTCGGAGTTACTTGCCGACCGGGAGCATCGTGGTCGGAACGACGCACGTGGTGTTGTTGGCGGAGATCGACGTGCCCTGGACGCCCGTGTAGTAGATCACGCCCGAGTGGTTGGTCGCGAAGTACCGGTCGCCCGTCGTGCCGGGCTGCACGGGGTTGGCCACGGCGAACCAGAGGAACTCCGAGGTCAGCGTCGAGTGGGTGGCGGTGAAGATGTAGCCCTGCTTCGTGCCGCTGCCCAGAACCGGGTCGATCAGGTTCGTGTTCGACAGCTCGCCCAGGTTGACGGCGTAGTCGAGGAGGCCGTCGCCCTCCTTGTCGCCCTCACGGAAGACCGTCTGCGAGGTGCTGATGGTCTTCAGCGCGCCGATCGCAGCGGCCTCGTTGCCGTGCTTACGGGCCTCGATCAGGTTCGGAATGGCGATCGCCGCGATGATGGCGATGATCGCGATGACGATCATGAGCTCGATGAGGGTAAAGCCCCTCTTCTTCTGGATCTTCAAGAACGGTCTCCTTTCGCGTGTCCCATCCTGCGGCGCACCGCAGGTTCGGTCCGACGACGTCCACGTGGTCTCGGGAGGTCTCGCTCCCCCGTAACAAACCTCATGCCCGGGGGTGAGGCCCCACAGCCCCTTGTCTCGCTGAAACCCGATGGCCCCTATCGTCCTTCAGGGGTGACGTTGAACGTCACTCCAGTGACGAAGAGGGGCACGGGAGGCGCCCCGCAGGCGGGATTTATACCAATCGGTCCTGCCGATTCAAGCGCGCAGGGGAAACGACTCACCGTTGCCCCCCCGCGGCGATGGCCCGGCGGGCTGCGTGCATAAGTTCTGTGTTTTCGGACGCCGAGGCGATCGCCACAGCGTCGGCCCGCTCCGTCAGCCCTTCCAGCGCCAGGGCCCGGACCCGGGGGAGGAGCAGGTCGTCCTCCTCCTCGGCGGTCGGCGGCGCGCCAGGATCGGCGTCGCCGAGGCGGCGCCGCTCGAAGGCGGAGAGGGAGTACGTCCCACCTTCCGTGGCCCAGGGGAGCCGGACCAGGAGGACCGGGGTCCCGCGGGGTAGGAAGATCCCCACGAGGGTCGTGGGGACCCCCCGCTCCGCCAGGGCATGGAGCAGGCGGCTCGACCGGGCTTGCTCGATCCCCAGGGCGATGTGGGTGGCCCCGACCAGGCGCAGGCGCTCGATCGTGGCGTCGATCCGCTCCGGCGCGGCGTCGATCCACGGCGCGCGGCGGCGGGTGACCCCGTGCCCGAGGGCCAGGACCGAGGCGTGCGGCCCCACGAGCGAGGCCCCGGGCCCGAGGGCGGCGGCGGCGGCGCGGTTCGCCTGCGCGGTGCTCCAGGTCGGGCGGGCGAGGTCCAGGGCGCACGCGGCCGCCCCGGGCCCGGTCGCCACGACCAGGGCCCCCAGGGCCAGGGCGCGCGGCGTCCCGACCGGGAGCGCGAGGCGGGCGCGGACCAGGGCGGCCGCCACGATGGCGCCCGTGCCGGCCGCCAGGAGCAGGTCGGGGAGCCGGAGCGGGCCCGCGAGCAGGTCGAGCGCGTGCGGCGCCGCCAGGGCGGCCACGGCGGCGGCCGCGCGTGCGCCCACCTGCGGCGATCGACCGGTGGCCAGGCGCGCCACGGCGAAGGCGGCCAGGAGGGCGAGCGGCGGCGCGAGGACGGCGAAGTAGCGCAGCGGGCGGTAGCTCGAGAGCACGGCCCCGACCCCGAACAGGAGCGCCCACCCGAGCGCCAGGGCGGCCAGGTCGCTCGAGCGGCCGCGCGACCGCAGGCGGCCGAGGGCCACGGCCGCGCCCAGGCAGGCGACGAGCGCCGCGCCCGGGGCCAGGGGCAGGAAGCCGCTCCCGGTGCCGTCCAGGGCCGGCGCCCCGCCGAGGCGCAGGGCGCGCGTGGCGAGCGCGGCGGCGTCGAGGCCCGGCGACGTCACGTAGCGCTGGAGGCGGTCGAGCGTGTGCGCCCGGAGCGCGCCCGGGTCCCAGGCGAGCAGGAGGACGAGGCCGAGCCCCGCGACCCCCAGGAGCGCGCCGACCTCTCGAAGGCGGCCGCGCGCTCGCGTGACGTGCAGGAGCGCCAGGCCGCCGGTGAGGGCGGCCGCCGGCGGGCGCAGGACCAGCGTGGTGGCGACGACGATCGCCCAGGCGGCGAGCAGCAGCGCGCCGCGCCACGCCTGGTCCGGCCGCGCCCGCCGAAGCCGCCACCAGCCGACGAGGCCGCCGGCGCCGACCGCCGCGAGCGCGCCTCGCGCGCCAGGGCCGGCGCCCGCCACCTCCAGGCTGGCCAACGCCACAGCCCGAGCGCGCCGCCCAGGCGCCGCCTCGGAGCCCCCAGGCCCCCTGGCGCGGGCGGCGGCCGGCCGCGAGGGCCAGCGCCGCCGCGGCGGTCAGGGCCAGGGCGGCCGGGCCGTAGACCAGCGTCGTCCGCGATAGCCACACGAACGGCGGCAGGGTGCAGAGCACGGCCGCCGCCGTCAGCCCGCCCGCGGCGCCGAGCGCCGCCCGGGCGACGCGCCACGCCAGCAGGGCGGTCAGCAGCGACACGACGGCGCCCAGGGCCTGCGCCGAGGCGAGCGACACGCCGGCGAGCGCGAACCACACGCGGCCGACCTGCACCCACACCGGCGGGTCGTAGGGCGGGGCGAGCTCGAGGTCGCGCGGGAGGCCCTCGGCCTCCCACGTGGCGGCCTCGAGGTACCACAGCGCGTCCTGGATCGGCGCGTCGGTCGCCTCGTACGCCAGCGGCAGGTCGGCCCCCGGGCGGGCCAGGCGCAGCGCCGCCCCGAGGGCCAGGAGCGCGAGCAGGGCGGCCCGCTCCCGGCCGCGCGTCACACGGCGCCCTTGCCGCGGAGGACCGCCCAGGGGGTGCGCGCGAGCAGCCACAGGTCGAACAGGAGCGTGCGCCGCCGGATGTAGTAGACGTCCAGGCGCACGCGCTCGTCGAGGTCGCTCGACGCGCGGGCCTCGAGCTGCTGCAGCCCCGTGAGCCCCGGCTTGGCCTTCAGGCGCCGCCGGTGGTGCGCGTCGTAGCGGGCGACGATCGCCTCCTCCTCGGGGCGCGGGCCGACGAGGCTCATGTCGCCCTTGACCACGTTCCAGAGCTGCGGCAGCTCGTCGAGGCTCCAGCGGCGCAGGAAGCGGCCGACGCGCGTCACCCGCGGGTCGTCCTCGAGCTTGAACACCGGGGCCGCGAGCCGCTCGACGTCGACGAGGTCGCGCAGGCGCGCCTCGGCGTCGTCGACCATGGAGCGCAGCTTCCACATGCGGAAGGGGACGCCGCCCTCGCCCACGCGGCGCTGCACGAACAGCGCCGCGCCCGGGCTCTCGCGGCGCACGAGGAGGGCCAGGAGCGCGATCACGGGCGCGGCCGCGACGAGGAGCGCGCCGCCCACCACGAGGTCGACCGCGCGCTTGGCGGCCCTCGACACGAGCTCGAAGCGCCGCTCGCGCACGGCGATGAACGGGACCCCGTGCAGCTCGGTCAGGTCGCGGGCGGTCGTGAACAGGTCGTAGACGCAGGGCACGACCCGCGCCTCGGCGCCGATCGCCTCGCAGGTCTCGAGGACGCCCAGGAGCTCGAGCCGCTCGAGGGTGTCGCAGATCAGCACCTCGCGCGCGCCGGCGCCGCCGATCGCCAGCTCGAGCTGGTCGAGCGGCCCGAGCCACGGCGGGGCGTCGGGCGCGGCGGGCGGCGGCGCGGCGCCCGGCGTGACGACCCCGCGCACGTCGAGGCCGTAGCGGCGGTGGCTGGCCAGGCGCCTGGCCAGGTCGTGGGCGCGGCCGGGGGCGCCCACGATCACGGCCGGCACGAGGTCGAGGCCGCGCGCGTAGCGCCGCCGCCGGCGGGCCATGAGCAGGAGGCGCGGGGCGGCGACGCCGACGACCAGGAGGCCCCAGGCCAGGAGGCACACGGAGCGCGAGTAGCTGAAGTCGCGGTAGAAGAAGCTCGCCGCGAGCACGACGACCGAGGCCAGGGTCACCGCGCCGAGCGACTCCTCGAGGACGTCGATCCCGCGCGGGGGCACGTGGTCGTAGAGGCCGCGGCTGCGCAGGACGACGAGGACCACCGCGGCGACGACGACGAGCGCCTCGGCGTAGCGCTCGAAGGTCGCCGGCGCGAGCGTGACCGCGCCGACCTCGAGCGAGAAGCGCAGCTCGTAGGCGGCGACGAAGGCCACGACGACGACCGCCAGGTCGATCAGGCCGAGCAGGAGCGCCTCGCCGCGGGTGGGCCGGATCATGCGGGGCGCGGCGCTCCGGCCAGGACGCCCCCGCGGCACTCGGCCAGCACCCCGGCCGCCAGGCCGGCCGCCAGGGCCAGGGCCCGGACGAGGATCAGCGCGGGTGCGACGAGCCCGACGGCCGGGTCGCGCCGGAGGCAGCGCGCCGCGAGCGGCAGGGCGGAGAGGCCGAACAGCGCCGCGGGCAGGAGCGCCGCCAGGGCCCAGGCGGGGGGCGGCGGGCGCAGGGTCAGCCACAGGCCGGCGGCCAGGGCCAGGGCCACGGCCGGCCAGGCGAGGAGGACCTGGAGCTTGAGGGTCGCCGGCGTGTGGGCGTCGTCGACCGCCTTGCCCGGGTGCCGGCGCAGGGTGGCCACCTTGAAGTAGCCGATCTTGGCCTTCTTGCGCGCGTAGGCGCCCAGCGTGGCCGCGTGCAGGTGGGCCACGCGGGCCCCGGGCGCGAACACGAGCCGCGCGCCGGTCGCGGCCACGCGGAACGACAGCTCCTGGTCCTCGGTCGACGGCACGCGGTAGCGCTCGTCGAAGCCGCCCACGGCGCGCAGCAGGTCCGCGCGGTAGGCGGCCGCGTAGGTGTCGATGAAGTCGATCGCCGGCCGGCGGGACATCCGCGCGTAGCGCTCCTCGTACTCCTGCTGCACGAAGCGCGCGACGAGGGCCCGCTGCTCGGTCTCGTAGGCGCCCTTGGCGCCGCCGACCGCCGGGTCGGAGAACGGGGCCAGGAGCGCGGCCATGAAGCCCGGGCGGGCCGCGCAGTCGGCGTCGGTGAAGACCACGAGCGGGGTCGTCACCTCGGCCAGGCCGAGGTTCCGCGCCTTCGCCGGGCCGTCGCCCGCCCCGCGCAGGACCCGGGCGCCGGCCGCGCGGGCCGCCTCGCCCGTGCCGTCGACCGACCCGTCGTCGACGACGACGACCTCGACCCCGCGCCCGCCGGCGTCCGTCTGGTCGCGCACCGCGCGCACGGCCTGGCCGATGGTCGCGGCGGCGTCGCGGGCCGGGATGATGACGGTCGCGGCGGGCGTCATGGCGGGCCCGGAATGATCGACGAGGGGGGGCGCCGCGTCACGCCTGGCGGCCAGGCTCGGCGATCGTCGCCCCGCCGTCCCGGTGCAGCAGGAAGCGCGCGAACGTGGCCAGCGACTTGATCGTCCGGCCGGCCTCGTAGGGGTCCGTGGCCACCTGCCGGGCCTTGCGGGCGATGTAGTTCGGGCGCAGGTAGTACTCGCGCCGCGCCCGGTCGCAGAAGCGCCGCAGGTCCTCGGACGGCAGGTCGGGGCGGACGACGACGCTGCGGTGGAGGCCCTCGGGGGTGAGCCAGCGCGACCAGTCGCGCGTCTCGAGCATGCCGGCCTTGTCGGCCCACTCGTAGGCGCGCGTGCCCGGGTAGACCATGAGCGGGAAGAACTGCGCCGTGTCCGGGTTCAGGCGCTTGGCGAAGGCCAGGGTGCGCTCGAGGCTGTCGCGCGTCTCGCCCTGGTTGCCGACCATGAAGCAGCCGTGGACCATGACGTCGGCCTTCTTCGCGTCGTCGAAGAAGCGGCCGATCTGGCCCACCTCGATCTTCTTCTCGACGTTGTCGAGGATCTCCTGGTCGGCGCTCTCCACGCCCACGCACAGGAGGCGCAGGCCGGCCGCGCGCATGAGGCGCAGGGTCTCGTAGTCGACGTCGCAGCGAGCGTTGGCCGTCCAGCGCACCTTCACGCGCCGCCGGATCATCTCCTCGGCCAGGCGGCGGCAGCGCTTCTTGTCGACGGTGAGCGTGTCGTCCTCGATGAAGACCTCGCGCACGCCGGGGAAGTGGCGCTCGATGAACTTGAACTCGTCGACGACCGCCTCGACCGGCCGCCGGCGGTAGTTGTGCCCCGTGAGCGTCTGCGGGAAGAGGCAGTAGTTGCAGCGGTAGGGGCAGCCGCGGCCGGTGATGATCGTGACCACCGGGTGGCGCGTGATCGCGTAGAAGTAGCGCGTCCAGTGGCCGAACAGGTGGCG
This sequence comes from Planctomycetota bacterium, assembly GCA_019636275.1. Taxonomy (GTDB): domain Bacteria; phylum Planctomycetota; class J058; order J058; family J058; genus JAMLIC01. The sequence goes on along the minus strand of JAHBXY010000026.1, from coordinate 55,682 downwards.
CTCGTAGACGCGCGCCGCGTGGGGCAGCGACGAGATGTCGGCCTGGAACGGCCGATCGGGCTCGACGACGAGCGCGTCGCCCTGGCGCCAGGTGAGGCCCAGGATGCCGCGGCCGGCCTCGGCGTGCGGGCGGCCGCCCTCGAGGGCCTGCGCCAGCTCGAGGACGGTCCAGTCGTACTCCTGCCGCGTGCCGGCGTCGACCTCCGGGGCGCGCGCGAGGACGCCCTGGTGCTCGGCGGACATGTGGGTGCCGACGAGCACCGTGTAGGCGCCGGTGGCCTCTTTCAGGGCCTGGGCGGCCTTGATGTCGTTGTCGATCGAGGGGGTCGACGTCGAGACGAGGACGAGCTGCGGGCCGAACTCGCGGCCGCGGCGCACGGCCTCCTCGAAGGTGATGTCCTCGCCCGGGCCGTCGACGAGGCGCACGTCGAAGCCCTCGGCCTCGAGCAGGCCGGCCGCGTAGGCCAGCCAGATCGGGTAGTACAGCGTCCGGCTTTTGGTGACGGCCGGCGAGCGCTGGTGAGAGCTGTAGTTGCGGTGGAAGGGCGCGTTGAGGCAGTAGACGCGCATCGAGGCCCCCCTCTGAGTCCTGTACACACCGAGGCGTCGGCGCCCCGGCGGATGGCCAGGACCCCGACGCCCCAGTATGCAACGGACACGCCAACTGTCTCGTCGTATGTCGTCGCGAGTCACGGAGAAGGGGGGATTTGAACCCCCGGAAGCCGTGAGGCCTCACTGGTTTTCGAAACCAGCCCATTCGACCGCTCTGGCACCTCTCCAGGAGAGGGCGATCTTACCGGCGGCGTTCCCGGGGGGCAACCGGTACGCAGTCGGCCACCTGCCGGTAGAGGTCGAGGATCCGGGCGGCGGCGCGGCTCCAGGTGAACTCCGCGGCCCGGGCCCGGCCCCGGTCGACGAGGGCGGCGCGGAGGTCCTCGTCGCGGAGGAGGCGCTCGAGGCCGGCGGCGATCGCGGCCCCGTCGGTCGGGTCGACCAGCAGGGCGGCGTCGCCGGCCGTCTCGGGGAGTGCACCGGCGGTCGAGGCCAGGACGGGGACGCCGGCGGCGAAGCCCTCGAGCACGGGCATGCCGAAGCCCTCGTCGAGCGAGGGGAGGGCGACGACGCTGGCGGCGGCGATCAGGGCCAGGAGGTCCGCGCGCGGCAGGTAGCCCGGCCAGCGCACGCGCTCGCCGAGCGGCGCGGCGCGGGTCCGGGCGGCCGGGAGGTCGGCGCCGCGGCCGCCGGCGATCACGAGAACCGGCGCCGGGTCGCGGGCGGCCACGGCGGCGAAGGCGTCGATCAGGCGGGGGACGTTCTTGTGCGGCTCGACCTCGCCCACGAACAGCGCGACGGGCCGGTCGCCCAGGCCCAGGCGGGCGCGCACGGCCGCGCGCCGCGCGTCCTCTACGGCGGTGAACGCGGCGAAGGCGGCGTGGTCGACGCCGGGCGGGGCGATCACGATCCGGGCGGCGTCGACGCCGAAGCTCTCGGCGCAGCGGCGCGCGCCGTGGGCGGAGATCGCGCTCAGCCCCGTCGCCCGCCGCGCGCACCGGCGGAAGGCCCGGGCGAGGGCCCGGTCGAGGGGCCCGCCGGCGGCGCGCTCGCGGTAGGCGCGGTCCTCCATGAGGCTGAGCACGGCGGGGCCGGTCCACGCGGCCGGGAGGGCGTAGTTGAACGCATGCACCAGTGTCGCCCGCGCGCGGAGGGCCACGGCGGGCAGGAGCGTCTGCTCGGCGGCGCGGCGCCACGCCGTCCGGCCGGCCGGGAAGGCGAGCGCGACCTCGTCGACGCCGGCCTGGTCGCAGGCGGGGAAGTCGCGGTGGCGCGCGACGACGAGGCGCTCGTCGGCCCCGAGCAGCGGCCCGATCGCCCGGGCGACCTCGAGCGCGTAGGTGCCGACGCCGGTGGGGCGCGTGCGCTCGGAGACCAGGGAGAGGAGGTAGCGGCGCACGGCTAGGCGGGGGTGCGACGAATCCAGAAGCTCCCGCTCACGCCCAGCCCGCGGGGGTCGGCCCGCGACGGGAAGGCGGCGTGGAAGGCCTCACGCTTCTCGATCATCAGGTAGGCGAGGGCGAGCACGACCTCGTACGCCGCGTTGAAGGCGAGGAAGGCCTGGAGCAGGTAAGCCTCCGTCCAGAGCGCCCGGAACGAGGGGTTCGCGTAGTAGGCGCGCGGGTACTCGTAGGGGAGGGGAATGTCGTGAAAGTGGACGACGACGCCCGGTGCGAGGCGAGGCAGCACGTCGAGGATCAGGAAGTTGACGTCGCCGCCGATGCGGACGGTGTGGCCCGAGTCGACGAACAGCACGTCCCCTGCCTCGAGCCGCTCGAAGTCCCCGGACGGGCGGAGCTCGACCCGCTCCTGAATGAGGCGCGTGAGTCCCGGGAGGGTCCGGGTCGACGCCGAGGGGTATGGGTCCACGATCGTGTAGTCGGCTGCCTCGGCGCCCTCCGACTGGTTGCGCAACAGCGCGGCCGAGATTACGCGTGACGAGAAGCCGGAGCCGACCTCGATCACCTGGCGAGGCCGCAGCCGCCGCAGCATGCAGTGGGTCGAGGCGGCGCAGCCGAACGAGAAGGCGGGGTTGTCGAGATGGAAGGCGTGCTCGTCGCCGGACGCTGACAGTGGCCAGGCGCACTCGTCAGCGAACGCCCCGCCGAGCTCGCGCAGGAGCACGAGCTGGTCGTCGGTCCTCAGGTCGACCCCGGCCAGGTCGCTCCTGCGCCGCCACACGTCGCGCGCGTCGAGGTCGCCGAGGTCGGGCACGGGGGAGTAGAAGTGAACGGGCAGCGGCAGGCTGCCCGCGGCGAGGCACTCCGAGGTCCCCCAGCCGGACCGTGCCATGTGCCCGACGAGCCGCCCGAGGTGAGGGAGGAGCGGCCTGCTCAACTCGTCACGCACGCGTCGCCCGAGCCAGCGAAGGCTGCGCCCTGCCATGGGTTCCTCTGGGCGGGAGTCTAGCGCTGGGCGCGCGGCGCGACCACGGCGGCCTCGCTTGTTGACCCCACGCCGCTGACGGCTATCCTGCGCGCACCCGAGCCATGCCCACGGTCCCGTCCGAGTGCGCCGCTTCCGACGTCGTCGTCCGTATCGACGGGAGCGCGACGGGCCTGAGGGAGGGGGTCCGGGACCTGTGGAGGTATCGCGAGGTCCTCTACTTCCTCGTCTACCGCGACCTGAAGGCCCGCTATCACCAGACCGTGATCGGCAGCGCGTGGGTCCTGCTGCAGCCGATGCTCAGCGCGGCGGTCCTCACGGTGGTCCTCGGGCTGTTGGTCAGGGTCTCGACGGGGGGGGTGCCCTACCCGGTCTTCGTCTACACGGCCCTGATCCCCTGGGCTCTCTTCGCCCGCGGCCTCGACGCGGGGAACAGCCTCGTGATCAACCAGGCGATGCTGAACAAGGTCTACTTCCCACGCGCCGTCCTGCCGATCGCGGCTGTGATGACCGGAGTGGTCGACGTGATCATGGCGCTCCCGTTCGCGCTCCTGCTCATGGCGGCCTTCGGGTTCTCGCCAGGCCCGACGCTCCTGGCCGCCCCGGTCGCCGTGCTGTTCGCCCTGGCCGTCAGCCTGAGCGTCTCCCTCTGGCTCGCGGCCCTCACGGTCAGGTTCCGGGACTTCCGGGCGGCCACGCCGCTGCTCGGGCAGCTGCTCATGTTCGCCACGCCCATCATGTGGCCCTCCGAGCTCGTCCCGGAGCGCTGGCGCCCGCTGCTCGGCGTCAATCCGATGGCCGGTGTGGTCGAGTTGTTCCGCTGGACGTTGCTGGGCCCGGAGCGCGCGCCGCTCTCCCCGGTGCTGCCGATCTCCCTGCTGGTGACGGCCGGCGTGGCGCTGGCCGGCTTCGCGCTCTTCCGGCGGGTGGAGCACACCGTCGCGGACGTCGTGTGATCGGGCCCGTGGCGAGCGATGTGGTCCTGCGGGCGTCGGGCGTCGGGAAGCGCTACTCGCTCGCCCCCGGGTTGGGCTCGGGGCGGGTCAAGGACCTCCTCGAGGAGGCGCTCCGGTCGCCGCTCCGCCGCCTGCTCGGGCGGACGGACGGTGCTCCCAGGCCAGCCGGGCGAGACGCGCTCTGGGCGCTCCGCGACATCTCCTTCGAGCTTCAGCGGGGCGACGTGGTCGGCCTCGTCGGGCGCAATGGCTCGGGGAAGTCCACGCTCCTCAAGATCCTGTCGCGGATCACGCCACCGACCGAAGGGTGGGTGGAGGCGCGCGGCCGCTGCGGCTCGCTCCTCGAGGTCGGGACGGGGTTCCACCCCGACCTGAGCGGCCGCGACAACGTCTACCTGTTCGGGTCGCTCCTGAGCATGAAGCGCGCGGAGATCGCGCGCAAGTTCGACGAGATCGTCGAGTTCGCGGAGCTGGGGCCCTTCATCGACGTCCCGCTCAAGCGCTACTCGACCGGGATGCAGGTGCGCCTCGGCTTCGCCGTCGCCGCGCACCTCGAGGCCGAGATCCTCTTCGCCGACGAGGTGCTGGCGGTCGGCGACATCGCCTTCCAGCGCAAGTGTCTCGATCGCATGGAGGCGGTCGCGAGCGAGGGGCGCACCGTGATCTTCGTCAGCCACGACATCGCGGCGATGACGCGGCTGTGCAAGCTAGGCATGTGGCTCGAGGCCGGCCGGCTGGCCGGCTTCGGGCGCGCCGAGGACGTGGCGGCGAGCTACATGGAGTTCATGGCGACGGGCCCGGGCCAGGAGCGGTACTGGCCCACGCGCGAGTGGACAGGGGACGCGCGCCCGGGGCGGGACAAGGCGCGGCTGGAGGCGGTCAGGCTGCTCGACCACACCGGCGGCCCCTCCGCGGTGCTCGACGGCGCGCGCCCCCTCCGCGTCGAGCTCGAGTACGAGGTGCTGGCCGACGTGCTCGGGCTCAGCGTCGGGTTCCACCTGGTCCGCCAGACCGACGGTCTGGTCGTGTTCCACGCCGCCGACGTGGAGGACCCGGAGTGGGGTCCAGGCCCGCGCGCCGCGGGGCGGTACCTGAGCGCGTGCGACGTCCCGGCGAAGCTCCTCATGCCGGGCGACTACGCGCTGCACATCGTCGCGGACGTGCCGGTCACCGAGGAGCCGGTCTTCCGGGCCGACCAGGCGCTGCGGTTCAAGCTCCGGGCCACCTCGGCCTACGGGAGCATGGTCGACGTGCCGCTCGACGACGGCCGGCTCCCACCCGGCGTCGTGCTGCCCTCCCTGCCCTGGCGCGTCTCGCGGCGCCCCGGGGGGGCGTCGGCCGCGCGACCCGCGGGGGACACGTAGCCGATCACGTCCATGTCGAACGCTCAGCGCGCGGAGAGCGGCGGCGCCCCCAGAACGACCCTGCACACCGTTGCGCTCACCTCCGCCGCCAGGTACTCCGGCGGGGGCGTCCAGCGCGGCGGCTGGCTCGTCACCAGCCGGGCGCAGCGCAGGACGGCCTCCGGCTCGACGCCCGAGAGGATGTTGCTGCCGCAGTCGATCGTCTCGGGCCGCTCCGTCGAGTCACGGAGCGTCACGTTGGGGACGCGGAGGATGCAGCACTCCTCCTGCACGGTGCCGCTGTCGCTCAGGACGCAGAGGGCCTCGCGCTCGAGGCGCACGAAGTCGAAGAGCCCGAGCGGCTCGAGCAGCCGGACCTGCTCGTCGCCCGGGGCCAGGCCGAACTCCTGCAGGCGGCGCCGCGTCCGCGGGTGGACGGAGACGATGAGCGGGCGCCCGAGCTCTCGGCGCAGCAGGCGCCACCCTTCGACCAGGGCGCCGAGCCGGCGCGGGTCGTCGACGTTCTCCTCGCGGTGCGCCGTGACGAGGAGGTAGCTCCGGGGCGCGAGCCCGAGCGCGTCGAGGATCGCCGACCGGTCGATGTCCGCGCGGTGGTGCTCGAGCACCTCGAAGATCGGGTTGCCGACCACGTGGAGGCGCCGGCCGGGGAAGCCCTCGGCGAGCAGGTTGTCGCGGCTCCGCTCCGTGTAGGGCATGAGCACGTCGCTCGAGTGGTCGATCACCCGGCGGTTGACCTCCTCGGGGACGCGGTCGTCGTGGCACCGGTTGCCCGCCTCGAGGTGATACACGGGGATCCGCAGGCGCTTGGCCACGTAGGCGCTCAGGCCGCTGTTGGTGTCCCCGAGGACCAGGAGGCGGTCCGGGCGCCGCTCGCGCAGGACGGCCTCGCAGCGGGTGAGGATCTGCGCGATCTGCTCCGCGAAGCTCGCCCCGCGGACGTCGAGGTGGACGTCGGGCCGGCGGAGCCCGAGCTGCTCGAAGAAGACCTCGTTCAGGGCCGGGTCGTGGTTCTGGCCGGTGTGCACGACCGTGTGCTCGCACGCGGCGTCGAGCCGGGGGATGATCCGGCTCAGCCGGATGATCTCGGGCCGGGTGCCGAGGACGGTGATGACCTTCACGGCGGCGCCTCCAGCCCGCGGAACGGGTAGTCCCAGGCGGCGAGCTCGTCGAGCATGGCGAGGATCGAGGGCGGCCGGTCGTAGCCGGCGGCGCGCCACAGCGCCAGGTTCCGCTCCGGCGCGCGCGTGGCGAGCGTCCGGTCCACGGCGGCCTCGGCCGGGCCAGGGACGATCGTCAGGTCGCTCCGGCCGAGCCGCCGGGCGAAGGCGGCCAGGAGGTCGGCCTTGGTGATCGTGTCGGCTGGCACCACGTGCTGCAGCCCGCTCTCCGGCGCGCCGTCGCCGCCGCGCAGGAGCCCGCGCACGAGGCGGGCGAAGTGCAGGGTCGTCACACCGTTCCAGCGGTGGTTCGTGAACCCGGGGACGGTCGCCCCCGGCGGCCGCTCCAGGAGCCACTCGAGGAGCGACCGCCGCCCCCGTGCCTCGGGGCCGACGATCGAGCAGCGCAGGTGCAGGAGCCCCGGCCCGCGCACCTCCCCAAGGCTCTTCGTCTTGCCGTAGGCGTCGAGCGCGTCGTGCGGGGCGTCCTCCGCGTAGCCGCCGCTCACGCCCGAGTAGACGCAGTCGGTCGCGATCTGGAGCACCCTCGCGCCGGCCGCCGTGGCCCAGGCCGCGAGCCGGTGAGGCAGGAGCGCGTTGGCGAGGATCGCCTGCTCGATGCTGGCCGGGTCGTCGGCGCGCATGAGGTGCTTGATCACGCCGACCGCGTTGATGACCCAGTCCGCGCCCGCCGGCAGCCGATCGAGCGCGGGCGCCGCCGCGTCGAGCAGGAACCAGCGCACGCCCGGGACGCGCGCGGCCATGGCCCGGGCGAGCGACTCCGTCCGCGCCGAGGCGTGCAGCTCGAGCCCGGGCTCCCGGCATAGGACGGCGAGCAGGGCGCTGCCCAGCATCCCGGAGCCGCCGAGGACGACGACCCTCACCGGAGGAGCTCTTCCTCCGCGCCACCGGCCTGGGCCTGCTCGAGGGTCAGGCCGTGCCGCTCGAGGAACGCCCGCACCTCGGGCGGGCTCATGAGCGACTCCGCGGAGCTGTACTCGCCGGCGAGCGGCGGGCAGGCGGGAACGTCGCCCCGGTGGACCTCGGGGAGGATCGAGGCGACCGCGTAGTAGGCGCCCCGATCGTGGGTCCGCGCGACCTCCTCCTCCGAGATGAGGACCTCGTGCACCTTCTCGCCCGGCCGGATGCCCGTGAACTGGACCTGCACCTCGCGCGCGCCGGCGAGGGCCTCGACGACGTCCACCATGCGGGCGGCGGGGACGCGCGGCACGTAGGTCTCCCCGGGGCGGGCCCCGGTGACGGCCGCGAACACCGTGTCCACCGCGGCGTCGAGCGTGAGGAAGAAGCGTGTCATCTCCCGGTGCGTGATCGTCACCGGCCCGCCCGCGCGCAGCTGCTCGTGGAAGAGTGGGATCACCGACCCTCGCGAGGCGAGCACGTTGCCGTAGCGCACCGACACGCAGCGTGTGCCCGGGATGAACATGTTCGCCGCCTGGACGATGCGCTCCTGGAGCGCCTTGGTCATGCCCATGACGTTGACGGGCTTGACCGCCTTGTCGGTCGAGATGCCGACGAGGAGCTCGACCGGCCATCGCTGCTCGTGGATCGCCCGCACGAGGTTCTGCGCGCCCTCGATGTTCGTGAGCACGGCCTCATACGGGTGGTACTCGCAGGTGGGCACCTGCTTCAGCGCGGCGGCCGAGAAGACCACGTCGATCCCGCGCAGCGCGCGGCTCACGGCCCTGGGGTCGCGGATGTCGCCGATCAGGAACTGCAGCCGCTCCTGGCCGCCCCGGTAGATCACCTCGTCCGTCGCGACGCGCAGCCGCTGGTAGGCGAGGCGCATGTAGTGCTGCTTGGCCTCGTCGCGGGAGAAGACGACGACCTCGGCCGGCGCCCCCAGCTCGCCGGCGAGCAGGCGCCGGACCAGGACCTTGCCCAGCGAGCCGGTGCCCCCCGTGACGAGGATCCGTTTTCCCTCGAGGGGCCTGGACGAGGCCGTCATCGATAGCACCCCGGGCGCAGTCTACCCCCGGGCGAGCGATGTGGCCATTCACGCCACGGCGGACCTCGGCGCGCGGCGCGCGAGCGTTAGAGTCGCTCTGACGTGCAGGAGCGCTCGTGAGCCCCCGGACCCCGACAGGCGCGAAGTTCGCGCTCGTCTCGCACGCACTGCCGCCGGCCTGCTCGGGGCAGTCAGTGGTCCTCGCCCGGCTGCTCCGCGACCTCCCGGCGACCAGCTACTGCCTCCTCACGGGGCAGGCGCCGGCGGGCGACGGGGACCTGGCGCCCCTGCCGGCGCCCACGACCCGCTTCGCCCCCGCCCCCTGGCGGCCTCGCGGGCTGCGCGGAGTGGCCCACCTCGAGGCGCTCGCGGCCCGCGCGCGAGTCATCGCCCGGGTGGCGCTGGAGGAGGGCTGCGCGGCGGTCGTCGCCTGCACCGGTGACATCCTCGACATCCCCGCCGCGGCCCTCGCCAGCCGGCGGCTCCGGCTGCCCTTCTTCGCCTACATGTTCGACGACTACGTCTGCCAGTGGCCGTCGCGGCGGCGGCGGCTGTTCGCCCGCGCCGCCGAGACGCTCGCCCTGCGCGATGCCGCGGCCGTGATCGTGCCGAACGAGCTCATGGCGGAGGCCTACGAGCGCCGCCATGGGCTCCGGCCAGTGATCGTGCGCAACCCCTTCGACCCGGCGCTCCAGGGCGACGACGAGCCCCCGGCTCCGTCGCCCGCGTCCGCGGGGCTCCGGGTGGTCTACACCGGATCGGTGTACCACGCGCAGCTCGACGAGCTCAGGCGCCTCGCGGCGGCGCTGGCCGATGTCCCCGGCGCCAGTCTGCACCTCTACACCGGCGCGACCCCGGCGGCGCTCCGCGACGCAGACCTCACGGGGCCGGTCACGACGCACGGGCTGCTCTCGCCGCGGGAGGCAGTCCGCGCGCAGCGCGCGGCCGACGTGCTCTTCCTCCCGCTGGCGTTCCGCTCCCGCATCCCCGAGGTCATCCGCACCTCGGCCCCCGGGAAGCTGGGGGAGTACCTCCGCGCCGGGCGGCCGATCTTGGTCCACGCGCCCGCCGACTCGTTCGTCGCGCGGTTCTTCCGCGAGCGCGGCTGCGGACTGGTCGTCGATCGGCCCGAGCCGGCGGCGCTCGTGGCCGCGCTGCGGCGCGTCCGCGACGAGCCCGGGCGCGTCGCCGAGCTCGCGGCGCGCGCGCGCGCCGCGGCCGAGGAGTTCGCCCTCCCGGCGGCGAGGGCGGCCTTCCTCGGCGCGCTCACCGCCGGGTCCGCCCCAACTCCCCTCTGACTGTTACCCTTCGACCGTGCGCATCCTCTTCGTCGCGATGGCCAGCAGCATCCACACGGCCCGGTGGATCAACCAGCTGACGGGCCGGGGCTGGGACCTGCACCTGTTCTCGTCGTCGGGCCGCGAGGCGCACCCCGCCCTCCGCGAGGTGACCGTCCACAGCCTCCTGCGCAAGCCCCCCTTCCTGCCGCGAGCGGAGCTGCGCTTTCCGCGCGGCCTCCTGGTGCGGCATCACCCGTCGGTCCGCCAGCGGGGGCTCTGGTTCCCGCTCTCGATCGGCGGCGGCGTCGAGCACCACCTCGAGCGTCTGGTCCCCCATCGCGCCCAGCTTCTGGCGCGGGCCATCGCGCGCCTCCGCCCGGACATCGTCCACTCGCTCGAGCTGAACCAGGCGGGGCGGCTGGCTCTCGAAGCCCGTGAGCGCCTGGGCGGGCGCTTCCCCCCGTGGATCGCCACCAACTGGGGCAGCGACATCTACCTGCTCGGTCGCCTGCCCGAGCAGGAGGCCGTGCTCAGGCGGATCCTGGCCGCGTGCGACTACTACGACTGCGAGTGCCAGCGCGACGTGGAGCTTGGCCGGCAGCTCGGGTTCACGAAGGAGGTCCTGCCCGTCCTCCCGAACGCCGGCGGCTACGACCTCGCCGCCTGCCGCGCGCTCCGCGGCGGCCAACCCTCCACCCGCGACGTCATCGCCCTCAAGGGCTACCAGGGCTGGGCCGGGCGCGCGCTGGTCGCCCTCGCCGCCCTGCGCCGCTGCGCCGACCTGCTGCGCGGGCGCACGCTCGCCCTCTACTCCGCCGAGGACGATGTCGTGCTGGCGGCGCGCCTCCTCTGCCTCGAGACGGGCATGCGCCTGGAGGTGCTCGAGCAGCGGTCCTCGCACCCGCAGGTGCTCGGCGCCCACGGGCGGGCCCGCGTGTCGATCGGGCTGAGCATCGGGGACGCGATCAGCACGTCGGCGCTCGAGGCGATGGTCATGGGTTCGTTCCCGGTGCAGTCCGACACCAGCGCGGCGGGCGAGTGGTTCACGCACGGCGAGTCGGGCCTGCTCGTCCCGCCGGAGGACCCGGAGGCGGTCGCGCGCGCCCTGCGCCGGGCCCTCACGGACGATGCGCTGGTCGACCGGGCGGCGGTCCTGAACGCCGACGTGGTGGCGTCGAGGCTCGACGAGCGGCTGATCCGCCCGCAGGTGGTCGCCTGCTACGAACGGATCGCGGCCCGGGCGCGGGGGACGCGGTGAGCGTCGGGCCGCTGGTGACGATCGTCACCCCCGCCTACAACCGGGCGGACCTCCTCGTCGAGACCATCGAGAGCGTCCTCGCGCAGGATTACCCCAGGGTCGAGCTCATCGTCCTCGACGACGGGTCGACCGACCACACACCCGAGGTGCTCGCCCGCTACGCGGGGCGGCTCCGCGCCTACGCGCACGCCAACATGGGGGAGTCGCGGACGGTGAACCGAGGCTTCTCGCTGGCAGCGGGGGAGGTCGTGGGGGTCCTGAGCTCCGACGACACCCTCGAGCCCCACGCCGTGCGAGCTGCGGTGGAGCGCCTCGAGGCCGCGCCGGCGCTCGTGGGCGTCTACGGGGACTGGGCGCTCATGGACCTCGCCGGACGCCCCTGCGGTCACGTCACCGCGCCGGAGTTCGACCTCGGCCGCATGGTCGCCGGGTTCATGAACTTCCCCGCCGGGCCGGGCGCCTTCTTCCGCCGGCGCGTCCTCGAGGTCGTCCAGGGCCGCGACCCGGCGTTCCGCTACATCGCCGACTTCGACTTCTGGCTGCGGGTGGCGCTCACGGGGCCGCTGGCGCGGGTGCCGAGCACGGTGGCGCGCTACCGGGTGCACGGCGCGCAGGCCACGCTCGCCGAGGCGGGCCTGGCCATGGCGGCGGAGTACCTGCGGCTCGCCGACAAGTTCTTCGCCATGCCGGACCTCCCTGCGGCCGTGCGCGAGCTCGAGGCGCCTGCGCGGTCGTGCGCCTACCTGCAGGCCGCGACGGCCTGCGGGTTCTCGCGGGCGACCTGGCTGCCGCGGCTCCGCTACAACCTCCTGGCCCTCGGCCAATGTCCGCGCGACGACCCCCCCGCGCTCCTGTGGCGCGCCGCCCTCCTCGCGCGCTCGGCGCTCGGGCCGGCCGTGGGGCCGCTGGACACCGCCCTGCGCCGCGCCCGCGACCGCCTGGCCGACCGCTCGCCCCGCCTGCGCCGCGTCGTGCTTCGCCTCCGGGCGCGGGACCGGCGCTGAGTGCAGGCGAGGGCGGGGCGTATACTCGCGCGCGGCGGCCTCGGAGCACGTGGCGCATCCGGAGCGAACGTCGTTGGCTGGTAGGTTGCTCACGATCCTCCCCGCGGTCTGGGCCGCGACCGAGCTCGTCCTCCTCCTGGCGCGCCGGGTCGAGCTCGCCGGGGCGCTCGCCCTCCTGGCCGCCCACGCGGCCGCCTGCTTGTGCGTGGGCGCAGGGGCGCTGTCGCTGCTGGGGGTGCGGGCCGAAGGCTGGGCGCCCCGTCCCGCGGCGGGCCTGCTCGCCTCCGCGCTGGTCCTGGGCCAGGGGCTCCTGGGGGCGCTCTGGCAGACGCAGGCCGCGCTCGAGGCGTTCACCCCGACGGCCGCGCTGCTCACCACGCTCGCCGCCGCCCTGCCTGGCTGGCGGGCCGCCCGCGAGGTGGCGCGGCACGCGCGCCGCGGCGCGGCGCGCGTGCTCGCCCAGGTGCGCGAGGAGGCGCCCTGCTGGCAGCTGCTCGCGGGGGCGCTCGCGGCGCTGCTCCTGTGGTGCCTCTTCCTCACCGCGCACCCCCCCGAGGGCGACGCGCTCGCCTACTACCTCGCGCAGGCGAAGCTGGTGGCCGAGACTCATCGGTTCACGCTCCTCCCGGAGTACGAGCAGTTCGCCCGCATCGGGTTCGCCACGGAGATGCACTTCGCCCTCGGCTACCTGCTGCACGGTGAGCTGGGCGCGAAGGCGCTCTCCTGGACCGCGCTCGCCTCGCTCGCGCTGGCGCTCACGTGGCTCTGCGCGCAGGTCGGCCTGGGGACCCGCGGCCGCATCATGGCGCTGGCGCTGCTCCTCAGCTCGAGCGCGATCCTCAACGTGCTCTACTCGGGCAAGTCCGAGCTCCTGGCCGCGGCGCTCGGGGTCGCGGCGGTCTCCTGGGCGCTCGAGGCCGAGCCGGTCGGGCGACGCGCCCTCGCGCTCGCGGGGCTCTTCGCCGGGCTGTCGATCGCGGCCAAGCTCTCGCACGCGGCCGTGCTCGCGCCGCTGCTCGCGCTGATCGCGCTCTGGCGCGTCGCTCCGGCGCCGGCGCTGACCGGGGGGCGCGCCCGGCGGGTGGTCGCGGCGGCCCTGGTCGGCGTCGGCTGGACCGCCGTCGGCCTCGCGTCGCTCGCGCTCAAGAACTGGCTGGTGTTCGGCGACCCGGCGGCGGTGCTCCGGGTGCGAGCGCTGTTCGCGCAGGAGTGGTACTCGCCGGAGAACACGCGCTGGATCGTGGCGACCTACCCGCTGGCCCTCGTGTTCGGGAAGTACCCCATGCAGTACGGGAACCTGTCCCCGCTCGTGGCCGCGTTCGCGCCGCTGGCGCTGCTCTGCCGCCGGGGCGGCCCGCCCGCCCGACGCGAGCTGTGGGTCGTGACCGGCGCGGCGGCGGTCGCCCTGGTGGCGTGGGTGGCGGCCAGACCCTCGATCCTGGCCCCGCGGTACGTCTTCCCCCCCCTCCTCGTCGGGCTCGTCGGCGTGGCCTGGGTGGCCGAGCGGCTCGCCGCCGCGCCGACGCTGCCGCTCCTGCGCGTCGGGGCACCTGCCGCCGCCCTCGCCGTCCTGGGCCTCACGGTGGTCGACTACCGCATGGTCTCCGCGGCCGTGCGCCGCTCCCATCTCGAGGGCGAGGGGGGGGCGCGCGCCGTCGTCGCGCGCTGGGTGCGCGAGCACGTCGCGCCCGGCGAGCGCTGGCTGCTCGCCAGCTATGACGGCTACGACCACGACGCCACGCGGCTCCAGTGCGCCCTGCGGCCCGACGAGGCGGGGCGGGTCTTCGCGGCGGAGGACGCGGTCACGCTCTGGTCGCGGCTGCACGAGCTCGGCGCGCGGGCGCTGGTCCTGGACCGCGCCACGCACCTGCCGCGGTTCCAGGTCACACCTGATCCGGGCCTCGCGCCGGCCTGGCTCCAGGTCTCCGAGACCGCGCTGGCCGGGACCCCGCTGACGCTCTTCGCGCTTCGACCCGGCCCCGGGGCGCCGGACCCGCGGGTGGTGTGCGTCGAGGCGCGGCCCGGGATCTGGGAGGTGGTGCCGCGATGACGCTCGAGCTCGAGGGGCACAAGGTCTTCATCACGGGGGGGGCCGGGTTCATCGGCTCGACGCTCGTCGGGCGGCTCGTGGAGCGCAACCGCGTCGTCGTCTACGACACGTTCGCCCGTGACGCCCTGTCGGCGAGCCCGCACCGGGGGCACCCGAACCTCGAGGCGGTCAAGGGCGACGTCCTCGACCGCGAGCACCTGCGCAGCGCCATGGACGGCGCCACCATGGTGTTCCACCTGGCGGGGATCGCCGGGATCGACACGGTGATCAAGAGCCCGATCACGACCATGCGCGTGAACATGGTCGGCTCGGCCAACACGCTCGAGTTCGCGGCCGAGCTGCCGGGATGCGAGCGGGTGATCTGCTTCTCGACGAGCGAGGTGTTCGGCCAGCACGCGCTGAGCTCGTCCGAGAGCGATCGGACCGTGATCGGCGCGGTGGGGGAGGCCCGCTGGACCTACGCCGTGAGCAAGCTCGCCGAGGAGCACCTCGCGATCGCCTACTGGAAGGAGCGGCGCCTGCCGGCCGTCGTGCTGCGCCCGTTCAACATCTACGGGCCGGGGCAGGTCGGCGAGGGCGCGCTGCGCACCTTCGTGAACCGCGCGATCCGGAACGAGCCGCTGGAGATCCACGGCGACGGCACGCAGATCAGGGCCTGGTGCTACGTCGACGACATGATCGAGGCGGTGCTCCTGGCGGCGCGGCATCCGCGCGCGGTGGGCGAGTCCTTCAACATCGGGAGCGTCCGCAGCGTCGAGACGATCTACGGGCTGGCGAACACGGTCGTGCGCGTGCTCGGATCGAGCTCCGAGATCAGGTTCGTGCGCAAGGACTACGTGGACGTGGAGCTCCGCGTGCCCTCGGTGAAGAAGGCGCGGGAGCTGATCGGCTTCGAGGCCCGCGTCTCGCTCGAGGAGGGGATCCGCCGCACGGCGGAGTACTACCGAGCGCGCCTCTGACCTGCGAGGAGTGATGCGCTCACGAGGGGGGCGCGATCGGCGCGAGCGCCCGGGCGACGGCGTTTGGCCCCTTCCGCGCCTGCCTGCGAGGAGTGATGCGCTCGCGAGGGGGGCGCGATCGGCGCGAGTGCCCGGGCGACGGCGTTTGGCCCCTTCCGCGCCTGCCTGCGAGGAGTGATGCGCTCGCGAGGGGGGCGCGATCGGCGCGAGCGCCCGGGCGACGGCGCTTGGCCCCTTCCGCGCCTGCCTGCGAGGAGTGACGCGCTCGCGAGGGGGGCGCGATCGGCGCGAGCGCCCGGGCGACGGCGCTTGGCCCCTTCCGCGCCTCCCCATCGCTCGCTCTGGCGGGTCGAGGACGTGCAGCGGCGCTCGCGAGGGGGGCGCGATCGGCGCGAGTGCCCGGGCGACCTGCGATGAGTGATGCGCTCGCGAGGGGGGCGCGATCGGCGCGAGTGCCCGGGCGACGGCGTTTGGCCCCTTCCGCGCCTCCCCATCGCTCGCTCTGGCGGGTCGAGGACGTGCAGCGGCGCTCGCGAGGGGGGCGCGATCGGCGCGAGTGCCCGGGCGACGGCGTTTGGCCCCTTCCGCGCCTCCCCATCGCTCGCTCTGGCGGGTCGACGACGTGCAGCGGCGCTCGCGAGGGGGGCGCGATCGGCGCGAGCGCCCGGGCGACGGCGCTTGGCCCCTTCCGCGCCTCCCCAACGCTCGCTCTGGCGGGTCGACGACGTGCAGCGGCGCTCGCGAGGGGGGCGCGATCGGCGCGAGTGCCCGGGCGACGGCGTTTGGCCCCTTCCGCGCCTCCCCATCGCTCGCTCTGACGGCGACGCCGTTCGGCCCGTTCCGCGCCTCCCCGTGTGATAATCCTCGGGAGCGCATGAAGATCTGCATGCTGTCGAACCTGTTCGCGCCGGTGGTGAGCGGCTCCGCCACCCAGTGCGAGGGGCTCGCCCGCGCGCTCGCCGCCCAGGGCCACGAGGTGCTGGTCATCACGGCGCGGCTCTCCCCCGACGCGCCCGAGCAGGCGACCGAGGGCGGGGTGACGATCCACCGCCTGCCCGCCGTGCGGCTGCCCGCGATGGGGATCGCGCTGAACTTCCCCTGGCTGAGCGTCACCCAGACCCCGGCGAACCGGCGCAGGCTGCGGGCGCTCGTCGAGCGACACGGGGCCGAGGTCATCCACGTCCACAACCACATGTTCGACCTGGCGCTCGGCGGGGCCGCGGTCTCGCGGGCGCTCGGGGTGCCCATGGTGGTGACGCTCCACACGATCATCCGCCACCCGAACCGCGCCTACGACCTCCTCCTCCGCCTGCCGGACCGCCTCCTCCTGGGTCCGCGAGTGCTGGCGCAGGCGAGCGCGGTCGTGTGTCCCGACGTGAACGTGCAGGCCTACCTCCGCAGCCGGTTCGGGCGCGAGGGCGAGATCATCCCCTACGGCGTGCAGCTCGACCCGGCGGCCGACGACGAGGTGGAGCGGGCGCGCGACGAGTTCGGGCTGCGCGGCAAGCGCGTGGTCCTCTCGGTCGGGCACGTCCACGCGCTGCGCAACCGCGCGGACCTGCTCCGCGCCTTCCCGCGCGTCGTGGCGGCGGTCCCGGAGGCGACGCTCGTGATCGTGGGCGACGTGGCCGACCCGAGCCCGGTGCGGCTGGCGCGGTCGCTCGGGCTGAACGGCCACGTGGTGTTCACCGGGGCGCAGCCGCGGCGCCAGGTCTCCGCGCTGCTGGGGCTGGCGGAGCTCGAGGCGCACTGGCTCAACCAGGACGAGCCGTCGAGGACGTCGCTCGGCGTGGCGTCGCTCGAGGCCATGAGCCTCGGCAGGACGATCCTCGCCGCCGCGAACGTCGACTCCTACGGACCGGGGGTGCTCCAGAGCGGCGAGAACCTGGTGATCGTCGAGGCCGGGCGGCCCGAGGCCCTGGCGCAGGAGCTGATCGGGCTGCTCGCCGACGACGCCCGACGGGCGCGAATCGGAGCGAACGCGCGCCGCACCGTCTCCGAGCGCTTCTCCTGGTCGGCCGTGGCCGCCCGGACGGCGGCGCTCTACGCGTCGGTCCGCGGGCCGCGGGGGCGCTGATGGCGCGCTCGCACGGGAGCGGCCGGTTCCGGCCCGAGGACCTCGCCCGCTGCGGCCAGGGCGTCGTCTTCGAGGAGGGGGCCCTGGTCTTCCACCCCGAGAACGTGGAGATCGGCGACGACGTCTACGTCGGTCACCAGGCGATCCTCAAGGCCTACCACCGCAACCGGCTCGTGATCGGGGACGGCGCCTGGATCGGCCAGCAGTGCTTCCTCCACTCGGCGGGGGGGATCGTCATCGGCGCCCGGGTGGGGCTCGGCCCGGGCGCGCGGCTCCTCACCTCCTCCCACCGCTTCCCGGAGGACGCCGGCGCCCCGATCATGAGCGGTGAGCTCGCCTTCGCCCCCATCCACCTGGACGATGGTTGCGACATCGGGATCGGGGCGATCATCCTCCCCGGCGTGACGGTCGGCCGCGGCGCGCAGGTCGGCGCGGGCGCCGTCGTGACCCGGGACGTGCCTGCCGGCGCCATCGTCACCGGGGTGCCTGCCCGCGTCATCGGAGCGCGATGAGCGACACGCAGTCGAGGAGCCGGTGGACGCAGCGCGCCGCGCTCTCCTGGATCGTGCTGGTGCTGCTCGTGTGGTGCTTTCACTTCCGCGTGGGCGCCTCGTTCACGCGCCTCGAGCGCCGCGCGCCGGTCCTCGCCGCGCTCCGGGAGGCGCTGGACCGGTTCTTCTCCCGCCCGTACGTGTTCTGACGCCCTGGCGCGGCGGTTGTCGCCCACTCACCCGTCCTCTACCATGGGCCGCGAAGCGCACGTGACGACGAGCAAGTCTGCTGACACCCCGCCGGTCGGCGAGAGCCTGGGTCGTGCCTTCGAGCTCGTGTGCCCGAGCTGCCACGGTCCGCTCGGCAGCGGCCCGCTCCGCTGCGAGGCCTGCGGGCGCGCGTTCCGCGTCCACGAGGGGGTGCCGGTCTTCCTCGACCCCGATGGGTGGGAGGCCGCGCGCTCGGCGCGCGCGGTGCCCTCGCGCGCGCGCGACGACTACTCGCGGGTCAGGCGCGCCTGCATCCTCACCCAGATGTACTACGATGCCTGGGTCGATCGCCTCCTGGCGGAGGTGCCACGCGACGGCGGCGCGCTGGTGGAGCTCATGTGCGGCGAGGGCGAGCTCTCGCGCCGCCTGCCGCCCTGGGTCCGCGCCGCGCTCGCGGTCGACCGCGACCCGGAGGCCGCGCAGGTCGCCGCCCGCGACCTCGCGCACGACCGGCGGGTCACCGTCGCCGTGGGGGACGCGACCGCGCTGCCGGTCGCGACCGGCGGCGCCTCGGCGGTCGTGATCATCGGCGGGCTCCACCATGCCCGCCCCGAGCTGGCCCGGATCCTCCGAGAGGTCGCCCGCGTGCTGCGCCCGCGCGGGGTCCTCGTCGCGTCCGAACCCGCCAACGACCACCCGCTCGTCCGCCGCGTGCGGCGCTGGCAGTACTCGCGCTCCACCTCCCAGGGGCACGACCCCGATGAGGACGGGTTCACCCGCGGCGAGCTCGAGCTGGCCATGGCCCCCCACGGGCTGCGGCTCGCCACCTACGACGTGTTCGGGTTCGTCGCCTACCCGCTCATGGGGAACACCGACCTGCTCCCCTTGCTGGAGGGAGCGCGGAGCCGCCTCCTCGGTCGCGCCCTGCTGGGGCTCGACGCGGCGCTCGAGCGCGTCCCCGTCATCCGCCGGCTGGGGTGGGCGAGCCGCTTCGTCGCTCGGCGGGAGGCGACCGTCTGAGCGCGCCGCCGCCCCCGCTCGTGAGCGTGATCGCGCCCGTCCATGACGAGGCGCACGCGATCGGCGAGTTCGTCGACCGCGTGCTGCGGGTGGCCGACGCGCTCGAGGCCGAGCGCAGGTTCGAGCTCATCCTCGTCGATGACGGGAGCCGCGATGCCTCCCTCCAGATCATGGCCGCGTGCGCGGAGCGCGACCCGCGGGTGCGCGTGCTGGAGCTGAGCCGGAACTATGGCCAGACCGCGGCGCTCCAGGCGGGCCTCGACGCCGCCAGGGGAGAGGTCATCATCACGATGGACGCGGACCTCCAGCACTTCCCGGAGGAGATCCCCGCGTTCCTGCGGCGGCTCGACGAGGGCTTCGACATGGTGTGCGGCTGGCGCCACGCCCGCCGCGAGGGGCTCCTCCGGCGGCTCCCGTCACGGGCGGCCAACGCGCTGATCCGCGCGGTCTCGGGGCTCACGATCCACGACGTCGGGACGACCTTCCGCGCCTACCGGGCGGACCTCACGGCGCGGCTTCGCCTGTTCGGCGAGTCCCACCGCTACGTCCCCGTGCTCGGGGCCCTGTGCGGCGCCAGGATCGCCGAGCTCCCCATCGAGAACGTCGAGCGACCGCACGGGCGCAGCAAGTACGGCCTGGGACGCACGGTCGGCGTGTTCCTGGACATCATCCTGCTCTGGTTCCTGGTCCGCTACCTCGATCGACCCATGCGCGCGTTCGGGAAGCTCGGGCTGCTCGTCTCGTCGGTCGGCGCGGCGATCATCGCGACCCTCGTGGCGCTCTCGTTCGTCCACGGCGTTGCCATGGTGCGCGAGCGCAGCGGTTGGTTCCTCATGGCGGTCATGCTCATCCTGGCCGGGCTCCAGCTCATCCTCACGGGGATCCTCGCGGAGATCCTCATCAGGGTCCACTACGCCCATTCGGGCCAGCGCACGTACGTCCTGCGGCGCGAGCTGGGGGCCAAGGTCCAGCGCGCGGGTGCCCCGGACGAGCGCGGCTGATGTGCGGGATCTTCGGGCTCTTCTCCTTCGGCCCGGGGCACCCTGACCCCGGCTGGGCGGACCTGGCGCAGCTGCTGCTCCATAGAGGACCGGACGACGGCGGCCAGTGGCGGCGCGGGCCCTTCCTCCTGGCCCACAGGCGGCTCGCGATCATCGACGCCGAGTCGGGGCAACAGCCCATGTGCACGCCGGACGGTGGCCTCGCGGTCACGTTCAACGGGGAGATCTACAACCACCGCGAGCTCCGCGCGCAGCTCGAGGCGCGCGGGCACACGTTCCGCACCATGAGCGACACCGAGGTGCTGCTGCACGGGTTCCGCGAGTGGGGGCGTGACCTGCCAGGACGGCTCGTGGGTCCGTTCGCCTTCGCGATCGCGGATGCGGACCGCGGCGAGCTCTTCCTCGCGCGCGACCGCTTCGGCGAGAAGCCCCTGCTGCTGCTCAGGACGCCCGAGCTGCTCGCCTTCGCCTCCGAGCTGGCGCCGCTCACGGCCCTGCCAGGGTTCCCGCGGCAGCTCGACGAGCGAGCGCTCGGGGAGTACCTCGTCCTCAACTACGTCCCGGGGGAGCGCACGCTGGCGGCCGGGGTCGAGCGGTTGCCGCCGGCCACGTGGCGGGTCCATGACGCCTCGGGTCGAGTGACGCGCGGTCGTTACTGGACGCCCCCGGCGTGTGAGCGGGCCGGGCCGACGGACGAGGGACCCGCGCTCGAGGAGCTGCGCGCGCGGCTCGACACAGCGGTCCGCCGCGCGCTGACGAGCGACGTCCCCGTCGCGGTCCTCCTCTCGGGCGGCCTCGACTCGTCGCTCATCGCCGAGTCGGCCGCGAGGCAAGGCGGGGTCAGTCAGGCGTACGTGCTCGAGGTGCCCGGCGGTGGCTTCAGCGAGCGGGCGGCAGCGGAGGAGGTGGCGCGCCGCCTGGGCCTGCGGCTCGAGGTCGTGCCGCTGGCGCCGCCGACGGGTGACGACCTGCTCGCCGTCGCGGCCCACGCCGACGACCCGCTCGGCGACTCGTCGGCCCTGGCGGTCGGCGCGCTCTCGAGGGCCGTCGCGCGCGGCCACAGGGTCGCGCTGGGCGGGGACGGGGGCGACGAGGTGTTCGCCGGGTACCTGACGTATCGGGCGACAGCGCTGCACGCCAGGTTCGTGCGCCGGCTCCCCCTGCCGGTGCGTCGGGCGCTGGTCCGGGCGAGCGCGCTGCTCCCGATCGCCGAGCGGAAGGTCGCGACCTCCTACAAGGCAGCCCGGTTCCTGCGCGCGTCCACGCTCCCCTCGAGCGCCGCCCACTTCACCTGGAACGGCAGCTGGCTCCCCGAGGAGGCGGCGCGCCTGCTCCGGCCCGCGACGGCGCGCGCGGGGGCCCGGCGGGCGCTCGAGGCCCTGTGCGCCCGCCACGGGCTCGGCGACGCCTGCGCGCTGCTGGACCTCCAGCGGGCCGACGTGAGCGAGTACCTGCCGAACGACATCCTGGCGAAGGTGGACCGCATGAGCATGGCCCACTCGCTGGAGGTCCGCGCCCCCTTCCTGGACGTCGACCTCGCCACCTGGGGGCTCGGGTTGCCGGCCCCGCTCAAGCTGGGGCCGGGCGGGGCGTCGAAGCGGCTCCTCCGCTCCGCCGCGCGGCAGGTGTTCGGCCCGGCGATCGCCGATCGGCCGAAGCAGGGGTTCAGCGTCCCGATCCACGCCTGGATCCGGGGGCCCCTGCGCGAGGTCGTGGGCGACCTGTTGGCGCCCGCCTCCGTCGCGAGGTGCGGCGCGCTCGATCCCGCCGCCGTGAGCCGGGTCCTCGACGCCCACATGAGCGGTGCCGCGCTCGGGTTCGAGGTCTGGGGGCTCGCGCTGCTCGTGGCCTGGCACCGCCTCCGCCTCGAGCGCGCGCCCGCCGCCCCGCCGGGGAGCCACGCGCTCCTCCACCTCTCGGCGCCCCCCGGAGGCCGCCCCGTCGGCGCTCCCGTGGCTGACGCCCGGGGCGACGACGGAGCCGAGCTGCCGCGGCGGGCGGGGTCATGAGGCGGCGTCCGGCCACCGCACGCGCTCGTCGCCGCCTCGCTGCCGTCCTGCGCGGGCTCCTCCGCTTCCCCGCCGCCGGCGAGGGCCCGCTCGGTCGGGGGATGGCGGCGGTCATCGCTTCGACCGCGCTGGGCATCGCTCTCCTCCTCACCCCGGCCGCCCGCGCCGCCCCGACGGCGCTCGATCGCTGGTCGATGCACGCCGCGATCAGCCTGGAGGTCGCCATCAACCGCGTCGCCCTCGGCCGGGCCTCGCACGTCGACGAGCGCGTCTGCCGCTGGCTCGAGGCGGGGGACGACCCGACGCTGACCTTCGAGGACACCTGGCCGTTGCTGTCCGGCAGCCTGAACGAACGCCTCCGCCTCGGCCTCCCGACGGGCCCGCTCCTGGAGCTGCCCGCCGCCACGGCCGGCTCGCTGGAGCGTCACGCGGCGGGGCTCGTCCCCTACGCGCACAACGAGAGCGCGATCACATGGTTGGTCGAGCTCCTCCTCCGCGCGCGGCCCGGCTCGACCCTGCAGGACGCCCTCGCCGGCCTCCACGCCCTCAGGCTCGGCTGGCTGTGGCTGTTCGCGCTGGCGCTCGCGCGCGGCGGCGCGAGCCCGCTGCTCGTGCTCGCGTCGCTGTTCGCCGCGACGCGTCTCCTGGCAGAGTCCATCGCCGAGCCGTCGCTGGTCGCGCTCTATGCGGGGCTGCTGCCGGCCTTGCTCGCGACGGCCGGCGGCGCGTCACTCCTCATCGGCGCGCGGGCCTGGCGTCGTGGGCCCGTCGGCGCCGCGTGGGCGGTCGCGTGCGGCGTCTGGGCGACCTTCGTGATCAACCTGCGCACGAGCTACGCGCCGATCGTGCTGGCCCTGCTCGCGTGGGTCCTGGTCAGCGCCGCGCTCGACCTCCGGGCCTGGACGGGAGGAGCGAGCCGGCGGCGCCGGCTCGCCGCCGCAGTCGCGTGGGGGCTCGGCGTGGCGCTCGGCGGCCTCGCGCTCGACCGGGTGGCCTTCCGCCCGGCGCGGGAGGTGCGCTCGGAGCTGAACGCGCACCACCACGTCGTGGCCCACCCTCTCGTGCTCAGCCTGGCGCTGCCGCCCAACGACCTCGCCCGGAGCGAGGGGATCGCGTGGGACGACTTCCGAGGGATCGTGATCGCGCGGCGCGAGGACCCCGCCGCGCGCTACCTCCGCCCGGGCTACGAGGCCGCGCTGTTCTCCTACTACCGGCGGCTGTGGCGCGAGCGGACGTGGGACATGGTGCGCACCTACGCCGCCAAGCTCGGCACCGCGGGGGCCGCGACGCGCGCGCACTGCCGCGGCGCCTTCCGGGACCTGAGCGTCGGGAGCTTCTTCGTCCGGACGGGGACGCTCCCGGTCCTGTGGGTCCGGCACGGCCTCCTGTTCGCCCTCCTGGCCGCGGTCGTGATCGCCGCGGCCTGGTCGAGCGCGCGCGCCGGGCTGCTCCCCCGCGGGGGGAGCGAGCTGCTCGGCGCGCTCGGGCTGACGGCCGCCCTGTGCTACCTCGAGGCCGCGCTGATCGTGTCGACGCACTCCGTCGCGTATCACGGCTTCCTCGCGTTCTTCCTCGTGTTCGTCGGGCTGGTGGTGCTGACCGGCAGCCTCGACCGTCTCCGGCTCGGGTGTCAGCGCGCGGCCGTCGTCACACCACCCGCTCCCCCGCCGGCTCGCCCCTGAGCCACGCCGCCACCGACCGCGCGGCGCCCAGCTCCATGGCGAGGCGCCCCTCGCGCGTGCACGAGCCCATGTGGCAGGTGAGGACGACGTCGTCGCGGCCCGCCAGCGGGCCCTGGTAGGGCTCGTCGGCGAACACGTCGAGCGCCGCGCCGCCGAGGCGCCCGGCCTCGAGGGCGGCGAGCAGGGCGGCCTCGTCGACCACCTCGCCGCGGGCGGTGTTCACGAGCAGGGCGCCGGGCCGCAGGAGCTCGAGCGCCCTCGCGTCGATCAGCCCGCGCGTCGCGGGCGTCAGGGGCACGTGCAGGGTGACCGCGTCGCTCGTCGAGAGCAGCTCGTCGAGCGGCACGAGCGTCACGCCCAGATCGGCCGCGCGCGGGGCGACCGCCGGGTCGATGTCGGTCGCGAGCAGCCGGCAGCCGAACGGCCGCAGGAGGCGGGCGACGCGGACGCCGATGCGGCCCAGGCCGACGATGCCGACCGTGCGGTCGCGCAGGAGCACACCGACCTTGCGGTCCCACGCACCCTGGCGCAGGAGGCGGTCGGCGGCGGGGACGTGCCGGGCGAGCGCCAGGAGGAGGCCCACGGCGAGCTCGGCGGCGGAGTCGCTCGGCGCCTCGGGGGTCCAGGTGACGGCGACGCCGCGCGCGCGGCAGGCCTCGAGGTCGACGTTGTCGAGGCCGACGCCCGTGCGGGCGATCAGCCGCAGGTCCGGGGCCCGGGCGAGGACGGCGGCGTCGTAGACCTCGGTCCCGGCGACGACGGCGCCGGCCCCCGCGAGGAGCTCGACCAGCTCGTCGGCCTTGAGCTTTCGGCGGCGCGGGTTGAGCGCCAGGTCGGCGCCGGCCTCGCGCAGGAGGCGCAGGGGCGCGTCGTCCCCCTCGCCGAAGGGGTGCGAGGCGACGGCGACCCGGCTCACGACGGCGGCGCGACGGCGACGGCGGGGACGTTCATGCGCAGGTGCACGCGGCGCACCCGGCGCTCGTCGGCGTCGGTCACCGTGAACAGGTAGCCGTTGAGCGCCACCTTGTCGCCCTTCACCGGGATCTTGCCCAGGCGCATGGTGATGAACCCGCCGATCGTCTCGACCTCCTCCTCCTCGGGGATCTTCGTGCCCAGCTCCTCGTTGACCTCGTCGATCGGGACCTTGGCGTCGAGGTCGGCCTCGACCTCGGACACGCGGCGGATCGGCGGCCGCTCGTCCGTGTCGTGCTCGTCCTCGATCTCGCCGATGATCTCCTCGATGCAGTCCTCGATCGTCACCAGGCCCGCCGTGCCGCCGTACTCGTCGGCCACCATGGCCATGTGCGTCTTGCGCCCGCGGAGCTCCTTCAGCAGGTCGGCGACCTTCTTCGTCTCCGGGACGAACATGGGCGGCCGCGAGAGACTCCGCAGGTCGACCGGGCGCCGCTCCAGCGCGGCGCGGAACAGGTCCTTGACCATGACGATCCCGATCACGCGGTCGAGGCTGCGGTCGACGACGGGCAGGCGCGAGAACTGGTGCTCGAGCGCCTTCTTGAGCACGACCTCGACGTCCTCGCCGGCGTCGACGGCCACGATGTCCGGCCGCGGCGTCATGACCTCGCCCACCGAGACGTCGCGGAACTCGATCAGGTTCTTGATGACGTCCTTCGTCTGCTCGTCGATGACCCCCTCGTTCTCGCCGGCGAGCGCGGCCGAGAGGATCTCGTCCTTGATCTCCTCGGCCTCGTCCTCCTCGTCGACGTTGGCCGCGCGCAGGGCCAGGCGGTTCAGCGCCGTGAAGACCCACAGCAGCGGCGTCGCGACCAGGCGCATGGCGTCGACCGACGGCAGGCAGCGGATGATCACCGGCTCGGCGCGGCGCTCGCCGATCGCGTGCGGGACGAGGTGCCCGAAGGCCACGAACACGACCACGCCTAGGCCCACCGCCTCGGCCCACGCGACGAGCCCGCCGCCGGCCGCCGCGACGACCGTGGCCGTCAGGGCCACGAGGCCCAGCGTCGTGGCGATCCCGCGCAGCGCCGTGACGGCGAGGACGAGCTGGTCCTCGTCCTCGAGGAGCGTCCGGAGCCGCGCCAGCCGCGCCTTGTCGTCCGGCAGGAGCTCCTCGAACCGCGCCAGGGAGTACGAGCGCAGGGCGCCGAGGACCAGCGACAGGTAGCAGGTGACTGTGAAAGCGGCGGCCGCCGCGATCGCTGATGGGTAAGGGTCGTTCATGAATCGGACATCAGCCAGGTTACCGGCGCCGCTCCTAAACGGCAACCGATCGGTTCCCGGCGCCGCCGCCCGTCCAGGTCGCTAACGTTGACACTCCTGCACGTGCGGCCTAGCATCTGTCCGCGCGAGCGCGCCCCGGCGCGCTCTCGACCACTTCGCGTGCGCGCGCCGGGCCCCAGATCGAGCTGACGATCGAGGCGACGATCGAGCTGACGATCGGCGCACGGCACAGGCGCGCGAGCACGAGCAAAGGCGGGGGCGTTGGCAGCAGGCGACGGACGCGAGCGGCGAGACCGCGACAACGAACGCTCGGAGCGCCCGCCGCGCGGGCTCCTGGTGCTCCTCCTCCTCGGCGGGCTCCTCCTGATCCTGACCTTCGCCTCGCGCGAGGGCCTGGGCGGGTCCTTCGGGCAGAAGCCGCTCGACCTCATGGAGTTCGAGCGCCTGCTCCGCAGAAACGAGGTCTCCGAGGTCCGCTTCAAGGACCTCCAGGCGCAGGTCATCCTGCGCTCGGGCAACCTGCGCGGCGAGCCCGAGGGCACGAAGCACCTCGTGCACTTCAACTCGCCCGAGGGCGTCGAGGAGGAGATCAAGCTCATCCGCGAGCTCTCCGCCGAGGACCGCCCCGACCGCATCCAGACCGTCGTCCACCCCGAGCCGAGCAACGCCCTGCTCACGCAGCTCGTCGGCTGGTTCCTCACGACGCTCCTGCTCGTGGGGCTGCTCTACTTCCTCGTGTTCCGCCAGATGCGCGGCCCCGGCTCGCCCGGCTCGCTGATCAGCTTCGGCAAGAGCCGCCACCGGGTCGCGCAGAACCGCACCGAGGTCACGCTCAAGGACGTGGCCGGGATCGAGGAGGCGCGCCAGGACATCGAGGAGGTCATCGCCTTCCTCAAGAACCCGCAGAAGTTCTCGCGCCTCGGCGGCCGCATGCCCAAGGGCGTGCTCCTCGTCGGGTCGCCCGGCTGCGGCAAGACGCTCCTGGCCAAGGCCACCGCCGGCGAGGCGGGGGTGCCCTTCTTCTCCGTCTCGGGCTCGGACTTCGTGGAGATGTTCGTCGGCGTCGGCGCCAGCCGCGTGCGCGACCTGTTCGAGAAGGCCAAGGAGAGCTCGCCCTGCATCATCTTCCTCGACGAGGTCGACGCCGTCGGCCGGCGGCGCGGCAGCGGCCTCGGCGGCGGCCACGACGAGCGCGAGCAGACGCTCAACCAGATCCTGGTCGAGATGGACGGCTTCGACACCGACCGCGGGATCATCGTCATGGCGGCCACGAACCGGCCGGACATCCTCGACCCGGCCCTCCTGCGGCCGGGCCGCTTCGACCGCCAGATCGCGATCGACATGCCCGACGTGGCCGGGCGCGAGAAGATCCTCCGGGTCCACGCGCGCAACAAGAAGCTCGCGCTCGACGTCGACCTGCACACGCTGGCCAAGGCGACGCCGACGTTCTCGGGCGCGGAGCTGGAGGCGCTGATCAACGAGGCTGCGCTCATGGCGGCCATGGCCGACCGCGAGGCGATCGCCATGCACGACCTCGAGGAGTCCCGCGACAAGGTGCGCTGGGGGCGGCAGAAGAAGAGCCAGAAGATGCTCGAGAAGGAGCTGCGCGCGACGGCCTTCCACGAGGCGGGCCACGCGATCGTCTCCGCGCTCCTCGACGGCTGCGACCCCGTGCACAAGGTGACGATCATCCCGCGCGGGCGCGCGCTCGGGCTGACCATGTCGCTGCCCGACCAGGACCGCTACTCGCTCAACCGCCGCCAGTGCCTGGCGCGCATCTGCATGGCCTACGGCGGGCGGATCGGCGAGGAGGTGTTCACGGGCGACCTCTCGACCGGCGCGCAGAACGACATCGAGCAGGCCTCCGAGCTGGCCCGGCGCATGGTCACCGAGTGGGGCATGAGCGAGGTCCTCGGCCCGATCAAGTACGAGACGAACGAGGACACGGTGTTCCTCGGGCGCGAGGTCAACCGCACGCGCGTCCACTCGGAGAGCACCCTGCAGGAGATCGACCGCGAGGTGCGGCGGATCACCGAGGAGCAGTTCGAGCGCGCGCGGGCGCTGATCGAGGAGCACCGGGGGGCGCTCGAGCGGGTCGCCGAGGCGCTCATGCAGCACGAGACGCTCTCGGGCGAGGACGTGCTCGCGCTGATCGCCGGGCGCGAGCTGCGGCGGCGCCCGGAGCCGGCGCCCGCCCCGGAGCCGGCGCCCGAGCCGGTGGCCGTGGCGGCGGCGGTCTCGGCCGCGCCCAGCCTGGGTCCCGCGCCGCGCCCGCTGCCCGGCGCGCCGATCTCGGCCAGCCGGGACCGCGCGGAGGAGCCGTGATCCGGCTCGGCGTCAACGTCGACCACGTGGCGACGATCCGCCAGGCGCGCGGCGGGCGCGAGCCCGACCCCGTCACGGCCGCGCACGAGGCCGAGCTGGGCGGCGCCGATCAGATCACCGTGCACCTGCGCGAGGACCGGCGGCACATCCAGGACCGCGACCTGCGGCTCCTGCGCCAGACCGTCCAGACCCCGCTCAACCTCGAGCTGGCGGTCAGCGACGAGGTGATCGCGATCGCCCTCGACGTGCGCCCCGAGCAGGTGACGCTCGTCCCCGAGCGGCGCGAGGAGGTCACGACCGAGGGCGGCCTGGACGTCGTGAGCGGCCTGGCCGCCGTGCGGGCGGCGACCGCGCGCTTCACGGCGGCGCGCGTCGCCGTGTCGCTGTTCATCGACCCCGAGCCGGCGCAGGTCGAGGCCGCCCGCGAGAGCGGCGCGACGCACGTCGAGCTGCACACGGGCCAGTTCGCCCTCGCCCGCCGGCCCGACGAGGTGGCGCACGAGGTCGAGCGGCTGCGGCGCGCCGGCGCCCGGGCCCACGACCTGGGCCTGCACCTCGCGCTCGGCCACGGCCTCGACTACCGGAACGTCCTCCAGGTGCGCGACCTGCCGCACGTGGCCGAGATGAACATCGGCCACTCGATCGTCAGCCGGGCGGTCTACGTGGGCCTGCGCGAGGCGGTGCGGGAGATGAAGCGGCTGCTCGCGTGAAGGAGGTGGAGCCCGCGTCCGAGACGCCCGTGGCGAGGTGCCTCGCGTGCGGCGAGGTCGGGCGCCACTGGGCGCGGCGGGCGGAGCGCGACCTGGTCCGCTGCGAGGCGTGCGGCCTCATCTGGGTGCCTGCGGGTCTCCTCCTCGACGAGCAGGGGGCGACGATCTACGAGGGCGATCGTCCGGTGTTCCTCGAGGACGGCAACGAGCAGTACTACCTCGACGAGACGAACACGCGCTCGTGCCAGGAGAAGCTGGCGTGGG
Organism: Planctomycetota bacterium; assembly: GCA_019636275.1. GTDB lineage: Bacteria > Planctomycetota > J058 > J058 > J058 > JAMLIC01. The sequence continues at coordinate 26,766 of JAHBXY010000026.1, read as the reverse complement.
TGCAGGCCCACGTGCCCCCGGGGGCGCGCCTCCTCGACGTCGGGGCCAACTTCGGTCACTTCCTGAGCGTCGCCAGGTCCGTGTATCAGGCGGTGGGGCTCGAGCTCAGCGGAGCGGCGGTGGAGTGGAGCCGGCGTCGCTTCGCCGTGGAGAACCACGTGGGCTCCGTCTATGCGATCCCGACCGAGGTTGGCCGGGCACACGACGCGGTCACGCTCTGGGACGTGATCGAGCACGTCCCGCGGCCCGGGGAGGCGCTCGAGGCGCTCGCGACCGTGCTCAGGCCCGGCGGCCTGCTGTTCTTGTCCACTCCCGATGTGGGAAGCGTCGTCGCGCGGCTCCTCCGTCGGCGCTGGCACTACGTCGACCCGGTCCAGCACCTCGCGCTGTTCAACGCCCGGAACCTGCGCCTGCTCCTCGAGCGGGCTGGCTTCGAACCGATCGGCGTCCGCTCGCTCGGGCACTTCTACCGGGTGGGATACGTCCTCGACAGGCTCGCATACCTTCACCGCGGGGGCGTCCCCGGGGCGCTCGCCGCCGCGCTGCGGGCGCTGGGGCGCCCGGCGCGTCGCGCAACACTTCGCCTCGACCTCGGCGACGTCATGGGCGTCGTCGCGAAGCGCCGCTGACGGCGAGGGTCAGAAGCGCCGCTTGACCACCACGAACGCGCCGCCCTCGAGCAGGGGGGCGTCGACCTCGCCGTAGCCGAGGTCGTCGAGGCGGAAGGCGCGCAGCAGGACCGGGCCGTCCGGGGTGAGGACCTCGACCTGCTCGGGGCCACCGACGAGGCCCGCCGGGTCGGGCGCGCCGGCGGGGAGGAACAGGACCACGTCGAGGTCCGGCCGCCCGAGGAGCGCCAGGCGCGGGACGGCGGGGGGGTCGGTCACCACCCGCGCGTGCCACTCCGGGTAGAGGCGCATGCGGCGCAGCGACTCGGGGTCGAAGCGCCGCGCCGTCGGCGTCCAGGCCCGCGGGCGCACGACCGTGGCCCCCCGCAGCCCCTCGGGCACGACCGCCAGGCGCGCCGCGGGGTCGTGCGGGAGGAGGAAGCCCGCCTCGGCCACGGTCACATCGCGCAGGTCGTGCGGCTGGTTGACGAGGACGTGCCGCGCGTCGCGCCGCGTCTCCGCCCACCGGTGCGCCTGCGCCGCCGCGGCGCCCGCCCAGCGCGCCGGAGCCGCCGGGTCCGCCTTGGCCGCGACGAGGGCCGAGTAGCTCCGGTGCGCGCCGTCGTAGACGCCGCCCAGCCAGGGCGCGATCCGCCAGCCGTAGTCGACGTAGTGGGCGTGCAGCCGCGCGGGGAGCGTCGCCGCCTGCCGCGCTTGCGAGAGGAGCGCCAGCGCCAGGAGGGCGGCCACGCCGGCCGCCTGGAGCGGCGCGCGCAGGCGGGAGAGCGCGAGCAGGGCCAGGACGACCGACCCGACCGCGAGCGGCGGGAGGACCCACAGCCCGTCGCGCAGGACGTCGCGCGTGGCGAGGCCCACGTGCGCCAGGAGCAGGGCCTCGGCCGCGAGCACGAGGGCGCGGGCGCGCCAGCCGCGCACGGCGCGCAGCGCGAGCGCCAGGAGGCCGGCGTGCACGACGAACGCCCCGGGGGCGCCGGCGGCCGCGGCCTCGAGGCGGTCGACGACGAGCCATGGGCCGGTGTGCTCGAGCGTCTGGTAGTTCGTGCGGTAGAGGAGCATCTTCGCGTCGACGAGCAGGTGCGCCCAGCCCGTCCGCGGGTCGGCGTGCAGCGCGAAGTGCAAGAGCCCGGCGCCGACGGCGCCGACGAGCAGGGCCTCGAGGGCCACCAGGCGCCGGCGCGCGAGGGCGAGCGCCAGCGGCGCCGCGAACGCGCCCAGGAGCAGCAGGAGCGCGGAGTTCGGCTGGTAGCGCGCCACGAACGCCGCCGCCCCCGGCGGCACGTGGGCGCCCCGGGCGGCCGCAGCCAGGAGGGCGACCGGCGCCAGCAGCGCGAGGCCCCGCGCCAGGGGCTGGCCCCCGGCGCGCTCGAGGCGCAGGAGCGGCGTCCGCGCCCGCCCGACCGTCGCCAGCAGGGCCAGCAGCACGACGAGCCAGGCGACGAGCACGAGCGCCTGGAGCTTCGTCATCCAGGCGAGCGCGAGCAGCCCGCCGCACAGCCCCAGGCGCAGCGCGCTCGTGCGCGCCGACCGGGCCCGCAGCCCGGCGACGCCGGCCGCCAGCGCCAGGCTCCAGAAGAGCAGGCTGTAGAGCTCCGAGCGCACGAGCATGGCCTGGTAGAGGGCGGCCTCGTGCACGCCGAGGAGCAGGACCACGAGCCCCAGGAGCGGCCACGCGCGCAGCGGGTCGCGGCCGAGGAGGCGCGAGACCCCGCGCAGGGCGGCCGCCTGCGCGAGCACGATCGCCACGAGCACGAGGGGCGAGTGCGCCCGGAGGAGGTCGGTCAGCTCGGCCGCGCCGGCGAGCGGGTTGCCGGCGGCCGCGGCGTCCGTGAGGTCCAGGAACGAGACCCGGCCGGCCGCGTGCGCCAGGCGGTGCGTCCACGCGAGGACCAGGTACATGCCGAACGACGTGTGGTTCACGTGGTCCGGCAGGCCGCCGCCCTGGATCACGAGGCAGTCCAGGGCCGTCGTCCAGTCCATGTCCCACATGAAGTAGAAGGGGACGGCGGCCGCGGCGCGCTGGTAGAGGAGCACCAGCAGCGCGACGACGACGGCCAGCGCCAGGCTCGGCCTGCCCACGGCCCTGCTCGGGGCCCTGCTCGGGGTCCAGGTCACCAGCGGCGGCCGACGCGCAGCTCGCGGGCGAACAGCCGCAGGAAGGCGAGGCCCGTGGGCACGCTCGGCGACCCCTCGCGCGCGTCGACGCGCGGGCCCTCGTGGGTGGGGAACTCGGCGATCCTGAGGCCCAGCTTCAGGGCGCGGATCGTCGTCTGGTACTCGATCGTGTAGCCGGGGCCGTCGGGGGCCAGGCGCGTCCAGGCCGCGCGCGTGATCGCGCGGAAGCCGTTGATCGCGTCGGTGACGAACGGCTGCCCCCGGTTCCAGGCCGCGTTGGCCGCCAGGTTGAAGGCGTTGTTCGCCCACTTGCGCCAGCGCAAGCGCTGGTCGTCCTCCTCGTTTCGCGCGCCGGCCACCATGCGCGTGGCGATCACGAGGTCGTTGCCGGCCTCGAGGAGGGGGCGGAAGCGCGGGATGTCGGCCGGGTCCTCGTTGCCGTCGGGGCTGAAGAACAGGAGCGCGTCGCCGCTGGCCCGCTCGAAGGCCACGCGGAAGGCCTCGCCGCGGCCGCGGCGCGGCTGCCCGTGCACGGGGACGCCGCGGGCGGCGAAGAACTCGAGCGTGCCGTCCGTGCTGCCCCCGTCGACGGCCAGGACCTCGTCGACGGCGTCGCGCGGGATGCGGTCGAACGTGGCCTCGAGCCCGGGCCGCTCGTCGAGGGTCAGGATCACGAGCGACAGCCTCACGCGCGCGCCCCGCCCCCGGCGAGGAAGTCGGCGTAGGTGGCGCGGATGCCGTCGTCGAGGCTCACGCGCGACGTCCAGCCCAGCGCCGTCAGCCGGCTGATGTCGAGGAGCTTGCGCATCATGCCGTCGGGCCGCGTCGGGTCGAGGACGAACCCGATGTCCGCCTCGAGGACGCGGGCCACGGCCTGGGCGAGCTCGAGGACGCTCGCGTCGCGCCCGGTGCCCACGTTGAGCGGCGCGCCGCCCTCGTGGCGCTCCATGATGAACACGAGCGCGTCGGCGCAGTCGTCGCTGAGCATGAACTCGCGCCGCGGTCGCCCGCTCCCCCACAGCGGCACCTCGCGGCGGCCGTCGCGCTTCGCCTCGTGCACCTTGCGGATCAGCGCCGGGAGCAGGTGCGCCCGCTCGAGGTCGTAATGGTCGCCCGGGCCGAAGAGGTTGGTGGGGATCGCCGTGACGAAGTCGCACCCGTGCTGCGCGCGCATGAACTGGCACAGGCGCAGCCCGGCGAGCTTCGCCAGGGCGTAGCCCTCGTTGGTGGGCTCGAGCGGGCCCGTGAGCAGCGCCTCCTCGGTGATCGGGCAGGGCGCCTCGCGCGGGTAGATGCACGAGCTGCCGACGAACAGCAGGCGCCGCACGCCCACGCGCCGGCAGCCGTCGAGCACGGCGCTCTGGAGCTGCAGGTTCTCGAGCAGGAAGTCGGCCGGCGCGTCCATGTTCGCCTTGATCCCGCCGACCTTCGCCGCGCACATGAACACGTACTCGGGCCGCTCCTCCTCCAGGAAGCGCAGGGTCGCCGCCGCGTCGCGCAGGTCGAGCTCCGCGCGCGTCCGGGTGATCAGCCGGGTGTGCCCGTCGCGGTCCAGGCGCCGGGCGACGGCGGAGCCGAGGAGGCCCTGGTGCCCGGCGACCCAGATGCGCGCGCCGGGCGGGAGGCGGCCGGGCGCCGTCACGACGGCCCCTCGCCCCGCCACGTGAGCCGGCGCCGGCGCGCGCGCGCGCGCCAGGAGAGCAGGTGCACGAGGAGGATCCACAGGAACGAGAGGGCGCTGAGGACGCGGTTGCGCTTCTTGCGCGGGACGAGGCTCCGCCGCTCGACCGTCGGGCACTCGGCCAGCCTGAGCGAGCCGTCGAGGGCCTGGAGCGTCATCTCGAACATGGCGCTCTCGCCCTCCTCTGCGAGCGGCAGGCGCGCGACGGCGGCCTTCTTGAAGCCGCGGAACAGGTTGTTGACGTCGGTCACGTTGCGGCTGAAGACGACGCCCAGGAGGAAGGTGAAGAAGCGGTTGCCGATCGAGCCGTAGGAGAAGGCGCGGTCGGTCGCGCGGCCGCCGTCGGGGAGGAAGCGGCTGGCGATCACGAGGTCGTTGCCCTGCCGCAGCTTGAGGCGCAGGCTGGCCACGTCGCGCGGGTCGTCGGCGCCGTCGAGGCCCATGACGATCACGTCCTCGCAGGAGGTGGCGGCCAGCGCGCGCCGCAGGAGCGCGCCCTTGCCCGCCCGCTCCTGGATCACCGTGAACCCGCGCCCGCGGAACAGCGCCGGCGTGACCGGGTCGTCGGAGGCCTCGACCAGGATCCGCTCCTGGAAGGCGTCGAGCGGCAGGAGGTCGAGGACGTGCTCGGCCGCGCGCCCGTCGCCGTTCGACATGGCGATCAGGCAGCAGGCGTCGCGCCGGAGGCTCGCGCGCGTGAAGTAGGCGTCGAACACCTCGACCATGTAGTCGCGCTCGACGGGCGTGAGGTCCTGGTGGCACGCGACGTAGAAGCCGCTCTCGTTGATCCAGGTGGCGACGGGGTAGTCCTCGGCCTTCAGGCCGAACATGCCCTGGTAGACCGGCTGGTTGATGAGCGGGAGCATGTCGCGGGTCTCGACCCCGTTCTGCTCGAGGAAGTTCACCAGCTCGGTCTTCTTCTCCTTGCGCAGGACGAGCGGGAACATCATGAACGAGTGCGTCGCCCCCGGGCGGATCGCCGGGACCTGCAGGTGCTCGGACCAGCGGGAGAGCCGCTCGGTGAGGAAGGCGCCGTTCTCGCGGCGCCGGCGCATCATCTCCTCGTGCTCCTCGAACGCCGCCAGCCCGAGCGCGCCCTCGAGCTCGGTGACGCGGTAGCTGTAGCCGAGCTGCACGAAGGAGAAGCGGCGCTTGATGATCAGCTCGAGCTCCTCGCGCGTCGACGCCTTGCCGTCGTCGATGCTCAGGTAGATCGAGTCGCGCCCGTGGTTCATGAGCGAGCGCAGGGTGACCGCGAGCTCCATGTCGTTCGTGGTGCAGATCCCGCCCACGCCGGTGACCAGGATGTGCGCCACGTAGGTGGAGAAGCAGCCGATGTCGCCCCAGGCGCCGACGGAGCGGCCCTGGTGCTGGGCGAACATGGTCTCGCACGAGTCCTCGATGATCCTCAGCCCGTGGCGGGTGGCGAGCGCCTGGATGCGGTCCATCTCGCAGGGGAGGCCGAACAGGTGCACGGGGATGATGCAGCGCGTGCGCGGCGTGATCGCGGCCTCGACCTTGTCGGGGTCGAGCTCGTAGTAGACGGGGTCGACGTCCACGAACACGGGTCGCATGCCGTTCTGCAGGACGATGTTCGACGTGGCGATGAACGTGACCGCCGGGACGATCACCTCGTCGCCGTCGGCCCAGCCGTGGCGCGCCTTGAGGGCCGCCAGCGCGAGCTGGAGCGCGCAGGTGCCGCTGGCGGTCATGACCGCGAAGCGGCAGCCGTGGCTGGCCGCGAAGGCGCGCTCGAAGCGCTGCGTGAACGGGCCGTAGGAGAGGCGCTCGGCGTCGAGCACCTCGTTGACGTACCGGCGCGCGCGGGCCGTGGTCCTGAACGTTCCGACGCCGATCATCTCGCGCCCTCGTGCGCGCGCTCAGGTTAGCCCGCGGCGGCGGGGGCGACAACGCGCGTGGTCTCACTCCCCGACGTAGAGGCGCTGGGCGAGGCTCTCGTGCAGCCCGCGCGCGCGGACGATCTTGTCGGCGGTCTGGTCGATGTCGTACTCGACCCGCCGGAAGGAGAAGCTGCCGTCCTCGCGGGCGAGGACCCAGCAGGCGCGCGGGTCGCCGTCGCGGGGCTGGCCGACCGAGCCGACGTTGACGATCGCCCGGTGGCCGTTGATCGCGTAGCGCTTGCCCTCCTCCGGCTCGACGTAGTGCACGTCGTTGCGGTCGAGGAGGAAGATCCCGGGCACGTGCGTGTGGCCGAGGAAGCACAGGCGCGAGGCGCCCATGAGGCGCTGGAAGACGTCGAGCGCGCCCACGGCGTCGTGGACGTAGTCGAGGTTCGACTCGGGCGAGCCGTGGGCGAGGAGCCACGGCCCGAGCGTGTGCGTGTCGGGCATGTCGCGCAGGTAGGCCCAGCGCTGGCGCTGCTCGGGGCCGTTGGCGCCGGGGAACTTGCCGCCCGGCTTCACGCGGCGGCGCGTCCAGAAGGCCGCCTTGGCGGCCAGGCGCTTGAAGCGCTTGGGGATCTTGTAGCTGATCGCCTCGTCGTGGTTGCCGTTGATCACGAGCTCGAAGCTGCGCATGGCGATGTCGATGCACTCGTTGGGGTTCGGCCCGTAGCCGATCAGGTCGCCGAGGCAGTAGATCTTCGTGCACTTCTTGGCCTCGATGTCGCGCATGACCGCGGTCAGGGCCTCGAGGTTCGAGTGGATGTCCGAGACGAACGCGATCCGCGCGCCCACGGCTAGCCGCCCCCCGCCGCGGCGGCGGCGACGGCGCGCAGGCCGGCCCGGGCCTTGAGGCGCCCCTCGCGCTCCTCGGCGGCCGGGTCCGAGCCGAGGAGCACGGCGCCGCCGGCGTGGACGAGGGTCCGCGTCGGCGTGGCCACGACGATCCGGATCGCCACGGCGAGGTCGAGCGCGCCGTCCCAGCCGACCCAGCCGAACGCGCCGCAGTAGGGCCCGCGGCGCACGGGCTCGAGCGCGTCGATCACCTCCATGGCGCGCACCTTGGGCGCGCCCGTCACCGAGCCGGGCGGGAAGGCGGCCGAGACGAGGTCGGCCCAGTCGCGGCCCTGGTCGAGGTGGCCCTCGACGACGGCCACGGTGTGGTGGACCTGCGGCCACGACTGCGCGCGGCGCGCGTCGACGACGCGCACCGAGCCGGGCCGCGCGACGCGGCCGAGGTCGTTGCGCACGAGGTCGACGATCATGGCCAGCTCGGCGCGCTCCTTGTCGCTGGCCAGCAGGTCGGCCAGGAGCGCGCGGTCCTCGGCCGGGGTGAGGCCGCGGCGGCGCGTGCCCTTGATCGGCCAGCTCGTGGCCCGGCCGCGGGCGTCGAGCGAGAGGAAGCGCTCGGGCGAGGCCGAGAGCAGCCGCACGCCCGGCGCGAGCTCCAGGTCGGCCATGAACGGCGCGGGCGAGAGGGCGCGCAGGGCGGCCAGGCAGCGGTCGGGGTCGACCGGCGGCGCCTCCCAGCGGCGCGAGAGGTTCACCTCGAACAGGTCGCCGCGGCGGATCCAGGCCCGCGCCGTGCGCACGGCGCGGCGGTAGGCGGCCGTGTCGAGGCTGGGGCGGGCGGCGGCGGGGCGGGGCGCGGCCGGGAGGTCCAGCGGCGCGGCGGCGCGCAGGGCGGCCAGGGCGTCGTCGCGACCGCGGCCGGGGGCGCCGACCCAGCGGGCGCGGCCGCCCCGGTGGTCGAAGGCCAGGGCGCCGTCGTGGACGGCGACCCACAGGTCGGGGAGGCCGGGCTCGACCGGCGGGCCGCCCGGGAGGCGCTCGTAGCGGCGGCCGAGGTCGTAGGAGAGGGCCAGGAGCGCCCCGCCGGCGAAGGGGAACGGCGCCGGCGGGCGCCGCGCGCCGGAGGGGCGCAGGCGGCGGAGGAGGTCGCGGGCGGCCGCCAGCGGGTCGCCCGGGAGGCGGCGCGGCAGGCCGCGCGGGCCGTCGACGACCTCGAGGTCACCCCCCGGCGCGGCGCGGGCCAGGGCGAGGGGGCGCAGGCACACGAACGACGAGCGGCCGAGGTCGTCCTGGTCGAGGCCGCTCTCGAGGACCGAGACCCCGGGGGCGCCGGCCTGGCGCAGGGCGCGCGCCACGTCGCCCGGGCGGGGCAGACCGGGGGCGCGGGCGGGCGGAGGCGGGCGTCGTCGTCGGGGGGTCGTGGCGCTCGGCACGGCTCTCGGTGCGGGGGTGGCGTCGATCCTAGAGCGGGGCGTCGTCGCTCGCCACCGCGCCGCCCCAAAGACAGCGAGCGCCGCGGGCCGAAAGAGCGGAGGAGGAGGGGGACCGTGCGCACGGGGGGAGAGCTCCTGGCCCGCTTCGTCGAGCACCTGCGCGTCGAGCGCAACCTCTCGGCGCACTCGCTGCGCGCCTACGCCGCCGACGTGCGCGAGCTGCTCGAGCGGCAGGGGGCGCTCGAGGCGCCGTTCGACCCCGACGCGCTGGAGCGCGGCGCGGTGCGGGCCTTCCTGGCCGGGCTCAAGGCGCGCGGGCTGGCGCGCAGCTCGATCGAGCGGCGGCTCGCCGGCCTGCGCACCTTCTACCGCTTCCTCAGGGCCGAGGGCCTGTGCCGCGGCGACCCGACGCGGCAGGTGCGCTCGCCGCCGCGGCGCCGGCCGCTGCCGCGCTTCCTGCGCCGCGACGAGGTCGAGCGCCTGCTCGAGGCCGTGCAGGTGCCCGCCGGGCCGGCGCCGGTGCGCGACCGGGCCGTGGTCGAGCTCCTCTACGGGGCGGGGCTGCGCGTGGCCGAGGTCGCGGGGCTCGACCCGGGCGACCTCGTGCCGGGCGACGGGGGCGACGGGCTGTGCGTGCGCGTGCGCGGCAAGGGGCGCAAGGAGCGGCTGGCGCCGGTCGGGCGCCGGGCGGCGGCCACGCTCGAGGCCTACCTCGCGGGCGAGCGGGCGGCCCTCGTGCGCGAGCTGGGCGCGCGGCCGGTGAGCTCGGCCCTGTTCCTCAGCCGGCGCGGCGGGCGGCTGGGCGTGCGCGGTCTGTCGCGCGTGGTCGTCGCCGCGGCGCGGCGGGCCGGCCTGACCTGGGTCACGCCGCACACGCTGCGCCACACGTTCGCCACGCACCTGCTCGAGAACGGGGCCGACCTGCGGGCGATCCAGGAGCTCCTCGGCCACTCCAGCCTGGCCACGACGCAGGTCTACGCCCACGTCTCGGCGGCGCACCTCATGGCCGTCTACGCCCGCGCCACCCGGGGCGGCTGATCCCGCGGGGGGCGGCGCGCGTCTGAGGGGGAGGGGGGTGAGGCTCCCGGGCCGGCCGGGTCCAAGAGGAGCCGCCGAACCTGCTCGGCCCGTTCGGCTTGACACGCTCTGGCGGCCTGAAGATAGTGAGAACCTGGCGCCCGGACCGGCCTCGGTCCGGGCCCTCCGGCGCGCGCGGGCGGCGGAGGGGACGCCGGAGCGGAGGGTGGGCGTGCTCTCGGGCCCCTTCAAGGTCGTGCTGTCGGCGCTCGAGCGCAACTCCAGCCCGGACACGCTCGGCGACCCCACGGCCGCCCGGGTGCGCAACGAGCTGGGGCGGCTGTTCCAGCTCGACGACGACACGGCGTCGAACATCGTCTCCGCCGTGCCGATCGTGATCCTCGACGGCCTCGACGTGCGGGCCGCCGGCGTGGTGCGCGATCGGCTGCAGGGGCTGCGCGAGGCGGGCTGCCGGGTCGTGATCACCGACGAGGTGACCGACACGATCCCCCGCGTGAACTGGCCGCAGCTCCCGCCGATCGCGCGGGTCGAGCGCGGCGGCGACGACGAGCCGAGCGGGCGCCACCGCCGGTCGTCGGAGGGCGGCGGGCTGGCGTGCCCGCACTGCGGGGGCGGGCTGCAGGTGCTCGCCGCCGGCGGGCCGCCCCCGGGAGAGCTGCGGCAGGCCGAGCCGCGGCCGGTCGAGTCGCGGTCGGCGAGCCGCGAGGTCGAGCCGGCCCCCGCCACGCGCGGGCGGCAGGAGGCCTGGAGCGGGCACGCGCCGCCGGCGCGCGAGCCGGAGCCGGTGGGCGCCGACGACGACTGGCTCAGCCCGCCCGTGGGCGCCGTCGCGGCGGCTCCGCCGCCGCCGCCGGGCGGTCGGCGACAGAGCGGGCGCTTCGACGACGCGGCCATGCTGGCCTTCCGCCGGGCGGAGGAGCCGGCGCGGACGACCTCGGCGGCGACGACGTCCGAGGTGCTGGAGGTCTCGTTCAGCGACAGCGGCGAGCTCGAGCCGGCGGCGGTCGAGGAGCTGCGCCGGGCGGCGGCGGAGCCGCGCCGGGCGGAGCCGCGCCCCATGCCGGAGACGGCGCCGGAGCTGCTCGACTCGGGCGTGTTCGAGGAGCCGCGCGGGCGGTCGGCGGCCTCGACGAGCGCGCGGCGGCCGGAGCCGGCGCCCGAGCTGCCGGTGTTCGAGGAGCCACGCGGGCGGTCGTCGTCGAGCGCGCGGCGTCCGGAGCCGGCGCCGGAGCTGCTCGACTCGGGGGTGTTCGAGGAGCCGCGCGGGCGGTCGGTGTCGAGCGCGAGCGCGCGGCGTCCGGAGCCGGCGCCGGAGCTGCTCGACTCGGGGGTGTTCGAGGAGCCGCGCGGGCGGTCGGCGTCGAGCGCGAGCGCGCGGCGTCCGGAGCCGGCGCCGGAGCTGCTGGACTCGGGCGTGTTCGAGGAGCCGCGCGGGCGGTCGGCGTCGACGTCGAGCGCGCGGCGGCCGGAGCCGGCGCCCACGCCCCCGCCCCCGCCGCCGGCCAGGGGCGCGGAGGCCGGGCGCTCGGGGCGGGGCAAGGCCCCCGATCCGTTCGAGGACTCGCTGGCCGGGCTCGATCCGGCGCCGGTCGTGCGGAGCGGCGCGGACCCGTTCGCGTCCTCGCCGTCCAGGTCGGGGGCGTCGGGGCGCGGGAGCGCGCCGGAGCTCGACCCGTTCGAGGACTCCCGCGTCCTCGACGACCTGGCCGGACTGGGCGGGGGCAAGAGCGGCGGGAAGGCCGGCGGGAAGGCCGGGCGCGACCCGCTCGAGGACTCCGGGAGCGACATCCTCGACGAGCCGCCGCCGCACCGGCGCAGCGACGCGAGCCGCCCCGGCGGCGAGCGCTTCGAGAGCGACCTGGACCTGTTCGACGACGGGGAGCTGGGCGCGTCGGACGTGGCGCCGGCGCCGACGTCGCGGCGGGCGCCGCCCGCGGCGCCGTCGGGGCGCGACCTGCCCGGGGGCGGCGACGACCTGCAACTCCTCGACAGCGACGAGCGGGCGCCGCCGCCGGCGGCGAAGCCGCGCAAGGGCGGCGCGGGCGGGGGGCGGAGCGGGGCGCGGTCGCCCGACCTCGACGAGGTCCTGAACATGTTCGGGCCCGAGGACGACGCGCCGCTCGACGACGGCTCGGGCCTCGAGCCGGCGCCGCTCGACCTCTCGCCGCCGTCGCGCGGGGGCGGGGGGGGCGGGGGCGCGCGACCGGCGCGCGGGTCCGAGCGGGCGGCGTTCGACCCGGAGCTGAGCGACATCCTCGAGCCGCTCGACCCGGGCGAGGCGCTGGAGATCATCAAGACGTCGAAGCCGGGGCGGCGCGAGGCGGCGTCGGCGCAGGGGCGTCCGGCGGCGAACGGGCGGCACGCGCGCGACGACGAGCCGTCGGGGCTCGAGCAGCTCGACATGAGCGAGGCCGGCGCCCTGCAGAGCGAGGTCAAGCACGAGCGGCGGCCGGCGAAGAAGTCGCGCGGTGTGCCCTTCCCGGCGACCGACGAGGACGTCGACCTGTTCGAGGAGAGCTCGCGCAGCGGCCGGCCGCAGAAGAAGAAGACCGACCCGTTCGCGCGGGCGCGCGGGCGCATGGTGGAGGAGGACGAGGGGCGCGACCGGCGCAGCGGCGGTGGCGGCGGCGAGCGCGAGCGGCGGGGGAACGAGGCGTCCGGGGCGGTCGAGCGGCCCCGGGTCGAAGCGCGGGCCGAGGCGCCGCGTCCGAGCGCGCCGGCGCCGGCGAAGCGGCCGCCGCCGGGCGGCGCGGCGCCGTCGGGCGAGGGGGAGCACGGCCTGGTGCTCTCGCGGATCGCCGACCCGGAGAAGAAGGAGCAGGCGGCGGAGATCATCGCGGAGGTCAAGGGCTGCAGCATCGACGAGGCGCGGCGGCTGACCGACCGGACGATCATTCCGGTCCTCAAGGGGGTGAGCCGCGAGCTGGCCGAGCACCACCTCGAGAAGTTCAAGCGGGTGAAGATCGCCGGCCGCGTGACGACCCGACAGCGCGGCTGAGGCCGAGCCATGAACATGTGCCCTTACTGCGGCGAGGACGTGCCCGACGACTCCAGCGCGTGCTGGAAGTGCGGGACGGAGATCCAGCGCGGCGAGGGCGGCGGCGGCGGCGGCGGCGAGACGATCGAGCAGCGCAACGTCGAGGGCAAGACCGGCGGGGGGCCCAAGGTCGAGTGCCCGTTCTGCCAGGCGCAGATCCCGGCCCGGGCCATGCGCTGCAACGAGTGCGGGCGGCCCGTCCAGCGGGTGAACGTCCGGGCCAACTGGATGCCCGCGGCGTGGGGGGTCTTCGGGCTGGTCCTCGTCGGCACGCTGATCGGGGTGATCGTCTCCTTCGTGCGCGCGCACCAGCCGGCGCCCGACCCCGGGCGGGACACGCCGATCACGATCAAGCCGCACGAGCTCGGCCGGATCTACCTGCGCTCGGGCGGGCCCGAGCAGCGGCGGCGGGAGATCTGGGAGTCGGAGCACAAGGGCAAGTTCGTCGCCTGGGAGGGCGTGATCGTCGACATCGACCCGTCGGCGCGTATCATGGGCCTCGCGGACGACGGCCTGGGCGGGCGCGCCACGGCCGTCGTGCAGTTCAAGCCGGGGCAGGACCTCTCTGGCTTGAAGGTGGAGAAGACCATCCGGTATAGTGCGCGCCTCGAGGACTTCCGCGACGGGCAGTTCCACCTGTCCCTGGGCGTGCTCCTCGAGGACTGACGGTCACGGCGTGCTTGTGTAGCTCAATTGGTAGAGCACATCTTTCGTAAAGATGAGGTTGTGGGTTCGAGTCCCACCACAAGCTTGAGACGGCCCGGAGCTTCGGCTCCGGGCCGTTCGTGTTCTGGACGGCCGGAGCGGGAGGCAACGCGGGAGGCAGCCTCGGTCGCCGGGGCGCCCTCGGCGCCCGCGCCCGCGCCCGCGCCCCCGAACCGCTGCGCCCGGACCCGGCGGACGACGTCGTGCAGGTCGTCCCCCACGGCCCCGCCCTGGTAGTGCTCCCACATCGCCCGGGTCCGGTGGCCGGTCACCCGCCGGCCCACGTCGGCCGCCACCCCGGCCCGCTCCGCGGTCGTGCAGAACGCCCGGCGAAGGCTATGGGTGTCCAGCCGCTCCGCGTCGGCCACCCCGATCCCCACCAGGGCCTTTTGGATGACCCGCAGCACGGACTCGCGGTCGATGTGCTCCGTCGGCCTGGGCGCGCTCCGGCCGCCGCGCCCGCGGCTGGCGAACACGTAGTGCTCCGGCCTCTCCGGCGTGGGCAGGAGGGCCATGACCTCGGGCGAGACGGGCACGCAGGCCACGTCGGCGCCCTCGCCGCCGCGCCCCTTGTCCCGAACGGTGATCGTGGACTCGCGCCGGTCGATGTCCGCCCCGCGCAGCTTCACGAGGGCGCCCACGCGCCGGCCGGTGTCGGCCAGCAACGCCACCAGCGGGAGCCAGACAGGCTGATGCGCCTCGACCCATTCCACCAGCCGGCGGACCTCGTCGTCGGTGAAGGGCCGCTTCGTGCGCGGGCCGCGCGGCAGGGCCTTCAGGCGTGGCCAGTCGAGCGCCACCAGGTCGCGCTCCCGGGCCCAGTTCCAGGAAGCCTTGAGCACGCCCATGTACGTGTTCACGGTCACCGGCCGCAGCTTGAGCGCGACCAGCTCGTCCCGGAGGCGCACCACCGTCGCGCGGTCGAGGCTCGCGGCGGGGATCATCTCCACGAGCGCCTTGAGCGCCTTCTGCGCCGCCGCGGTCCCGGCGACGGTGTTCGGACTCTTGGTCGGGTCCTTACGGAGCGCCGCCAGGCGGGCATCCACGAGGTCGAGCAGGGACGGCCCGGCGGACGGGTCCGCCTTCTGCCGCGCGCGCTCGGCGCCTTCGTTGAGGTCGCGTTCCCAGGCGACGCGTTGCAGCTCCGCCTTGACCGGGTCATCCGTCCCGGTCGTCATGCGCTGCTCGCGCGGGCGCCCGTTGGGTCCCTTCGGCCCGTAGGCGCGCATCTGGATGCCGCGCTCCCGCTGCGCCCGCCGCGGCGGGGCGAGAGTCACGGTCCATGCCTTGAGGGTGGTAGGGTGCGTGTCAGCCACCTTCGCCTCCTGGTTAGGCGGGGGACGGTCAGGGCCGGCGGGGCGTTGGCGCGCCTCTCCGGCCCGCTCGCATCCTAGCGTCCCCAGCGAGGACTCCGCCACCTACGCCGTCCCGCGGCGAAGCCGCGCCCGCTCGCGGGCCACGGTGATGTGCGCCTCGATGTCCTGCGCGCGCTCCGTCGGCGCGGCACGCGCCGCGAGGACCTCCGCCACCTGGTCAGGGTGGAACCGCATCTGCCCCGTGGGCGTCCGGCCGTGGGGCGTGATGCGCTTGCCGCGGACCCAGCGGCGGATGGTCTCGTCCGTCACGCCGCAACGGGCGGCGAACTGTCGCGAGGTCAGCGGAAGGTCGTCGTTCGGGGTCTGGTTGGCCGGCTTCATCGTCGTCCTCCTCGTGACGGGGCGGGGGCGCCCTCACACGCGTTCGCGCCCTTCGTCACGACGGGCAACCTAGCCGCGCCACCGACAGCCGAACGGGGGCGGACGGCGGCCGGCGCGGCCAGAACCGCTCGCAGCCGCTCGCAGCCGGCGATGCGCGCACTTGCCTGCGCCGAGGATGCGCCGGTCGTTGGCGGCCGGTTGAAGGCGGCGATGGGCAGCGGCTCGACCACCAGGGCGTGCTCGACCACCAGGGCGTGCTCGACCACCAGGGCGTGCTCGACCACCAGGGCGGAGAGGGTGCGGCCGCGGGCGAACCGGTCGGCCCGACCCCGAAGGCGAAGGGCCGGCCGCCGGTCGCCCGCGGCCGCGTTGTGCGTCAGCCCGCGGCCCGGTCGAGCGCGTCGAGCGCGGCCAACGGCAGCGGGTCGCCGGTCCAGAGGTCAAGGCGGCGCGCAGCCCGCCAGGCCATCAAGGCCACGCGCCGCGCGCGCTCCTCGGCCTCGTCGCCCGCCGGTGGCAGCACGTCCCGCCGCCGCCGCTTCGTCGAGCGACCCCGAGGGCCGGCGCCGCCGGCGAGCAGCCGGTCGGCCACGCGCGCGAGCGCCAGCGGGTCGCCGGTCACCGCGAGCGCCGGCCCTTCGTCGAGGTCGCCGCCGGGGTCGCGGCCGGCGCCGCGTCGGCGGCGGCGGCGGCGGCGATCTTCTCCCACAGGGCCGCCAGCGCCGCCTCATGGTCGGCGGCCTGCCGGTCGAGGTCGTCCGCCTCCCGGCGCAGCGCCGCCGGCGACAGGGCCGCGAGCCGCATCTGCTCGGCCGTCGCCTCATCGTGGTCTCGCGTGAGCCGCTCCATCACGAGGGCATCATCGACCCAGCGGCGGGAGGCGATGCGGCCCGCGAGGTCGGCCACCCGTGCACCGATCCGCGCGAGCAGGCCGGGGGCCTCGTCGGCGGCGCGGCGGAGGGCGTTCGCCCGCGCCCGGTTCGCCTCGATGAGCCGCTCCAGGTCGAGCACCGCTCGGCGGTCGTCGTCGGTCAGCGCGGCCGTGGCGCCCGCCGCCCGGTGGGCCGCTTCGCTCGCGGCCGTGGCGGCCGCGAGCGAGGCTCGCCCGAGGTCCGACATCTCGGCCTGGGCGGTCTCGATGATCTTCACCAGCTCGGCGCGCCGCTTCGCCGCGCGCTCGCGCGCCTCGGCCTCGCGCGCCCGCAACGCCGGCAGCTCCCGGCGGGCGGCCAGCGCGTCACGCAGCGCGCGCAGGCGGCGGGCTTCGGCGAGAACGTCGGGCGTGACCTCCGCGGGGTCCGGCGCCGGGCCGTCGACGACGGCGCGGGCGAGGGCGCGCGTCCGGTCGACGCGGGCGCGCTCCGCGGCGGCGAGCGCCGCGCGGTCGGTGTTGTCGATGATCGTCGCGGTCATGTTCATCATGTTCGCGCTCCCTGTCAGAACACGCGCTTGAGGGTGGCGAGCAGCTCGTCGTCGCTGATGAGGTCGAACGGCGAGAGCGTCGCCGCGCCGCGCGAGCGCACGCCGGCGAGCGCGTCGGCGCCAACCGGGCACAGGCTTACTTCCAGGAGCGTCCAGCGGGTCGCAACGATGGCAGGGCCGCGCGCGCCGCAGGGGTCGACCTCGCCCGCGCGGACGTGCCGCGCCTCGGTCACCACGTAGCCGATGCTCGCGCCCTTCAGGTGGCCGGTCCGCACCAGCTCCCATGCGCGCGTGCCGCGCTCGGTCGAGGCAAAGCGGGCGCGCACGAGGATCAGCCCACTGGCGACCTCGACCTCGCGCGCGCTGCCGATGACGGCGTCGATCGTGGCGCCGTTGTGAGTGTCCAGGATGACCGGGTTCGCGCGGTAGCGCGCCAGGTCGACGGCCTCGGGGCGGCAGAGCAGGACCTCGGCGCCGTGGGGCATGGCGACGGCGGCCTCTGTCGCCGCCACGATGGTCGCCTCGCGGGCGGCCTCATCGATCGAACGAAGCGCGATCGGCGCGCGGTAGCAGGTGCCGCTCACGCCGCACCGCCACGCGCGCGCGTGCGGGCGCCATGCGGGAGCCCGGGCACCGCGGGCGCCGGGTCGGGCGTCGGGTCGGCGCCGCCGATCACGTCGACGGCCCCGCCGAGGAGCAAGCTGGGATCGCGCCGCGCGGCCTGGATGCCCACGGCCAGGAGCAGGCGCGCGGCCAGTGCGGTCGGGGCGCGCATCCGCCCGGCGATGTCCTTGAGCGCGGCCAGGTCGCTTTGGTCGATGTGAAACGTCAGGCGCTCCAGGAACGTGGCCATCGTGACCCTCCTTCGCAGCGGCCGCGCTGCGCACCGCTGCCCTGAGTGTCCCGATGCCCGCTCCGGGGTCCAGAAAGCAGACTCCAGCGCAGGAGAGATGCTCAGGCGGCCAGGTCGCCGCCGGCCGGCGCGGGGTCGGCGGGGTCGTCCTCGGGCAGCTCCAGGAGCACGAGCACGCCGGCCATCTCGCTCGCCTGCCAGCCGGGCGCCGTCGGGTCGTCGAGGCGCAGGGACAGGTCGAGGTCGGCGGCCTCCGCGCAGGCGAGCCAGGCTCGGGCCGCCTCGACCCGCTGCGCCAGCGGCATCGCCGGATCGAGCGCGACGGAGCGCAGCTCGGGGAGCCGGTCGGCCAGGTCGGTCACGCGCCCTCCCCGCGCGCCCGGCGCGCCCGGGCGAGCACGTCGTCGGCGTTGGCGGCGAGCACGCGCAGCCGGGTCGCCTGGGCGGCCTCGGGGCCGTCGGCCGGAGCGGTCGCCGGGGCGGCCGCCCGCCAGTCGCGCTCATCCGTCGACCAGGGCGCGGGCCGCGTCAGGCGCGCGCGGGCGGGCGTCGCCGGGTCGCGCGCCAGCTCGCATCACGTCCGGCCGAGTCGGCCATCCGGCCAGGCGCTCCGGGGGCCGGGTCGCCGGCCAGCGGGTCGCCCGAGGCGCCTCCGGAGCCCGTGGCCGCGTCCGGCGCGGGCGCCTGGACCTTCGGGCCGCGCCGCCCGCCGCGCGCCTTCCCACGGGCGCCGGCGGTCGCCGCCAGGGCCGCGGCCATCTCCTCGTCCGGCTCGGAGCGCCGGGCGAGGTCGTAGGGGTAGCGCCGGGACACGCCCGCGCGCCGGGTCGCCTCGGCCACCGACAGCCCGGCCCGGAGGCCGGCCAGCACGGTCGCCCGCGCCTCAACGTCTCGCTCGCCTCTCATGTTCATCACCTCCCGTCTCGCTGATGTACTTGATCCGCGCGCCGAACGTTCGCCCGCCTCCCGGCGAACGTATGGGATGAGCACGCCCGGGGGCGCGGGCGCCGGCCAGATGGCGCGACTGGCCAGGAAGGGACCCGCGACCCGGCTGGTCGTGGCCCGCGTGCATGGCGCGTGCATGGCGCGAGCATGACGCCCGAGTCCACCCAGTCAGTACCAGGTCGAATCTGGAGACTCGTGTCAGACCCGTACGGTTCCATACCTCCGGGTCGTCGAGCCCCCGCGCCTCGCCCTGACAGAAGGCAAGGTGCGCATGAGCAGCTCCGACCCCCTCGACGACCTCGACGACCTCGACGACCTCGACGACCTCGACCCCCTCGACGACCTCGACGACCTGGCCGGCGAGGTCGTCGCCAGCGACCCAACGTCCGTGATTGCCGACGCTTGTGCAGGGGTTTCTGCGCCTATCGTTTGTTTGCAATTTGACAGTAACGCGCAACGCATGGCTCCGCATGTCGGTGGCGTCCGTATCATCCTGCCAGCGGCGCAGAATGTTGCGCTCGGCGCCGCCGGCACGGGACGAATGACGCTGGCCAAAGAACACACCAACAATCGAATGCTCGACGACCAGGCCGTGCTCGACGACCAGGCCGTGCTCGACGACCAGGCCGTGCTCGACGACCAGGCCGTGCTCGACGACCAGGCCGTGCTCGACGACCAGGCCGTGCCCGACGGCCGCGAGGCCCGGCTCCGGAACCTGCTCGACCGCCGGCGGGAGCGCGGCCGCCTGGACCTGGACGAGCGGGCGGACCTGGACCAGCTCGCGGATGACCTCGACGCGCTGGCGCTCCGGCTGGCCGAGGAGCAGGAGCGGCGGGAGGCCGGGGAGCGCGGGCCGTGAGCCAGCCGGTACGCACGTACCGGCTGGCCGGGTCGCCGCCGGGGAGGGCCGCCGGGGAGGGCCGCCGGGCCCGGCCCGATGGCAGCAAACCGGCCCTAGACCCCCGAGGAACGCTGTCCTGCCCGTCCTGCCCGTCCTGCCCGTCCTGCCCGTCCTGCCGCCGACGGCTGGAAAGAACAAAGAGCAGCACCCCCTTCTCCAGCCCCTCCTCTTTGTTCTTTCTCTCCATCCATCCGATAGGTGGGCAGGACGGGCAGGACGGGCAGGACTGGCGTTTTTTGAGGTCTAGGCCGGGCAGGACTGGCGACCGCATCCGTCACGACGGGGCCGGGTCGGGGTCTTGCCGCGGGGCCGGCGGACACGCCTCGCCCCGGACCTCGGCCCCCTGGCGGCCCCCTCCGGCCAGCGCCCGGGCGACCCAGTCCCCTCCCCTCTCCCGGACCTCGACCCGGACCCGGGACCCCGGCAGCCCGAGGACCGCCTCCCAGTCCAGGCCGTTCAGGTCTTGCGTCAGCTTCCAGCGGGCTGTGTCGCTCCGGTCGAGCATCGGCTCGACGATCGCCTGCGCCGCCCGCGACCCGAGGTTGAACCAGCCCGACGAGGCCGGCCACCGCGTCGAGGTCGAGGCCTCCCGCTGCCCGTCCTCGCCCCGCAGGTGCGCGTACAGCGCCCGGTACGTCCCCTCGCGCGCCGCGGCCTCCTCCGGCGCCGCGCGGTTGATCGGCAGCAGCCCGAGGGCATCCGCGACAGCGTCCCAGTCCCAGCCGCAGCGGCGAGCCAGCGCGACGGCATGGCTCACGAGCGCGTCGCCGGCGGCCGCGCGGTCCGGCGCCTGGTCCGGTGCGACCTCAAGGCCGGGCTCTATGTAGTCGCGCCACTCATCCAGCCGCGGGTTTGCCTTCGGCCACTCCCGCGGGACCCGGCGCGGCAGCCGCAGGTAGCGCATCCGGCGGCCCAGCTCCGGTTGCTCCATCCACTCCGTCGGCGCATAGCGGCCGGTCGCGACGATGACGGCGCGCCAGGGAACCGAGGTCAGGGCGCCGTGCAGCGGCCGGAAGGAATGGCGGCCGGCGCCCTCCCCGAGCAGGCGCAGCCGCTCGCCCTGCTCCCACGTCGCGGAAGCCTGCTCGTCCGCCAGGAGGAACCGCGCGCCGGCGGCGAGTCCCTGCCCAATCTGGCGCTTCCAGTCCTCCTCGTCGGCCTTCCGCGGGACCGACGAGGTCTCGCCGCCGAGCAGCGCCGCGGCCAGGTTGATGGTCGTCGTCTTCGCCGCGCCGGTCGGACCCGCGACGAACAGCATCGGCGGCGGCCCGCCCGGCTCGACGCACGCCGCAGCGGCGAGCAGCGCCATCAGGTAGTCGCCATCCAGGCCGGGGTAGTCGGCCGAGACGATCGCCAGCGCGTCGGCCCACGGCATGACCGGCAGGACCCCATCCGGGTCGAGCACGCGGATGGTCGAGCAGCCCGGCCGCGGCGCGACGACGGGCACCACGCCCGCCGGGACGACGTCCGGCCGCAGGACCGCGCCACGGAACACGCGGACGGGCGTGAAGCCTTCGAGCGGCCCGGGGTCGAGCGCCACATCGATGCGAGCGTCGTCCCCTCGGACCCAAGGCATCCGCCGCAGCCCGGCGCGGGATAGGGTCGTCATCGGCTTGAGCGTGGCGTCACGCAACCAGACCCCGCCCTCACCCCGCACCCACGCGATGCTCGGGTCCAGGGCCGCCGCGAGGCGGCCCTCGGCCTCGTCGCGCCGGTCCGGGTCCGCCAGCCGGTCAACGTGAACCGCGCGCAGGATCGCCCGCCAGGCCATCGCGTCCCCCGCCTCCGGCGGCCGGCGCCCGTCCCCCCGGGCCAGGGGCAGGAACCAGTCCGACAACGTGGTCAGGCGCGCGTGCGCCAGGTGGACGGCCGCGCGCGCGGCGACAACCAGCGGGTTCGGCTCGCGGGCCGGGCCGGGCGCGCCGTCGCGGTAGACCAGCGAATCCCAGGGACGCCACCCATGGCTCGGGTCGCCGGTGCCCTCGCAGCGGTAGCACCTCACGCCTTCCTCAAGAACCGCAACCGGGTCCCGGACGCTCCTCGTCTCACCCGGGGCGATCGGACAGAACGCGTGGGAGTAGCGGCCGCCGCGCTCCATCCCAGCCTCGGCAAGCCACTCGACGATGAGCGCCTCGGGCGGGTCGTTCAGTCCGTCCGCCGTGCGCCGTCGGCGCCGGTTCACCATCTGCGCCGTGGCATCCAGCGGGCCGCACTCGCTCGCGTACGTGATGCCGAACGCGGAGGGCGTGTAGGCCGGCGGCCGGGTCCGGGACAACAGCTCGGCCTTCTCCACCGGCGGGCCAGACGGGTCGCCCAGGAGCAACCCCGCCAAGGCTCGGTCAAGGGCCGTCAGCAGTAGGTGGCCGTCGTCGGCGCGCATCTCGGAGAAGACCAGCCGCAGGCCACCGGAGCGCGTGACCCAGGCAACATCCGCGGCCGTCGCGCGGAGCGCTCGCCTGGCGTTCTCCTCCGTGAAGCGCTCCGCCCCCGGCCCCCTCTTGTCGAAGATGTCCAGGTCGAGGGCGCACAACCGATCGGTGCCAGGCCAATCCGTGAACGCCATTCCCTCACGGGCGGCGACCTCCAGGCCGGCCTTGAAGGTCGCGAGGACATCCGGCCCTTCGGCGATGATTCGCTTCGGCCGGTCCTCGGCCCAGCCGCTCATGGTGAACGTGGTCGGGGAGGTTTCGTCGCCGGGCGCCCGTAGCGCGCCCTCGGCCTGGGCGACGACATCGAACAGCTCGGGGCCCGACAGCCCGAGGGCGTCCGCGGCTCGCGCCCGCTGCGCCGCATCGCTGCGCTGGAACATGACCGGAGCGCCACCGGGGCGCGCCGCCTCCCAGCGGCCGTTGAGGCGCCGGGGGGTGGTGACCACGATCGAACCGGCGGGCGTGGCGACCTCAACGGACACGCCGCGGGGCAGCGTGGCAGCGCCGCCGGCGAGCACGCGCACGGCAGGCGCGGCCGCCGCTTCGCCGCCGCCGCCGCCGGCCGGCGGCGAGGCGATCATCTCGCCGCTCATGCCCCACCCCGCCGCTTCGCCGCGCGCGCCGCGGCCCCGGCGTCATCCAGCTTCCGCTCGGACCGGCGCAGCGCGCCCCGCGCGCGCGCCCACGCGAGCCGCTCCTCGGACTGGATGTGCTCCGCCAGGTCTTGCAGGTGCCAGAGGTCGAGGTCGCTCATCACCAGGTCGCCGGGCGCCGGCCGCTTCGTCGGCCGCTTCGGGAACCGGAGCGAGCAGAGCAGGTCGCGCTGTCCCCGCGTGAGGTCGCGCGCGACGGCGCGGACGCCGTAAATGCGCACGTCGCGCGCGAGGGCGTCCAGTTCCAGCTCGGGCGATGGCGGCGGCGGGGTGCTAGGATCGGGGCAGGTAGTCGGGTTCGGGAAGCGCGGGGTGCGGGCCCCGCGCTTTCTCTTTGTGGTCATCGGTTCTCCTGACGTTCGGCATCGGGTTCCGCTCCTCGGGGTCAGGGGTCAGGGGTCAGGGGTCGTCGAGGTCGGGTGTCAGGTCAGGGTCAGGTCAGGCCTCCGCCGCCGACCGGTCGGCGCGGACGTCCAGCGACGGCCCGACCACGTCCGACAGAGCAGCGACGACCTGCGCGCGGAGCGCGTCGTCGGTCAGCAGCCGGCGCATCGCGTCCGGCGACTCGTCGGCCCACCTGGCGATGGTGGAGACGATCGGGTCCAGCTTCCCGATGATCAGGTCACGACGAGCGGCGCCAGGGCGCACCGAAGCGCGATCGGCCTCCCGGGCCGGTTCCGCGCAAGCCCGCGCCGGGCGCGGATCTTCGTAATGTTCGGGTTCCGTTCGCAAAGATGAGGTTGTGGGTTCGAGTCCCACCACAAGCTAAAGAGGCGCCCCGGGTCGCGAGACCCGGGGCGTCGTCGTTTCCGGGCGCCTCGCCCTCTGCCTCACCCCGCCCACGCCGCATCGACCGCGAAGCCGCGAGCAGCAGGGCGGCACCCGAACACAACCCGACCGCGGTTGTCGGTGGCGTGTCGTAGGCTCCGTTCATGCGGCGGAGGTCCCCCAACCCGCACGACCGGCTGTTCAAGGCGGTCTTCTCGGTCCCGGCGAACGCGCGGGCATTGCTGCTCGGGGCCGGGCTGCCGGCTGCGGTGGTCGACGCGCTCGGTCGGCTCCGGCCGGCGCCGGGCAGCGCGGTGGGCCACGGACTCACGGAGGTCCACCGCGACCTGGTCTTCTCGTCGAGGCTCCGGGGCCGCGGGTCGCTCCGGCTCCTGATCGAGCACCAGCGCCGCGAGCAGGCCTGGATGCCGCTGCGTGCCCTGCGCTACGCCGCGCGCGAGCTGGAGGCCTGGGTCCGCCGACACCCTCGGTCCCCTCGCCTGCCGGCGGTCCTTCCGCTCGTGCTCCACCAGGGTCGTCGCCCGTGGAGCGGAGAGCGCCGACTCTCGGGCCTGCTCGATGTGCCACCCGACCTGCGCGAGGCCCTCGGGCCTCACCTCCCCGGGCTCGACCTGCCGCTGCTCGACCTCGGCACGACGCCGCTCGCGACGCTGCAGCGCCTGCCCGGCCCCCCGCTGGCGCGGCTCGCGCTCGCAGCGCTGAAGCTCGCCGCCGAACCGCAGGGGGACCTCCTCGGCGTCTTCGAGCTCGCGGCGGCAGACGTGCGCGCCGTGGTCCGCCGCCCGGGCGGTCACGACGCCTTGGGTGAGGTCGTGCGCTATGCTCTATCCGTGAGGCGTGGGCTCGACCTCGAGCAGGTCGGAGAGCGCCTCGAGCGCGTCCTTGGCCGGAGAGCACACGAGGTGGTCATGGGCAGCACCGCGCAGAAGTTGATCGACGAAGGTCGGGCCGAAGGTCGGGCCGAAGGTCGGGCCGAAGGTCGGGCCGAGGGGGTGAGAGAGGTCCTGGAGCGGCAGCTGCGGGCACGCTTCGGGGAGCTCTCCCGCGCCGCGCGACGCCGCCTCCAGACCGCAGACCCGGACACGCTCGTGGCCTGGACGGAGCGTGTGCTCACCGCGGAGCGACTCGAGGACGTCCTCGCGCCCGCCAGGACTGCCCCGAGGGCGAGGCGGGGCGGGTCCAGGAAGGCTCGCTGAGCTCGCCGGCACCGGCCCTCCGCTGACGCTGGGCGACCCGACCGAGCTCCTTGCTCGACTGCTCCGGGGCGTGCAACAGAGGAGCGGGCTCGCCCGCTGCTCGACCTCTGCACGACGCGCCTGCCCGGTTCGCGCTGGCCGCCCTGACGCTCGTCGTCGAGCCACGCGCCGACCGCTCGGAGGTCTGCGAGCGCGCGGCGGCGGACGTGGAAGCTACCGGCCCCGGGTCCCCGGCCGGCGCGCTGCGCGCCGAGGGCCTGCCGGCGGCCCGCTCAGCGCGCGGCGCGTCGCGTCGCCGACGCCGAGGTCACGAGCTCGGCGGGCGGTCGCGAGAGGAGCCGCTCCAGGCGCGCCCGCGCCTCCGGGCGCGGGCTCTGCACGCCGCGCCCCCACTGCGAGACGGTGGGCTGCGCCGCGCCGACGAGCTCGCCCAGCTGCCGCTGGGTGAGGCCGAGGTAGGCGCGCAGGGCGGCCACGTCGTCGACGCTGGGCGCCGGCGCTGCGGCCCTGGCGGGCACCGACTCGCGCCGCGGGGTCGCCTGGGCGCGCTGCGCGGCGCCGTCGCCGCGGATCAGCGCGACCAGCTCGGAGGTCGACAGGGCGCCGGCGCGGTCGCTGCCGTCGAGGACGGCCGCGACCAGCGCCCGCTTGTCAGCGTGCAGGGCCAGGATCTGCTCCTCGACCGTGCCCGTGGCCATGAACCGGTAGACCGTGACCGGCCGCCGCTGGCCGAGGCGGTGGGCGCGGCCGGTGGCCTGGTCCTCGACGGCCGGGTTCCACCAGGGGTCGAGGTGGAGCACGTAGTCGGCGCCGGTCAGGTTGAGGCCGACGCCGCCCGCCTTGAGCGACACGAGGAACAGCGGGCGGTCGCCGCGCTGGAAGCCGTCGATCTCCGCCTGGCGCGCGCGGGGCGGCGTGCGGCCGTCGAGGTAGTGGTAGGGGACCCCGGCCTCGTCGAGCGCCGAGCGCACGAGCGCGAGGTGCGCCGTGAACTGGCTGAAGACCAGCGCGCGGTGGCCGCCCTGCACGAGGTCGCGCACGAGCTCGAGCATGGCGGTGAGCTTGGCCGAAGGCCCGCGCCACGAGTCCTCGACCAGGCCCGGGTGGCAGGCGAGCTGGCGCAGGCGGGTGAGCGCCGCCAGGACGTGGAAGCGCGCGTCCTGGTCGCCCTCCTCGACGAGGCGCTCGAGCCGCGCGACCGCCTCGAGCCGCGCGTCCTCGTAGAGGGCGCGCTCGCCCTTCGAGAGCGTCACCTCGAGCGTCGTCTCGACGCGCGGCGGCAGCTCCGTCAGCACCTGCTCCTTGGTGCGCCGGAGCACGTAGGGGCGCAGCAGGCGCGCGAGCGCTTGCGAGCGCTCGGGGTCGCGGTCGCGCTCGATCGGCACGGCGAACCGGGCGCGGAACGCCTCCCAGCTCCCGAGGAGGCCCGGCGAGACGATGCGGAACAGGCTCCACAGGTCGGAGAGGCGGTTCTCGACGGGCGTGCCCGTGAGCGCCAGGCGCCAGCCGGCGTCCAGGCCGGCCAGGGCGTCGGCGGTCCTCGTGCGCGCGTTCTTCACGCGCTGGGCCTCGTCGAGCACGAGCGTGGCCCAGGAGACCTCCTGGAGCAGCGCCGCGTCGATCCGCGCCAGGTCGTAGCTGGCGACGAGGACGTCCCGCGGGCCGAGCGCCTGGACGGCCTCGGCGTCGCGCGCGGTGTCGCGGAGGAGGCGGGGGCGCAGCGACGGCGCGAAGCGCTGCAGCTCGCGCACCCAGTTCGGGCCCACGGACGTCGGCGCCACGACCAGCGCCGGGCCGAGCCCGGCCCGGTCGAGCAGCGCGGCGATCGTCTGGACCGTCTTGCCCAGGCCCATGTCGTCGGCGAGGCAGGCGCCGGCGCCGAAGGTCGACAGGCGCTTGAGCCAGGCCCAGCCCTCGCGCTGGTAGTCGCGCAGCTCGGCGCGCAGGCCGCGCGGGACGCGCACCGACACGCGCCGCGCGGCGTCGAGCCGGGCGAGCACCTCGCGCCAGCCGCGGCTCAGCTCGGCTTCGGAGACTCCCTCGAGGGCGGCGGCGACGACCGGCGCGCTCGTGGCGTCGAGCTCGAGCTTCCCGCGCCGCTCCTGCGCGGCGCCGCGCAGGGCCTCGAGCCGCTCGCGGAGGGCGGCCGAGAGGCGCAGGAAGCGCCCGTCGCCGAGGGCGACGTGCCGCTCGCCGCGGCGCAGGGCGTTGAGGACGAGCGCCAGCTCGATCCGCTCGCCGTCGACGTCGAGGGCGCCGTCCAGCTGGAACCAGGTCCGCGCGTCGCGCACGGTGACCTGGAAGCTCGAGAGGTCCAGCTCGCGCGAGACGCGCAGGCGCTCGCCCTCCGGCCACTCGACCGGGGCGCCCGTCGCCGGCGCCGCCTCGAGCAGGGCGAGCGACGCGGCGAGGTCGAGCTCCCAGGTCCACGGGCTGGCGGGCTCGCGGTCGGTCAGCCCGAGCGCCGCGGCGAGGGCCTCGGCGCGCTCGACCTCCGCCGCGAGGTCGCGCCGGGCGCGGGCCAGCCCGCCGCCGGCGAGGCACAGGAGCTCG
>JAHBXY010000259.1 GCA_019636275.1 Planctomycetota bacterium | reverse complement strand
TCGAAGCTCTGGCGGGCCAGCGCCTCCTCGGCCTCGTCGGCGGCCACCTGCGCGGCGGCCGCCGCCTCGGCGCTCTCCAGGCGCGCCAGCTCGGCGCGCGCCGAGTCGATCGCCGCGCCGGCGCGCACGCGCGCCGCCTCGGCCGCCTGCACGTCGGCCTCGGCGCGCCGCAGCGCGGCCGCGAACTCGTCCGAGAACAGGCGGGCCACGACGTCGCCCTGGCGCACGACGGAGCCCTCGGTGACGGTCAGCTCGACGATCCGCCCGGGCGTGTCGGCCGAGAGCGCCGCCCGGCGCGCCGCCACGACGTAGCCGTTGGCCGCCAGCCCCCGGACGGCGCCGGCCGCCGCCGGCGCCAGCCGCTCGGCGCGGACGACCTTCACGCGCACGGCCTGCAGCCGGTCGAGCCAGGCGCGCAGCGGGGCGCGCAGGACGAACAGCCCGCCGGCGACGACCGCCAGCGCCGCGAGGACCAGCGCCCACCGGGGCGCGCCGCCGCCGGCGGGCCGGCGCACGGCCCCGCTGCGGTCGATCCTGAGCGGCTGGAGGTCCATGGTCGCGCCCGGCGGGAGAGGCTACCCCGCTCGCGCGCCGGGGCAAAGGGGCAGGAGGCGCGCGTCGAGAGAGGAAGGGCGCCTGGCCCGTCGGCATCCGGCCTGACCCACCCCGAAGCCGATGCTCACATCGATTCGATGCAGAGGTCGCGAAGGAGGCGCAGCGCTCGCAGAGAGCTCGAGAGCTCTTCCCTCCGCTGCTCGTCCTCGAGCAGCCAAAGCGAGCGATGGGGAGGCGCGGAGCGGGCCAAGCACCGTCGCCCGGGCGCTTGCGCCGATCGCGCCCCCTCGCGAGCGCATCACTCGCTCACATCGATTCGACGCAGAGGTCGCGAAGGAGGCGCAGAGCTCGCAGAGAGCTCGAGAGCTCTTCCCTCCGCTGCTCGTCCTCGATCAGCCAAAGCGAGCGATGGGGAGGCGCGGAGCGGGCCAAGCACCGTCGCCCGGGCGCCTGCGCCGATCGCGCCCCCCTCGCGAGCGCATCACTCGCTCACATCGGTTCGACGCAGAGGTCGCGAAGGAGGCGCAGAGCTCGCAGAGAGCTCGAGAGCTCTTCCCTCCGCTGCTCGTCCTCGCTCAGCCAAAGCGAGCGATGGGGAGGCGCGGAGCGGGCCAAGCACCGTCGCCCGGGCGCTTGCGCCGATCGCGCCCCCCTCGCGAGCGCATCACTCATCGAGGAGGAGCTCGTCGACGAGGCCGACCAGCACGTCGGCGCGGAAGGGCTTCTGCACGAATCGGTGCGCGCCCTGGTCGAGCAGGCGCTGCGCGCGCGCGTCGAGGTCGTAGCCCGAGGCGATCACGACCTTGGCGTCGGGGCGGGCGCGCTGCAGGTGCGGGAACGCGGCGGGGCCGTCCATGTTGGGCATGGACAGGTCGAGGAAGATCAGGTCGATCGGCCCGGGCTCGCGCCCGACGAGGTCGACGGCGACCTGCCCGTCCTGCGCCTTGAGCACGCGGTAGCCGGCCGTGGTCAGGTGCTCGTCGAGGACGTCGACGATCGTCGGCTCGTCGTCGACGACGAGGACCGTCTTGCCCAGGCGCACGGCCGGCGTCGCCAGCGGCTCGTGCGGGGTGTTGTCGGCGAGCGCCACGAGCTGGCGCAGGTCGTGCTCGTC
Source organism: Planctomycetota bacterium (assembly GCA_019636275.1). GTDB lineage: Bacteria > Planctomycetota > J058 > J058 > J058 > JAMLIC01. The sequence goes on along the minus strand of JAHBXY010000259.1, from coordinate 5,384 downwards.
GGTCTCGTCGACCACCCCGGGCCCGGCGAACGGCAGGTAGACGCGCGCCACCGCGCCGACCCCCGGCGCCCCGTCGAGCGTGAGATGCCCGCCGTGGTTGGTGACGATCCCGTAGCAGGCGGCGAGGCCGAGGCCGCGCCCGCGCCCGCGCGTGCTGAAGAAGGGCTCGAAGCAGCGCGCCAGCGTGGCCGGGTCCATGCCGGCGCCCTGGTCCTCGACCGTGAGCTGCGCGTAGTGGCCAGGGATCAGCCCCGGCAGCGTGCGGCAGAACGCGCCGTCGAGCAGGACGCTCCGCGTGCGCACGCGCACCGGCGCGCGGTGCGGGCCCGCCTCGGCCGCGTTCTGCAGGAGCGCCAGGACCACGTGCAGGAGCTGCCGCGGGTCGCCCTCGACCGACGGCAGGTCGGGGTCGAGCTCGAGCGCGACCTCCACGGGCGCGCGCCCGGGCAGGACGAGGTCGACCGCCCCGCGGACGATCGCCGCCAGGTCCACCCGCGTCACCTGGTGCTTGCCGCCGCGCGCGTAGGCCAGGAGCTGGTCGGCCCGGTGCGCGACGTCGCGCGCCGACGCGTGGACCTTCTCCAGCCGCCAGGCCGACGGGTGGCCGGCGAGCTCCTCGCGCAGGCGCTCGACGTGCGCCAGGACGGCCACGAGCTGGTTGTTGACGCCGTGGGCCACGCCGCCGGCGAGCGTCGCCAGCGAGCGCAGGACGCGCGAGCGCGCCACGCCCTGCTCGCGCCGCTGCGTCGTGGTCACGTCGGCGACCACGCCGGCCAGCCGGACGACGCGCCCGTCGACGAGCTCGGGCGCGAAGCTGGAGCGGACGAAGCGCGCCTGGCCGTCGCGCGTGCGCACGCGGTGCTCGAGCGAGCCGGGCTCGCCGCGCAGCGCGGCGAGCTGCTGCGTGCGCACGCGGCGCCGGTCCTCGGGGTCGACGAGGTCGAGCCAACGGACGCGCCCCGCGAGCAGGTCGGCGGGCGCGTGCCCCGTGAGGCGCTGGAGGCCCGGCGAGACGTAGCTCAGGCGCAGGCGGCGGCTCGGGCCGTACGGTCCGGCCGACCACACGACCTCGTCGACGAGCGCCAGCGCGCGCGCGGCGGCGCCGTCGTCGGAGGCGGGGTCAACCTGTCCGGAAGCCTTCACCCTGTCAGCATAACTCCTGGCACCGGTTGGAGCACGGGTGCGCCTGAACCGGGCCCGACGTGGAGACTACGGGGAGCGGGAGGCGAGGCCGATGCGGGGCGCGACGGAGACCGGGTGCGCTGCGACGACCGTGGGCGACATGGGCATCGTCGCCCCCGGCGCCCGGCGGCGTCCAGGGCGTCCGTCTGGCGCACCTTCGGTCCCGCCTCTAGACTCCACGCGGCGCGGCGCCGCGCGCTCGGTGGTCGAGCATCGCCCTCGCGTCGGGCTTGCGGAGCCTCGACCCAGGTTGAAGGTCGCCCGGATCATCGCGCGCCTGAACGTCGGCGGCCCGGCCCGGCACTGCCTCCTCCTGGGCGAGGGGCTGCGCCGCCACGGGTTCGAGACGGTCCTGCTCACGGGGCGGCTCGAGCCCGGCGAGGCGGGGGTGCTCCCCGAGGAGGCCGCGACGACGCCCGAGGGCGTCAGGATCGTGCGCGTCCCCGGGCTGCGGCAGCCCGTGGCCCCGCGCGACGACGCGCGCGCCCTGGTCGAGCTCACCCGGGCCCTCCGCCGCGAGCGGCCCGACGTCGTCCACACGCACACCTCCAAGGCGGGCGCCCTGGGGCGCGTGGCGGCGGCGCTGGCCGGCGTGCCGGTGGTCGTGCACACTTTCCACGGGCACGTCCTCGACGGCTACTTCCCGCGCCTGCCGTCGGCGCTGGTGCGCCTGGCCGAGCGCGCCCTGGCCCGCCTGACGACGCGGATCGTGACCCTCTCCCCCGGCCTGCGCGACGACCTCGCGGCCCGCTTCGGGGTGGCGGGCGCCGAGCGCTTCGAGGTGATCCCGCTCGGGCGCGACCTGGCGCCGTTCCGCGCCGGGCGGCCCGGCGGGCTCCGGCGCGAGCTGGGCCTGGCGCCGGACGCGCCGCTCGTGGGCGCCGTCGGGCGCCTGGTGCCGATCAAGGACGTGCCGCTGCTCGTGCGCGCCTTCGCGCGCGTGGCCGCGCGCCGGCCGGCGGCCACGCTCGTCCTCGTGGGCGACGGGCCCGAGCGCCCGGCCGTCGAGGCCGCGGCGGCCGCCGCCGGGCTGGCCGGGCGCGTGCGCCTCCTCGGCTGGCGCGAGGACCTGCCGGCGGTCTACGCCGACCTCGACCTGCTGGCCGTGTCGAGCAAGAACGAGGGCACGCCGCTGGCCATGATCGAGGCCTTCGCCGCGGGCGTGCCCGTCGTCGCCACCCGCGTCGGCGGCGTCCCCGACATGTTCGACGCGCCCGGGCCGGCGCTGGCCGCGCTGGCGACGAACGGCGCCACACCGCCGCCCGGCGTCGACCTGCGCGCCGAGGGCGCCCTGGTGGCCTCGCAGGACGAGGCCAGCCTGGCCGCGGCGATCGACCTCCTCCTGGGGCACGCCGACCTGCGGCGCGCGGCGGCCGCCGCCGCGCGCGCGCGCAGCGAGGACTACGCCGCCGAGCGCCTGCTCGAGGCCATGGCCTCGCTGTATCGGCGGCTCGTGGACGAGGCGCGCGGCTGACCTCCCGGGGGCAGCTCATGGGCTCGCCGTTTCCCTCTCCCCCTTGACGCCTCCCCCCGCGCCTAAGACCCTCTTGTCCCGTGGATTGGGTCCTCTCGCTCCCCGCCGACGTCCACCTCGAGCACCTCCTGGCGCTGGTCGGGGCGGTCGTGGCCGCCGCGCTGGCCACGCGCCTCGTCCGCGCCATCGCGCCGCGGGTGGACCTCGTCTCGCGGCCCAAGGGCGAGCGCTGGTCGCAGGCGCCGACGCCGCTGGGCGGCGGCGTGGCGCTGATGGTCGTCCTGGCGCCGGGCCTGTGGCTGCTCAGCCCCGACCTGCTCGTGGGCGCGCTGATCGTCCACGCGCTGGGCCTCGTCGACGACAAGCGCAACCTGTCGCCGCCGGTCAAGCTCGTGTTCCAGACGGTGGCCGCGTGCCTCGTCGTGGCCGCGCCCCTGGGCGGCGGCGGCCTGCTCGGCCCCGGCGCGACCCCCGGGCTGGCCGGGCTGCCGCAGGCGCTGGTGCCGCTGGGGCCGGTGTTCGTGGCGATCCCCGTGACGATCGCCTTCTACGTGGGCGTGGCCAACTCGGTCAACCTGCTCGACAACATGGACGGCAGCGCCGCCGGCGTGACGGCGGTCTCGGCGGCGTTCATCTACCTGCTGGCCACCGGCGGCGACGCGGCCGAGGCGCCGCTCGGCGTCGCCGCCGCGGTCACGGCCGGCGCGGCGCTCGGGTTCCTCACGCAGAACTTCCCGCCGGCGCGCATCTTCATGGGCGACGCCGGCAGCCTGCTCCTCGGGTTCGTCCTCGCCGGCCTGGCCCTGCGCCTCCCGCCCGAGCCGGGGGCGTCGCCCGCGCAGCGGCTGGCGGTCATGGCGTTCGTGATCGGCGCGCCGCTGTTCGACACGGCGCTCGTGTGGGTCACGCGCACGAACGCCCGCCGGCCGTTCCTGCTCGGCGGGCGCGACCACACCACGCACCGGCTCATGGCGCTCGGCCTCTCGCCGCGGCGCACGCTGCTCGTCGTCTACGGCGTCGCGGCCGCGCTGGGCGGCGTGGCGCTCGCCGTCGACCGCGGCGGGGCCGGCCTGGCCGTCGTCGCCTCGGTCGCCGGCGGCGTGGTCCTCGTGCTCCTGGGCGTGTTCCTCGGGCAGGTGCCCGTCTACCGAACGGCCGAGGGGGCCCTGGCCCCGACGCAGGCGCGGCACCCCGCGCTCCTCTACGCCTTCGAGCTGGCCGTCGACGTCGCGGCGCTGAGCGCCTGCTGGCTGGGCGCCTACGCCATCCGCTTCGACGGCGAGGACCTGGCCTTCTACCTGCGCGCGAGCGCCCTGCCGGCCTTGCCGGTGGTGATCGCGGCCAAGGTGAGCGTGCTCCTCCTGCTGGGGCTCTACCGCGGCTTCTGGCGGACGGTGCGCTTCGCCGACGTGGCGCGGATCGCGCAGGCGGTGCTCCTGGGCAGCGTGCTGGTCGTCGTCGTGGCCACGCTCCTGACGCGCTTCGAGAACTACTCGCGCGGCGTGTTCGCGATCGACGGGCTCCTGTCGCTCGTGGCGATCGTCGCCAGCCGCTCGGCCCTGCGCCTGTTCCGCGGCGCCCTGGCCCGGCTCATGGACCACACGCGCGCGGCGGTGCTCGTCGGCCCCGACGGGCTGCGCGCGCTGGCCGAGGAGGCCGCCGCCGCCGAGCGCCTGGTCGTGGCCGCGGTCGTCGCGCCGACGGGCCCCGAGGCGGTCGTCGCGGCGGCGCGGGCGCACGGGGCGCAGGTGGCGCTCGTGGGCCCGCCCCTGGGGGACGACGACCCGCAGGTCGCCGCCCTGCGCGCGGCCGGGGTCGAGGTCCGGCGCCTGCGGGCGGTGCTCGAGTAACGGCAAGGACTTGCGCGGGCGCGCAATCCGCCCGGGCGACCCCCGCGTAGAAGGGCTGCGATGCAGGACGCGGGCGCGACCGGTGAGGAGCGGGAGCTCGTGCGGCGGGTGCTGGCGGGCGACCGCGAGGCCTTCCGCCTGGTCGTCCTCCGGCATCAGGCGCGGCTGGCGGAGCTCGTGTTCCGCCAGACCGGCGACCGGGCGGGGACGGACGACATGGTCCAGGAGACGTTCCTGCGCGCCTACCGGGCGCTCGACCGCTTCGACCCGCGCTTCCGGCTGTCGACGTGGCTGGCGCGGATCGCCGTGAACGTGGCCCGCGACCAGGGGCGGCGCGCGAAGGTGCGCGAGGACGGGCTCCAGCGCGTGGCCGCGCGCGGCGCGGGCGCGCCCTCGCCGCTCGAGGCGGCGGCGCGGAGCGAGGCGCACGACCAGGTGGCGCAGGCCCTGCGCGACCTGCCCGAGCCGCAGCGCGAGGTCGTCGTGCTCGCGACCTACGGCGGGCTCACGCAGCGCGAGGTCGCCGCCGCGCTCGACCTGCCGCTCGGGACGGTCAAGACGCGCCACCGGACGGCGCTCCTGCGCCTGCGCGAGCTCGTGGCCCCGCTCGGGCCGGGAGGTGCCCCGTGAGGACGTGCGAGGAGGTCCTGGACCTCGTGCCCGAGGTCCTGCCGCACCTGCCGCCGCTCGGGCTGCGGGCGGCCGCGCTCGAGGTGCAGGAGCACCTGCGGCTCTGCCCGTCGTGCGCCGACGCGGCCGACGAGCTGGCGCGCGTCGTCGGCGCGCTGCAGCTCGAGGCGGCGCCGGCGCCCGTCCTTGCCGACGACTTCGCCGACCGCGTGATGGCTGCGCTGCCGCCGGCGCCCGCCGCGTCGGCG
>JAHBXY010000258.1 GCA_019636275.1 Planctomycetota bacterium | reverse complement strand
CGCCGCGGGGTCGGCGGGCGACCGCGTGCGGGTCGACGTGCGCGACGCCCCCGCCGAGCAGGTGTTCGCCCGGCTGTCGGCGGCCGCCGGACGGCCGATCACGTGCCGCGTGGCCGACCGTGTGAGCTTCTCGGGGGAGGGCCCCTGGCGGGAGGTGCTCGACCAGCTGGCCCTCCTGCTGCGCTGCTCGGTCGAGGTGCTCGACACCGGCGCGCTGGTGATCGACCGCGCGGCGACCGTCTCGTTGCGGGTGCGCGACGCCGACATCCGGAAGGTCCTCGTGGACCTCGCCGAGCCGCACGGGGTGCGCCTGATCCTCGATCCGGCCCTGACGGGCACGGTGACCGTCGACGTCGACGAGGTGCACTGGCGCCGGGCCATGCACGCCATCGTGAGGACGGCGGGCGACTTCGCGATCGTGGAGGAGAGGCTCGACCTCCTCCGCATCGTCCCCGCGTCGGCGATCGAGCCGGCGCTCCGCACGGAGCTCCTCCCGCTGCGCCACGTCCGCGGCGCCGAGGCCGACGCCCTCGCGCGCCTCCTCCGGCTCGCGGCGGAGCAGCGCCGCGAGGAGGGCGACCCGCCGGCGCAGGTGGCGTTCGACCCCGCGGCGAACGGGCTGGTGATCACGGCCCCGCGGCCGCTCCTGCGCGCGCTGCAGCGCCTGGTCGAGCGCCACGACCGGGCGCCCGCCGAGGCGGTCGGCGTCGACCCCGGGTCGACCGTCTCGGTGCGGGTGCAGGACGCCGACGTCCGGCAGGTCCTCCTGGACCTGGCCGAGCGGCAGCGCCTGCGCCTGATCCTCGCGCCCGAGGTGCAGGGGACCGTGACCGTCGAGCTCGACGACGTCCACTGGCTCCGGGCGATGAGCGCGATCGTCCGGTCCGCGGGCGCGTTCGAGCTCGTGGAGGAGGCCGGTGGCCTCCTGCGCGCCGTGGCCCGCGGCTCGATCCAGGCCGAGCGCGTCACCGAGGTCGTGCCGCTGCGACACGTCGGCGGCGCCGAGGCCGAGGTCCTCGCGGGCCTGCTGCGGCGCGCCGCCGAGGAGCTGTCCGGGGAGGGTGACCCGCCGGCGCAGGTGGCCCTCGACCCGCGGGGCGGCGGCCTGGTGATCACGGCCCCGCGACCGCTCGTGGTCGAGCTCCTGCGGCTGATCGAGCGCCACGACCGGGCCCCCGCCGACGCCCCGAGGTGACGTGAACATCTCCGACTTCGACTTTCACCTCCCCCCCGAGCTCATCGCCCAGGCCCCGCTCGCCGACCGCGCCGCCTGCCGCCTGCTCGTCGTCGATCGGCGCGGCCAGGCGCCGCTCGAGCACCGCGTCTTCTCGGACGTCGTCGACCTGCTGGCGCCGGGGAGCCTGCTCGTCCTCAACGAGACGCGCGTCATCCCGGCGCGTCTGGCCGCGCGCCGCGACTCGGGCGGCAAGGCCGAGGTGCTCCTCGTGCGGCCGCTCGACGAGGCGCGCTGGGAGGCGCTGGTCAACGCCGGCGGCCGGCTGCGCGCGCCGGGCGAGGCGCTGACGCTCCTCGAGGCCGGCAGCGGCGCGGCGACCGACGTGCGCCTGGCCCTCGACGAGGCGCTCGGCGGCGGCCGCTACGTCGTGCGCTTCCCGCCGGGGTCCGCGTCGCTCGAGGTCGCCGAGCGGCTCGGGCGCATGCCGCTGCCGCCCTACATCAAGCGCCCGGCCGTCGGCCCGGAGCCGGGCGACCGCGAGGCCTACCAGACCGTGTTCGCCCGCGTGCCCGGCGCGATCGCCGCGCCGACGGCCGGCCTCCACTTCACGCCGGCGCTCCTCGCCGCGCTCGAGGCCAAGGGCGTCGAGGTCACGCGCGTGGTCCTCCACGTGGGGCTCGGCACGTTCTGCCCGGTGCGCGTCGAGCGGGTCGAGGACCACGTCATGCACGCCGAGCGCTACGAGGTGCCCGCGGCGACGCGCGAGCGCCTCGCCGCCGCCCGCGCGCGCGGGGGCAAGGTCGTCGCCTGTGGGACGACGGTCGTGCGGGCCCTCGAGGCCTACGCGCGGAGCGGCGCGCCCGAGGGCGAGACCGACCTGTTCCTCACGCCGGGCTGCGAGTTCCGGCTCGTCGACGCCCTGATCACCAACTTCCACCTGCCGAGGAGCACGCTCCTGCTCCTGGTCTCGGCCTTCTCCAGCCGCGAGACGATCCTCGGCGCCTACGCCGAGGCGGTGGCCCGCGGCTACCGCTTCTTCAGCTATGGCGACGCCATGCTCCTGCGGTGACCCGCGATTCCTGCTCGAGACGCACGCCCCCGCGGCCGCGTCGCTCATGCTCGACTTCATCGGGCGTGGCCGACCGTAGGATCCGCCGGCCGCCGTGAGGTTCAACGAGGCCCCGGGGTGCGCTACAAGGGCTCTGTGACGCCCCGTCGGGGGGGCGCGGAGGTCGTCGTGTCGAAGAAGCCGTGGAAGTTCATCCAGACCGGGGGCGGCTCGTTCATCCTCCTGCCGCTCGACCTGCGCAAGGACTGGGATGGCGCCGGGGACGACCCGGAGGACCCGAAGAGCGACTACGCCAAGACGCGCCCGTTCGCCGGGTCGGTCGGCGTGGTGAAGGTCGGGTCCGGGACGGCGCTGATCCTGGGCACGCCGCTGGAGACGGCCGTCCGGCCGCAGCCCGACGGCACCCTGTTCGTCCAGCGCCTCGTGGGCGAGGACGACGAGGACCTGGCGGAGGCCGTCGACGAGGCCCTCGCCGCGACCGACTGGACGCGGAGCGACGTGACCTTCGAGGTCGGCGACAAGGGGCGGCTCGCGCTCATGGACTCCTACGACACCTACGCGGACACGGAGAAGGACGACCGGATCGAGGTCGCGCTCCCCGCCGGCAGCTACACGATCGACGTGCGCGACGTGAAGGACGACGACGCGGAGATCGAGCTGCACCTCGTGCGGCTGCGCCGCGCCTGATCGCGCCCGCGCGCGCCGCGTCGCTCTCGTCGGGAGCGGCGCGGCGCCTCGCCGCCTCACGGCGCGCCCGGCCCGGCCAGCTCCGCGGCCAGCGCCGCCGCGAGGCGGGTGGCCTCCTGGTCGGCGTCCCAGCCCCACCAGCTCGCCGACGGCGTGAGGAGGCGCAGGGCCTCGAGCCAGGGCAGGGAGCCCAGGGGGTGGGGCTCGAGCTCGACGACCAGCGCGTGGCTCATGGCCTTCCAGTCGGTCCAGCCCGCGCGCGGCGCCCCGCGCGCGAGCTCGGCCGTCAGCTCCGCCCGGAGCGCCTCCGTGTAGCCCGGCTCGACGGGCCCGGCCCCGCCCAGGAGGTCGTGCAGGGCGCGCAGGCGGAGGTGCCCGTCGACGAGCGCCTCGCCGGTGGCCCGGCGCTCCGGGCCGATGCCTGCCGGGAGCTCGGCGGCGCGCATGTCGTCGAACGCCTCGTCCTCGGCGAGCGCGAGGAAGACGGGCGGCGTGGGCAGGCCGGCCGCGACGAGCCGCTCGTCGAGGGTCGGCAGCAGGGCGCGGGCCGCCGCCAGGCTGCGCAGCGCGCCCACGCGGCGGGCCAGGGCCACCACGCGCGCCGGCGCCCCTCGCCGCACCAGCGCGCGCATGCAGGCCTCCGCCTGGTCGGGCGGCCCCGCCTCGAGGAAGCGCGTCACCGCGGCCCCGGCGCTGTGGGCGAGCTGCGCGAGCCCGGCCTCGAGGGCGTCGCGGGCGGCGTCGCCGATCGGGTCGGTCAACGCAGCGCCGAGCGCGGCGACCGCCTCGGCCGGCTCGCCGGCCCGCGCGGCCGCGGTCACGAGGCGCGGCGCCACGTCGCCCGGGTCCTGCGCGAGGCGCCGCCTCAGGTCGCGGAGAGCGTCGTCCACGTCACGACCGTAGCCGGCCGCCGCGCGCCGGGCGAGCGCGCGGGCCGTCACACGAGGCGCACGGCGCCCTCGCTCACGAGCAGGACGTTGCGCGTGCCGGGCACGGCGAGCGCCTCGACGATCGGCCGCCCCGGCGGGCCGAGCGCCTCGTCGTCGCCCGTGAGCAGGTCGACGCGGTGCAGGGCCGCGTCGCGGAGGACGACGACGGTCCGGTCCCAGCCGGCGAGGAGTCGGCCGCGGTGGCGCTGCACCTCGCGGTGCGTGTCGTCGAACGCGACCCAGGCGTCCGCGGGGCCGCCGAGCCGCCGGACCTCGCCGCCGGCCAGGCGGTAGGTCGTGGCCTCGAGCCCCACGGCGTAGCGGACCGCGGCGGACGGGCCGAGGACGACGGTCGCCCGGCGATCGCGCGCGTCCTCCTCGGCCTCGAGCGGGTCGGCCGGGAAGGCGTCCGGCTCGTCGCCGCGCTGGAAGAGCAGCGCGCGCGGCTCGCCGCGGGCGCGCTCGGCGACGGCGTGGGCGCCGACGTCGCGCCAGCGCAGGGGGAGGCCGGGCGTGAGCAGGACGTCGTGCTCGTAGACCGACAGGCAGGCGCTCGCGTCGGGCGCGAGGTGCACCCAGCACGGCTCGTTGTTCTTGTAGCTGTAGAGCTTCTTGGCGTGGCCGCAGGGCCACTCGTGGGCGCTGGGGGTCCAGAAGGCGAGCCCGCGGCCCGCCGGGACCCACCAGTGGAAGGTGGTGCGGTAGCCGGCCCAGGCCACGCGGCCGGCCGGGTCCACCCCGATCGCCTGCCCGCCCCAGCGGCCGTCGATGACCTCGGGCGGGGCGCCCTCCTCCGTCCGGTGGAACGTCCCGCGCCCGTCGGGCGACCAGAACCAGGCGCGCCCCGACGGCTCGACGGCGACGACGGGGCGCTCGTCCGCGGCCCACGGGCCGCCGACGGGTGTGCGCTCGCCCGTGAGCAGGTCGAGGAGCGTCCCCGTCCCCGGCTCGTAGAGGGCGGGCCGCGCGCCGCGCGCGCACAGGCGCGGCGCGAGCGCGGCGGGGTCGCCCGGGCGCGTGACCTCCACCCAGGGGCCGGGCGCGGCGGCGGGGGTCGGCTCGCCGCTCCGGGCGAGCCAGGTCCAGGCGCCCTCGTCGGCCTCGGCGGCGACGTGCGCCAGCGCCTCGTCGACCCGCGCGTCCAGGTGGAGCTCGCGAGCAGCCACGAACCACTCGCTGCCGGGGAGCGCGTCGCGCGCGGCCTCGGCCTCGGGCAGGGCCACGACGACGACCCTGGCGGCGAGGTGCAGCCACCGCGCGCTGCTCTCGAGGTGCACGGCCGACCGCGCGACGGCCACGACCACCAGCGGGGGGTGCGCCGTGGGCGGCAGGAGCGGGCCGTCGAGGCCGCGCTCGGCGCGCCAGCCCGGCGCGCGGTCGGAGCTCCAGGGCGCGAACGCCTGCAGGTCGTCGAGGAACACGAGGCCGATGGCCGGCGCGACGCCGGCGCGGGCCCGCGCCGCCTGCAGCGCGCGCCGGTCGTCCTCCCGGCCGCCGTCGCGGAACCGGCGCTCGAGCTCGCGCAGCCGCTCGTCCACGCCGTCACTGTAGTCGCCGGTCTCGCGGGTCGCGCCCGTGCTGCACTCCTTCCCCCGGCTGCGCGCTCAGGCGCACGCGCACGTCGTCCCCCTCTGAGCCTGCGGGTGTGATCGACGCGCGGTTCGCGGTCAGGTGGCGCTCGCGAGGCCCGAGCGGTAGCGTCGCCCCCATGGTCCGCTTCGAGACGCGCGTCCGGGCTCTGCGGGTCGTCTTCCTGGCGGTCATCACCGGCGCCGTGATCCACCTCGTGTGGAGCAGGGAGCCCCTGCCGGCGGTCCTGGTCGCGGTCGCCGGGAGCCTCAAGGCGCGTCCCTGGATCATGACCTGGCTCGCCGCGCGACGGGCCCTCTCAGGCGACTGGCGCCAGGTCGCCCTCGGCGCCATCGCGGCCAGGATCCCACCAGGGTGGACCGTCGAGCTCACCAGCGATGGGCACGGGCTGCATCTCGACGGTGGCGCCGCGTTCGTCCACGTGATCCTCTGGCCCCAGCGCGATGCCTCGGATGCCGCCGTAATCGAGGCGCTGCTCTCGGGCGTCCAGTCGAAGGTGAAGGTCCGGGTCCCTCGCCCTCTCACGGGCACGATCGGCGGCTTCCCGGCCACCGGCCAGCGCGGTCACGTGTCCACCCTGTCCGACACCGCCATGGTCGAGGTCCTCGTCGCCCGGACCGAGAGCGGAAGACTCCTCGCGTCCCTCTCCTATCGTGATGTGGCAGTCCCGGCCAGGCTGCTCCAGCGCTGCCTCGATGACCTGAGCCTTCGCGACGGGATCGAGTCGTGACGGCCGGAACGAACGACGACGAGAAGAGTGTCCCGCTCGGGCCGAGCAGGGTGTAGCTGACGAGCAGCAACGACCCGGGCAACCGACGATCTGCCCCTCCTGCGTCCTCGTCGCCAGTCGAACCGAGAAGATCGCCACCCGAGCGACCAGAGCGGCCGCATGGTGAACGGGCGAAGCGCCCCTGGCGTTGCCACATCTCGAGGCTGGGCGCAGCGCGGACTCCGTTGAGGTGAAGCGACGAAGACCGGCTTTCTCGATCGTAAGCTGTTGTCTTGGTTGACGTAGGACCACCCCGCTCACTCCCGACCAGCCAGCCTGCGGCCGGGGCGACGGCTGTGACTCGCCCCTGGCGGAGACCGAGGCGCACGTCCGGGTCGCGCCAGCCGGTGTCGGTCCCGAAACGCTGGCAAAACTCGCTTGTCAGACTCTGCCAGCGTGGGTCTACTGGGTGCCACTCCGGAGGGCGCCATGACCGACCCGACCCTCGATCCGCCGCCTGCCGAGCCCGCGCCGACGGGTGACGCGCCTGCTCCGCAGGCCGACGCGGAGCCGGCGTCCGAGCCCCCGGCATCGGCGCAGCTCGAGGGAGGGGCGACGGCTCCTGGCGAACCACTGCCGGCGGTCGTCGACGGGCCGCCGGCCGACGCGCCCGCGCCAGCCACGAGCGAGGCGGCCGCCCCGGTCGCCGGCGAGGCGCCCCCGCCCGTCGAGACGCCTGCTCCGGTCGACGTGCCGTCGCCGACCGCGACCGAGGCGCTCGTGTCGATCCCGGCCGCGCCGCCGGTGGTCGCCGCCCCGGTGCCCTCGCCTGCCGCGGCCGCCCCGGTCGCCCCGGCCGCCCCGGTCGCCCCGGTCGACGACACGCCGCCCGTCACCCCGCTCCCCGTCCAGGCGCCTGCGGCCCCGCGCATCGTCGCCACGGCCGCGGGCCCGCGCG
>JAHBXY010000257.1 GCA_019636275.1 Planctomycetota bacterium | reverse complement strand
GCCGTCGACGCGCCGGGGCTGCCGCGCGCGCGCCTCTCGAGCCGCCGCCCGTCGCCCGTGCGCGTGCTGCTCCTCGGCCCCGTCGTCGTGGCCCACGACCTGCCGCGCCACCGCGGGAGCGGCGAGCCGCGGGCGGTCGACGTCGAGCTCCCGCCCGGCGTCTACCGCGTCGTCGTCGTCGAGGGCGCGCAGGTGCGCACGGCGACGCTCGAGGCGCGCCTCGACCGACAGGCGCGCCTGGCGCTCGGGGCGGAGCTCGCCTGGAACCAGGAGTAGCGCGGCTCGAGCGCGTCGGGCCACCCGTCGGTGCGGGGCAGGCGCTCGACCAGGAGCGCTGGTGGTCATCGTCCGCTCCTCCTCACGTGTGGACGGCCCGCCGGCCGGCTCCATCCAGCCGACCGGTTCATCGGCGACCACCTGTGGCGTGAAGGCGAGGTCTGGCCGCCTCGCGCGACTCGCTCCATGGTGCGACTCGACGATGGCGCGGAGGCCGACGAGGGCGAGTGACGCGAGGATGCCCGGCGCCAGCGCGCGCCGGCGTGGCTTGCCATACTGGCCGGCATGTCCTCCGACGAGACGACGAGGCGCGACGCGCGGGTGCTGCCGCTGCCGCGCGACCCACGGCGGACGGACTCCCTGCCCGCGACCTACGTGATCACGCTCCCGACGGCGCCGACGCCGACGCCGACGCCGCCCGCCGCCGCGCCGCGGCGGATCGGCGGCTATGTGGTGGAGCGCGAGCTCGCGCGCGGCGGCATGGGGATCGTCTACGTCGCGCGGAGCGAGCGGCTCGAGCGCCAGGTGGCCCTCAAGGTCCTGCTCGCCGGACCGCTGGCGGACGTCGAGGACGTCGACCGCTTCCTCATCGAGGCGCGCGCGGCCGCGCGCCTGCGGCACCCCGGCATCGTGGCCATCCACGAGGCCGACCGCGACGGGCAGACCTGGTTCCTGGCCATGGACCTGATCGTCGGCGAGTCGCTGCGCTCACGCGTCCAGCGCGATCCCCTGGCCCCGCGGGAGGCGGCGCGCCTCCTGGCCGCCGTGGCGCGCGCCCTGCACTACGCCCACGAGCGCGGCGTCGTGCACCGCGACGTCAAGCCGCACAACGTGCTCCTCGACGAGGCCGGCGCGCCGTACGTCACCGACTTCGGCCTGGCGAAGGTCGTCGAGCGCGACGACGGGCCCACCGTCACGGGCCAGGTGCTGGGGACGCCCGCCTACATGCCCCCGGAGCAGGCGCAGGGCGAGCTGGCGCGCATCGACCGGCGCAGCGACGTCTATGCCCTCGGCGCGACGCTCTTCGAGGCGCTCACGGGGCGCCCCCCGTTCGCCGGCAAGTCGCCGCTGGCCACGCTGCGGGCGGTGCTCGAGCAGGAGCCGCCGCCGCTCGCCGGCGTCGACCGTGACCTGGAGACGATCTGCCTCACCTGCCTGCAGAAGGACCCGGCGCGCCGCTACGACACCGCGGCCCTGCTGGCCGAGGACCTCGAGCGCTGGCTGGGCGACGAGCCGATCCGCGCCCGCCGGCCGGGCCCGCTGGAGCGCCTCGGCCGCTGGGCGCGCCGCCGCCGGCGCGCGCCGCTCTGGCGCTCGCGGCCCGCGCCGGCCCTCCTCGCGGCCGTCGCCTGGGGCAGCGCAGCGACCGGCAGAGAGCAGCGCGCGCGCGACGCGGCGCGCGGGCGCGGACGGCCCTCAGGCCCTCGGGCCAGCCGCGCCCGATCGGCTCGCGCATCGCCCTGGCGCACGCCGCCCACGCCGCCGCGGTCCGCTGGCACGAGGCCGACCCGGCCCAGGGCGCGCCCGCGCGGGCTGCCGCGGCCCGGGCGCTGGGCGACCGGCTGCGCAGCACCCATGACCTCACGGCGGCCGTGCAGGCCTACGAGGACGCCGCGCGGTGGTCGCGCGGGCCCGAGCGCGAGGCGGCGCTGCGCGCCGTCGAGCGCTGCGGCCACCTGCGCGCGGCGGAGTTCGCCATGCGGCACCTGGACACGGACGGCGCGCTGCGCGAGCTCGCCCGTGCAGCCGAGGGGGAGCCCTGGGCCGAGGCTCACACGAAGCGCGGCGAGCTCCTCAGCTACTACTTCAGCGACCTCGAGGGGGGCCTGACCGAGATCACGCGCGCCGTCGACGCCGCGCCGCACGACGCCCTCCTCCGCGTGCACCGCGTGCTCGCCCTCGCGAGTCTCCACCGCTGGGCCGAGGCCGAGGCGGAGCTCTCTCGCGCGCGCGAGCTCTCCGGCGAGACGGCGCCCCTCGCCGCCCTGCAGGGCACCCTGCTGCTACAGCGCGGCGACCACGCGGGCGCGCTCGACCTGCTCGAGGAGGCGGCGCGGCGGCATCCCGACTCGGTCGCCATCTGGCACCGGTTGGGCAAGCTGTTGCTCGGCCTGGGTCGCGGCGCCGAGGCGGCCCGGGCGTTCACGCGGGCTCTGGAGCTCGCCGGGGTGAGCTGGCCGACCCTCGTCATGAGGGGCGAGGCGTACCTGGCCGCCGCGCCCCCTGACCTCGAGCGCGCCGGCGACGACGCCCGCGCGGCGCTCGCGCTCGCGCCCGCGTCGCGCCTCGCGCTGCTGCTGGCGATCCGGGTGCAGGAGGCCGCCGAGCCGGGGTCCGCGCGCGAGGCGCTCGATGCGCTCGTGCGGGAGTTCCCGGGCTGGGCGGCCCCCCTGGAGATCCGGGCGGCGCAGCGCAAGAACGCCCGCGACTTCGAGGGCGCGCTCGCCGACGCCGAGCAGGCGCTGCGCAACGAGCGCGGCGCGTGGCTCGCGCTCGTCGTGCGCAGCCGCATCCGCTCCGAGCGGGGCGACCACCGCGGCGCCGAGGGTGACGCCTCGACGGCGTTGCGGCTCCGGCCCGCCAACCCCGATGCGCTCCTCGCCCGGGCCCTGGCGCGCTCGGCCCTCGGCGAGCTGTCGGAGGCGCGGGCGGACATCGAGCTCGCGGCGCAGTTGTGGCCGGAGAGCCGCGACGTGCACATGGTCGCGGGGAACGTGGCCGCGCTGCTCCAGGACTGGCCCGCCGCCCTCGACCGCTACGGCCGGGCGATCGCGCTCGAGGCCACCCCGCACGGGCTCACGGCCCGCGCCAACGTGCACCTTCGCCTCGGTGACCTGGCGGCCGCGCGGGACGACCTGGACCACGCGCTGCGGCTCGACCCCGCCTTCGCCGACGCGCTGTGGCTGCGCGCGAACCTCCGCGCGCGAGACGACGCCGCCGGCGCGGTCGCCGACCTTGAGGCGTTCCTGCGCCACGCGCCCGCGGGGCATCCGTGGCGCGACGGCGCGCGCGGGCTGCTCGAGGGCCTCCGCTCGCGCCACTGACCTCGTCCAGGCGGGCCCACTCCCAGCATGCGCGGTGAAGCCACGTATGGCAGGCGACGCACTCGACCTCGGGGCGCTCGTCGTGGCAGAAGGCGCAGCGCTGAGGGCCTGCCATGGCCTCACGGACGCAGGCTCGTTGCCACGACGCCGCCAAACGAGGTCGATCTGCTCGGTGGCGGCGATGGGCTGGGGGCTCGGCCAAGGGCGCCATCAGGTGAAGGCAGCTACTCCCGCACGAACCCGTGGTACCGGCCGAGCGCCCACGGCAGCAGGTAGGCGGCGCCGTCGGCCGCGCTGCGCCCGTCGCCGCCCGAGTCGAGGCGCCACGGGTCGTGGTTCCAGTGGCCGAACGAGCGCTCGTCGACCGGCAGGGCGCGCCCGTCGCGAAGGGCGCCGCGCGGCGGGGCGGCGGGGTCGTCCGAGGCGAAGCGCACGACGTCGGCGCGGTCGGCGTTCCGGTGCGGCCAGTCGACGCGGTCGAGCGGGAAGCGGCGCAGGGTGTCGACGGCGTCCGTGAGCCAGGCGCCGCGCGGCGACAGGTCGACCTCGCCCCAGGGGGTGCGCGCCGTCGCGCCCGTGTTCACGCCGGCGTAGAGGAAGGCGAACAGGGGGCTGCGCTCGGGCGCCTCGAGGGCCCAGGCCTGCGCGAAGGCGCGGGCGTAGATCACGCGCAGGGCCGGGTCGTCCTCGTAGAGGAGCAGGTCGTAGAAGCTCATGAAGGCCATCTCGTCGTCCGACTGGTTGCCGGTGCCGACGCCGAGGTGGGGCTTCGTGCCCTGGAGCACGTTCATCGCGTAGCCGTGCTCGTCGACGAGCGCGCGCGCGTGGCGCCGCCAGCGCGCGTCGCCGGTCACGTGCGCGCCGACCGCCAGGTAGGAGAGGAGGCTGAGCGAGTTCAGCCCGCGCTCGTCGATCCAGTCGGGGTCGTGGTTCAGCGAGGCCGGCGAGTAGTTCGCCCAGCGCGTCGGCCGGCCGTCCCAGTCGACGAGGCGCCAGCCGTGCGCCTCGAGGTGGCCGAGGATCCCGCCGACGACGGCGGCGACCTCGGCGCGCTCCTCCGGGGTCTCGCAGACGAGGTCGTGGTACTGCGCGTAGAAGAAGAAGTGCCCGTCGAGCTCGTCCGAGCTCGTATCGCACTTCCAGTACCACCGCCCGTCGGCGCTCGTCGGCCAGCGCAGGTCCATGACCTTCCACAGGCCGTCCTTCGTCCGGCGCTTCTCCTCGTCGCGGGCGCGCCCGTGATGCTCGTTGGGGTCAGGGCCGCTCGTGGGCAGGATCGAGCGCGCCACGAAGCCCGGCGGCGCCGGGTGGCTGCCGCCCTGCGTGACCTCGGAGAGGAAGCGCAGCGCCCGGAACGCCGCCCGCGCCCGTTCGCGCGCGGCCGGGTCGTTGGTGGCCGCGTAGGCGAAGCACTCGGCCGCGCCGTACATCGACGTCCACAGGCCGTCGTTGTCGCTGTCGCGCTGGCGGAACGACGCCAGGTCGCCCGGGCGGTCGAGGTGCACGCCGTCGACGTAGCCCAGCGGCGTCCGGCGGTGCCGCGCGTCGATCTCGGCCCCGAAGTGGGCGGCCTTGTCGGCCAGCGTCATCGGCCGGCGCTCGATCAGGCCGAGGCCGGCCGGCGTGGCGAACCAGGCGTTGCCCCGGGCGTCGGCCGCGATCGCCCGCACCTCGTCGTGCGGGAGCCAGCGCGGCCCCTGGCGGTACTCGAACGTCGCGCCGTCGGTGCGGATCGCGCCGCGCGGGGTGCCGATCCACACGCGCCCCTGCGGGTCGCCGGGGACGGCGGTGATCGTCGTGGCGTCCTCGCGCGGCAGGCCGTCGTGACCGGTCAGGAGGCGCCAGGCGTCGCCGTCGCGCAGGCCCGCGCCGCGCGGCCACGTGAACCACAGGCGCCCCCGGCCGTCGTAGGCCACGCCAGTGACGTCGATCAGGTCCCAGCGGCGGCGGCCGTCGTCGGGGACGAGTCGAACGAGCGCGTCGTCCTCTGCGACGAAGAGCCCCTGCCGGGCGGCGAAGGCCGCGCCCGCGCGAGGCACCGCGATCGCGTGCACGTCGAGCGGCGGGCCCTCGACGACCACCGGGATCATGCTCATGTTCTCGTGGCGGACGACGCCGCGGGCCTCGCGCGGCAAGGGGACCCTCGCCCAGGGCACGACGACCCGGGCGTCCGCCGGCGCCGGCCAGCGCCAGCGCGGCTCGCCCTCCGTGTTCACGCCCACGGCGCGCGCCGTGCCCGCCGTCAGCGCCCACACGCGGCGGCCGTCGGCCGTGAGGGCGGTGACGGCCTGCGACCCGACCTCGGCCAGCGCCTCGAACCGCGCCGCCCCCGGCGCCCGGCGCGCCAGGCCGGCGGCGGTGCCGGCCCACACGGCGCCGTCGTCGGTGACGGCGACCGAGCGCACGTCGTCCGACGGCAGGCCGTCGGCCGTCGTGAACCGCCGGGCGACGTCCTGCTCGAAGCGCCCGACGTCCTCGCCCGGGCCGTCGCGCACCTCGCGGCGGCCGGAGGCCAGGGCGGGCGAGAGGAAGGAGACGATCAGGGCGGCCAGGGCCGCGAGCGCGGGTCGCTTCACGGCGGCCGAGCTTAGCCCCACACGACGCTTCGTGGGCCGCGGGTTACGCGCGCGGGATGCGACCGCGCGCCGGCGGTGTAAGGCCTCCCGAGGCGCCGAGGCGGGGGAGTGATCCCGCGCCGCCGGCGACCGTCTCTCTCTCGGGTCCGGAGGTCGTCGTCTCATGCGCATCCCGAGCCCCCCGTCGCCCGAGGCGCTCATCGCCCGGGCCGCCCCGCCTGGCCGCGCCGGCCCGCTCGTCGCGCTGGGCCTCGTGGGCCTCGCCGTCACCGGCCTGGCGGCGGTCTCGTCGTCCCCCGGAGCGCCCGCGGCCACACGATCGAGTCCCACGGTCGCGCGCGTGGCCCTGCGCCCGCCGCCGCCGCTCGCGCTCGCGGCGCCGCCGCGCCTGGCGGTCGGCGATCGCGTCGAGGCCGAGGTCCGCCTGCCGGGTGATCCGGCCGCCCTCGCCGGGGTCGAGGTCGCGGCGGAGGTCGACAGCGAGGCCCTCGAGGTCGGCGCGCCGCGGCCCTCCGGCGTCCACGGCGGCGCCCGCCTGTGGCTGGTGCCGCTCGAGGCGCGCGCGGCCGGGGCGGCGACGCTGCGGGTCGCGGCCCGCTGGACGGACGACCCGGCGGCGCCGACGTCCGAGGCGCGCGCGGAGGTCGTCGTGCGCCCGGTCGCGCGCGACGTCACGCTCGTGACGAACGTCGAGCTCGAGGGCCCGGCGGGCCGCGCCGACGCCCTCCTCGACCCGCGCGCGGCCGACCTGCGCGGCCCGCGCGCGCTGGTCCTGCGCGCCTTGCCCGGGCTGGCGGCCGAGGTGCAGCTCGGCCTCGAGGGGCTGGCGACGGTCCCGCACGGCTGCTTCGAGCAGACGACCGCGGCCACCTACCCGAGCGTGCTCGCGCTCGAGCTGGCCCAGCAGGACCACGACGTCGACCCCGAGCTCCTCGAGCGGGCCCGCGCCTGCGCCGAGGCGGGCGCGGCGCGGCTGGCGGGGTTCCAGCACGAGGACGGCGCGTTCTCGCTGCACGGGCCGGCGTCGGGGAGCGACGTGGAGCCCTGGCTCACGGCCGTCGGCGTGGCGCAGCTCGCGCAGCTCGCGGACGTCCTCGACCTCGACCGCGCCCCGGCGCGCCGGGCGGCGCGGGCCCTCGTGGCCCGCTGGCAGGCGCCGTCGGGCGCGTTCCAGATGGACGCCACGCGGCGGCGCGGCAGCGAGGTCGCCGTGACCGCCTACGCGGCCGGGGCGCTCCTCGCCGCCGGCGAGGAGCGCGAGGCGGCGCGGGCC
>JAHBXY010000256.1 GCA_019636275.1 Planctomycetota bacterium | reverse complement strand
CCCTGTCGCCGCGCGGATGGGCGCGCGCGTGGCGGTCCCCGCCCTGGTCCTCGGGGCCGTGGCGCTGGCGACGCCGCCGCAGCCGTCGACGACGATGACCACGACGACGTCGCAGGCGGCGAGCCCCCCCGGGCTGGTCGCCGCGCCGCGCGAGGGCGGGCGTTGAGCGGGCCGCTGCGCTTCCACCTCGAGGGGACCAGCGGCGCCGCGCGCGCCGGGCGCCTCGAGCTCCCGCGGGCGACCGTGCTCACGCCCACCTTCATGGCCGTGGGCACGCGCGGCGCGGTCAAGGCCTGCACGACCGACCAGGTGGCCGCGACGGGGACGCGGATCCTCCTCGGCAACACCTTCCACCTGGCCCTGCGCCCCGGCCCCGACCTCGTACGGGCCGCCGGCGGGCTGCCGGCGTTCAACCGCTGGCCGCACGCCATGCTCACCGACTCGGGGGGCTACCAGGTCTTCTCGCTCTCCGAGCTGCGCAAGATCAGCGAGGAAGGCGTGGTCTTCAAGTCGCCCTACGACGGCGCGACGATCGACCTGACGCCGGAGCGCTCGATCCAGATCCAGAACGCCCTCGGCGCCGACATCCTGATGGCCTTCGACGAGTGCGCGCCGTTCCCCTGCACCAGGGACGAGGCCGCCAACGCCGTGGCCCGCACGACCCGCTGGGCGCGCCGCAGCCTCGACGCGCACGCGCGCCCGGGCGAGCAGGCGCTCTTCGGGATCGTGCAGGGCGGGGTACACCTCGACCTGCGCCAGGAGAGCGCGGCGGCGCTGCTCGAGCTCGACTTCCCCGGCTACGCCGTGGGCGGGCTGTCCGTCGGCGAGGGGCCCGAGGCGATGGACGCGACCCTCGCGGGCACCTGCCCGCTCCTCCCCGCCGACCGCCCGCGCTACCTCATGGGCGTGGGCAAGCCCGAGGACATCGTGCGCTCGGTCCTGCGCGGGATCGACATGTTCGACTGCGTGCTCCCCACCCGCAACGCCCGCAACGCCGAGGTGTTCGTCTGGCCGCGCGGCGTCGTGCGCCTCAAGCACGCCGTCCACGCCGAGGACCACGGCCCGATCGACCCGACGTGCGACTGCCTCGCCTGCGCCGGGGGCGTCTCGCGCGCCTACCTGCGCCACCTGCACAAGGTGGGCGAGATCGCGGCCCTGACCTACGGGTCGATCCACAACCTGCGCTACTACCAGCGGCTCGTCGGCGCCCTGCGCGAGCAGGTGCTCGCCGGGACGGTCGAGGCGTGGGCGCGCGAGTGGCTGGGGGCCGGCCCGCGCCCTGGCGCAGACGTCGGAACCTGTTAAGGTGTCCGCCCGCCCGGCCTGAAACGCCCGGCCCTGTCGCCGTCCTCCCTCAGGGAGCCTCGTCGTGGTCCGCTCGCTCAACGTCCTCCTGCTCGCCCTGCTCGGCCTCATCGCCGGCCGGGAGGCGCGCGTCCGCGCCCAGGATCGGGACGACACGGGGCTCACGGGCGCCGTCAGCGAGGAGGAGTTCAAGGCCCTGCACGCGGCCCCGCACGACCGCTCGCCCGCGCCGCGCGGGCGGATGATCGAGGTGGGCGCCGACCGGGCCTACCTGAGCCTGCCCGATGGTGAGCCGACGGGCCGGCCGGCGCTCGTCGTGATCCACGAGTGGTGGGGTCTCAACGACAACGTCAAGCACTGGGCCGACCGCCTGGCCGCCGACGGCTACGCGGCGCTCGCGGTCGACCTCTACGGCGGCGAGGTGGCGACCACCTCCGACCGCGCCCTGGCCCTCATGCGCGGGGTCGACCAGGCCCAGGCCCTCGCGCGCCTGCAGGCCGCGGCCGGGTTCCTGCGCGAGGACGCCCGCGTCCGCGCGCCGAAGGTGGGCGCGATCGGCTGGTGCTTCGGCGGCGCGCAGGCGCTGCAGCTCGCCCTCCACGACCCCGACCTCTCGGCGGCCGTCATCTACTACGGGCGCCTCGTGACCGACCCCGAGCGGCTGCGCCCGATCAAGGCGGCCGTGCTGGGCGTCTTCGGGTCGCGCGACCCCTCGATCCCGCTCGACGCGGTGAAGGCGTTCGAGCAGGGGCTCGGCCAGGCGGGCGTGACCCACGAGGTCCACGTCTTCGACGCCGAGCACGCCTTCGCCAACCCGTCGAACCCCCGCTACCAGTCCGAGGCCGCGGCCGACGCCTGGGCCCGGACGCGCACCTTCCTCGCCCGGCACCTCCGGCCGTAGAGGGCCGGCCCGGCCCGTCCGAGGCGCCTGCCTGGCGCATTTCCGGCCGGGCCTCTAGCGCGCGACCATCACGCGCGTTGTCACGCGCGACGCCGCTGCTACAATCCGCCCCCTTTGCGCCGGCCCCGGCGCGCTGCGTGCGTGCCTCGACGACGCCCGGGGGGCTTCCGGAGACCTGCCCTTGAACGCGCTCTCGCACCTCTCGCTGCTCGCCCAGGGCCAGGCGCCGCCGCCCGACCCGCTCGGCGGGCTCATCTTCCCGCTGCTGCTGGGCGTCGCGTTCGTCTACTTCTTCATCATCCGCCCCCAGAAGCGCGAGCAGGACGAGAAGCAGAAGCTCCTCGCCTCGATCAAGAAGAACGACCGCGTGATCACCACGGGCGGCATGTACGGCACCATCGTCAACATCAAGGAAGACGAGGTCACGCTGCGCGTCGACGACCAGGCGAAGGTCAAGGTCCGCTTCGCCAAGGCCTCGATCGCGCGCGTCCTCGGCACCGAGGCGGCGGAGGAGAAGCCCTCCGCCCCCGACAACGACAAGAAGAGCTGACCCGCCATGTACGAGAACTACGGCTGGAAGTACGTCCTCACCGCCTTCATCACGTTGCTGTGGGGCCTCGGCTTCTACTTCAACGACATCCCGCTCGGCCTCGACCTCAAGGGCGGGTCGGAGATCATCTACACCCTCGACTTCCAGGGCCGCGCGCCCTCGGTCGAGGCCACCGAGGACGCCGTGCGCGTCCTGCGCGAGCGCGTCGACATCCTGGGCATCAAGGAGCTGTCGATCCGCCGCCAGGGCAACTACGACGTCGTGGTGCAGGTGCCCGACGCCTCGCCGACCGAGGTCGAGCGCATCAAGAGCCAGATCGAGAAGGCCGGCCGCCTGCAGTTCAAGCTGCTGGCGAGCGGGCTCTCGGACACCGAGCAGCGGGCGGAGATCGCCCGCATCGAGGACCAGAAGGCCGACGGGACGTGGCGGGAGACCGACCGCTACGACGTCGCCTACTGGCACGAGCAGGCGCGCGGCGCGCGCACCGGCCAGCCGGCGCTGCTCGAGAACGCCACGCCGGGCAGCGGGCGGCCGCTCTACGTCGACGGCGACCTGCTGGCCAACGCCTACCGCACGCTCGACGAGCGCGGCAAGCCGGCCGTCGGCTTCGAGTGGGACTCCGAGGGCGCGCGCAAGTTCCGCGAGCTGACGGCGGCCCACATCCACCGCAACCTGGCGATCGTCCTCGACGGGCAGCTCCGCTCGGCTCCGACGATCCAGTCGGAGATCGGCCGCAAGGGCATCATCCAGGGCGGCGAGCAGGGATGGGACGAGAAGGAGCTGACGAACCTCATCGTCACGCTCAAGGCCGGCGCCCTGCCGGCCAAGCCGGTGTTCGCCTATCGCAAGGACGTCGGCGCGCAGCTCGGCCAGGCGGCCGTGTCGCTGGGCGCGATCGCGACCGTGGCCTCGCTCGCCGCGATCATGCTCTTCATGCTGTATTACTACGGCGTGCGCGCCGGCATGGTGGCGAACATCGCCATGGCGCTGAACATCTACCTGCTGCTCGGCACGCTGGCGATGTTCGGGGCCACGCTCACGCTGCCGGGCATCGCGGGCATCGTGCTCACGGCCGCCATGGCGGTCGACGCCAACATCCTCATCTACGAGCGCATCCGCGAGGAGGCGGCCAGAGGCGCCGCGCTGAAGCAAGCCATCCAGGCCGGCTACGAGCGCGCCTTCTGGACGATCTTCGACGCGAACCTGACGACGGTCCTCACGGCCCTGGTCCTCATGTGGGCCGGCACGGGCCCGATCAAGGGCTTCGGCCTCACGCTGACGATCGGCATCGTCGTGTCCATGTTCACGGCGCTGTTCGTCACGCAGGCGCTCTACGGGTTCTTCGTCGCCAAGGGCTTCATCCACCAGATCAACTTCCGCCTCCTCTTCGAGCGGCTGAACTTCGACTACTGGTCGACGTTCCCCAAGGCGGCGGTGCTCTCGCTGTCGCTGATCTGCGTGGGCTGGGTGGTGTTCCTGGCCCGCGGCGACGCGAAGTACGGCATCGACTTCACCGGCGGCACCGCGCTGACCATGGTGCTCGAGCAGCCCATGGAGAAGCGCGACGTCGAGAAGATGATCGCCGACCACTTCTCCAAGCTCGGCCGGCAGGTGCAGGTCGAGGTGCAGCGCGTCGGCCCGCGCGACCGCGGCGGCCTCGAGCGCTCGCGCGAGTGGCTGCTGCGCACCCGCCTCATCGGCGGCGCCGCGCCGCCGACGGCGAAGGTCTCGAGCCTGCCGAACCCCTTCGACGCGCTCCTGCCGGCCGCCTACGGGCAGGACACGCCGCCGGCTGGCGACGCTCCGCCGGCTGGCGACGCTCCGCCTACCGGCGACGCTCCGCCGGCTGGCGACGCTCCGCCTACCGGCGACGCTCCGCCTGCCGGCGACGCTCCGCCGGCCGGTGACGCGCCCCGCCTCGAGGCGGCCCCTGGAGATGAGCCGCCGGCCGACGCGCCGCCAGCCGACACGACCCCGGCGGCGCCGACGGCGCCCGCCGCGCCGGCGCCGGCCGCCGAGGACCTGCGCGGCCGCGCCAGCCAGGAGTTCTTCGCCGACGAGATCCGCAAGCTCTTCGGCGAGCAGCTCGTCCACCCCTACCCGCAGATCGGCGGGCAGGACGTGGTCACGACCGAGGCGGACGCGCAGGGCCGCGTCCGCGGCCGCTTCCGCGTCGAGCTGGTGGGCCTCACGGCCTCGGGCTTCGACGCGGGCGCCGCGCCGGTCACGGTCGAGCGCGTGCGGGCCGAGCTGCCGAAGGCGCTGCGCGCCATGGCCGAGGCCGAGCGCGGCACCGGGGCGGAGGTCGAGCGGCGCAAGGCGCTCTTCCTGGCCCTCGCCGGGCCGGAGGGCGGCGAGCCGGGCTTCACGATCAGCGAGGTGCCCGGGCAGTGGACCCAGGCCGACGACGAGGTCCGGCGCGACGCCCGTGACCTGGGCGTGGCGCTCAAGGGCCCGACGGGGGCCGATCGGCCGCTCGACGAGGTCCGCCGGGAGGTCGGCGCCCGGCGCAACCTGCCGGTCGTGTTCGAGGTCGAGACGCACGCCGTGCAGCCGAACGAGGTCACGGCCGCCGTCAGCGCCCTCAAGGGCGGCCTCGAGCGGGCGCGCGACCACCAGGTGTTCTTCTCGCCGGCGGTGCCGATCCCCAACATCGACCAGATCGGCTCGGTCGTGGCGCGCAACCTCAAGTCGAAGGCGCTCGTGGCGACCTTCTTCTCTGTCCTGATGGTCTGCCTCTACGTGTGGCTGCGGTTCGACTTCTGGGCCGGCGTCACGGCCGTCGTGGCCCTGGCGCACGACGTCCTGGCGCTCCTGGGCTTCCTGGCGATCACCGACCTGATCCTCTCGGCCGCCGGGGTGCACTACGACGTCAAGTTCAGCTTGACGACGATCACGGCGTTCCTCACGCTGGTCGGCTTCTCGATCAACGACACGATCGTGATCCTCGACCGCATCCGAGAGGAGATGCGCCTGGCCAAGACGCGCACCTACACGCCCGAGATCGTGAACCTGGCCATCAACAAGACGCTCAGCCGCACGGTGCTCACGTCGGCCACCACGTTCCTGTGCATGTTCGTCCTGTTCATCGGCAGCTTCTACGGCCTGACGGCGATCCAGGGCTTCTCGGTCGCGCTGCTGTTCGGCATCCTCACGGGCACCTACTCGTCGGTGTTCGTGGCCGCGCCGCTGCTCCTGTGCGATCGGCGCAAGACCTACCTCGCGCTGGGCGGCCTGGCCGTGTTCATGATCGTCACGGCGGCTGCGTCCTTCGCGCTGTAGCGCCAGACCCGCCTCCACCACACCCGAGCGCCCCGCCCACCCACGGGCGGGGCGCTCGCGCTTCCGGACGTGGCGCGGGGCGTGGCGGCTGGGGTACAAGGGACCCGTGGGGCAGGAGATCGAACGCGCCCGCGTCCTGCTCGCGGCGCTCGCCAGGGACGGGGTCCTCGTCGGCGAGCGCGCCGACGCGGCCTATGAGGCGTGGGTAGCGCACGCCGGCGGCGACGAGCCGTTCGCGCGCTTCCTCATCCGCGAGCGGCGCGCCGACGCCGGCCGCGTGCGGGCGACGCTGCGCATCATGGCCGTGCAGGGCATGCCCCACCCGGAGCGCTTCACGCTCGAGCGCTTCGAGGACCTCCTCATGGGGCAGCTCGGGATCGACGCCGGGATCGTCAGCCCGAAGCTCCTCCAGACCGTGCGCGCGGTGCAGGACAAGAAGGCCGAGGAGGGCAAGCTGCGCCGCCTCGACGAGCTCCTGCCGCGCGCCGGCTTCGACCCGGTGCAGCTCAGGATCCTGCGCGAGCACCTCGCCGAGCGCGTGCTCGTCTGCCCGGGCTGCCTGGCGCGCTTCCCGCGCCGCGACGCCGGATCGGTCGAGCACGACTGCCCGCGCTGCGGCGACCGGATCGCCAGCGGGCCGGCCAAGGAGAGCGAGCTGGGGCTCCTGCCCGAGCCTGCCAAGCGCCAGCTCCTCAGCACGTCGGGCGAGAACAGCGGCGTGTTCGAGACGCTCACCGTCGCCGCCCGCGAGCGGCGCGCGGCCCCGCCGCAGGTGCGCGACCGCTCCGCGCCGACGGCCGGCGTGGTCGCCGCCGCCGTGGCCTCGGTGGCGCTGGTCGGCGGCCTCGCGGTCTGGGCCCTCTCCGACCCCGCCCGTCCCGGCGCGCGCAAGCTCCCCCCGCGGGTGGTCGACGCGCCGGCCGTCGTCGACGCGCCCGGCCAGCCGCCCTCGCCCTCGCCCGCGCCGGCGACGCCGCCCGCGGCCGAGCGGCCGCCGACCTACGCCGAGGCGCGCGACCTCGACCGGCGCTGGGCGGCCGAGGGCAAGTGGGTCGAGCTGATCGACGTGTGGCGCCGGGTGCAGCCCGGGCCGGGCGAGGCGCCGGCCGACGTGCACGCGGCCCGGAGCGACCGGATCGCGCAGCTCGAGCGGCGCGCGGCGCACG
>JAHBXY010000255.1 GCA_019636275.1 Planctomycetota bacterium | reverse complement strand
GGCGGCGGCTCAGCGGCGGCGGGCGGCGGCACGGCGGGGGCGGGGGTGGTCATCGCTGTGTCCCTGGGGGGGCGGGAGAGGGAGGAGGTCGTGGCGGCCCAGGCCGCCGAGCACCTGCGCGGCGACGTGGCGCGCCAGGCGCGGGACGTCGGCCGCGCCCAGCGCGTCGGGGCCGTGGAGCAGGTCGAGCGCGGGGCGGGCGTGGCGGTAGAAGACGCACTGGCCGATCACCCCCAGCGTGTGCAGGTCGGCGTCGGCGGGGCGCAGGTCCGGGCGCAGCTCGCGCACGAGGGCGCGGATCCGCCCGTGCAGGGGGCGGAAGGCCACCTCGACGACCTCGCGCAGGGCGGGCGTCGGCTCGACCAGCTCGCGGGTCATCACGCGCGCGTGGAGGTGGCGCTCGGGCGCCAGCAGGCGGCCGAGGAAGGCGGCGACGAGGTCGTGCAGCCGCTCGCCGGCGGGGCGGGAGGGGTCGTCGGGCGGCGGGAGGGCCGCGTCGCGCTCGAAGCCGGCCAGGAGCACGGCGCGGTAGAGGCCGGCCTTGTCGCCGAAGTGGTAGCTGACCGCGGCGACGTTGCACCCGGCCGCCCCGCACACCTCGCGCACGCTGGCGCGGGCGAAGCCGCGCGCGGCGAAGGCGCGCGTCGCCGCCGCCAGGAGGCGCGCCCGCGTCGCGGCGGCGCGCCCCCCGCCCGGCGCGGCCTGGTCGCCCTGGTCGCCTCGTCTGCCCCCCACGCGCCGGCCTCCCAGGCTCGTCGTGTCAAACGGCCGTTTGAAACGGCCGTTAGGTTAGCAGCGCGGCGGGCGGGCACCAAGGGCCGGGCGGCTGCGCCTGGTGGTTCCTCCGGCCCTCCCCTCCTGGGTATCCTCCTGCCCCTGAGGGAGGTGTCCCGTGTCGCGGCTCCTGGGTCTGGCGATCGTGTGCGCCCTGACGGCGTCGGCGGCCGGCTGCATCGCGCAGGACGACCGCCGGATCGGGCGCGAGATGGCGCACGACGACCTGCCGCGCTGCTACCAGCGGGCCCGGTTCCTCGAGGAGCGCGGGCTCGAGGCGCTCGACGAGGGCGGGGCGGCGCGGAGCAAGCACCGGCAGCGCGAGCTCTACGACCAGGCGATCCGCTACTTCCGCGACGCGATCGGCCTCTACGAGGACGAGCTCATCCGCGACGCCCAGGCTCCGGCCGAGCGGCGCCGCAACGCCGAGCTCGAGATCGAGCGGCTCGAGGGCATGGTCGTGCGCACGCACAAGGCGCGGCCGCTGTAGTGCGGATCCGCCTCCGCCGGAGCGGCCGGCCGCACTGCCCGCTGTGCCGGGTCGTGTTCGTGGGCGACGAGGACGCCTACGCCTGCGCCGGCTGCGGGACGCGCTACCACCCCGACTGCGCCGACGAGCTGGGCGGCTGCTCGACGCTCGGGTGCGCGCGCCTGGGGGCCGGGCCCGGCGACGACGACCCCGACGACCAGCGCTGGCGCGCCCGCGCCCGCCGCTACCGCGAGGGCGCCCGCGCCCGCCGGGGCTCGGGGCGGCGCCTGCGCGAGGAGCACGCCGCGCAGGCGCAGGCGCGGCTCCAGGCGCAGCAGGGGAGCAACGTCGACGTCGGCGACGTCGTCCAGGCGGGCGGCTACGCGGCGCTCGGGTGCCTCGACTGCCTCAGCCTCCTGGCGATCTTCAGCGTGCTCGCGGTCGTGGGGCGCTGGGCGATCTGACCGCGCCCGGTCACCCGCCCCTGCGCGCCCGCGCGTCGAGCGCCTCGCGCACGACGCGCGCCAGCGCCGCCGGCGTGAAGGGCTTCTGCAGGAAGCGCGCGCCCGGCTCGAGCGCCACGTCGGCGTAGCCCGACATGAACACCACCGGCGCGCCCGGGCGCAGGGCGCGGAACTCGTCGGCGAGCTGCCGCCCGCTCATGCCGGGCATGACGACGTCCGTCACCAGCAGGTCGATCGCGCCCGGGTGCTCCTTGGCCACGCGCAGGGCCTCCTGCGGCGAGGGGGCGGCGATCACGCGGTAGCCGTGCAGGGAGAGGCCGTTGACCGCGAGGTTGCGCACGAGCGGCTCGTCCTCGACGACGAGGACCACCTCGCGGCCGCCCTGCACCGCCTCGGGCGGCCGCTCGTCCTGCTCGGGCCGCTCGTCGACGCGCGGCAGGAGGACGGTGAAGGTCGAGCCCTCGGCGGGCGCGCTGTCGACGGCGATCTGGCCGCCGAGCTGGCTGACGATCCCGTAGCAGGTCGCCAGGCCGAGCCCCGTGCCGGCGCGGCCCTTCGTGGTGAAGAACGGCTCGAACACGTGCTCGCGCGTGGCCGCGTCCATGCCGACGCCCGTGTCCTTGACCGTGAGCCGCACGTAGTCGCCCGGCGGCAGCCCCAGCCGCCCCGCGTCCTCGCCCAGCGGCGCGTTGGCGGTCGCGACCGACAGCGCGCCGCCGTCGGGCATGGCGTCGCGCGCGTTGACGACCAGGTTCACGAGCACCTGCTCGAGCTGCGCGCGGTCGGCGCGCACCGGCCACAGGTCGGGCGCCAGCTCGACGCGCAGGGCCACGTCCTCGCCCACGAGGCGCCGCAGCATGCCGTGCATCTCGCGCACGACCTGCCCCTGGTCGAGCACCCGCAGGCGCAGCACCTGCTTCCTGGCGAAGGCCAGGAGCTGCGACGTGAGCTGCCCGGCGCGCTCCGCCGCCTCGCGGATCGCGTCGAGGTGCTCGCGCGTGCCCGGCGTGAGCATGGGGTCGCGCTCGGCCAGGTAGGTCGAGCCGAGGATCACGGTCAGCAGGTTGTTGAAGTCGTGGGCCACGCCGCCGGCGAGCCGGCCGATGCTCTCCAGCTTCTGCGACTGCAGCAGGCGCGCCTCGAGCTGCTTGTGCTCGGTGACGTCGCTGAGCGTCCCCGTGAGCCGGAGCGCCCGCCCGCCCAGCCCGCGCACGACGCGCCCCTTGAGCAGCGCCCAGCGGACGTCGTCGTCGCCGGCGAGGCGGAAGGCGCACTCGACGTGCTCGTCGCGCGCGCCCGGGCGCCGCGCGGCGCGGACCACCGCCTCGAGCGCCTCGCGGTCGTCGGGGTGCACCTGCTCGACGAGCCCGCCGAACGTCCCCGGCCAGGCGGACCGGTCGACGCCCAGGAGGCCGAACAGCTCGTCGGAGATCGTCAGGTGGTCCTCGTCCACCTGCCACTCCCAGATCCCCATGCGCCCGGCGGCGAGCGCGAAGCGCAGGCGCTCCTCGCTCTGGCGCAGCGCCTCCTCGGCCCGCTTGCGCTCGATCGCGTAGCGGATCGCGCGCACGAGCGACTGGTTGTCGACGAAGCCCTTGACCAGGTAGTCCTGCGCGCCGGTCTGCGCCGCGCGCACGGCGAGCGCCTCGTCGGCGTGCCCGGTGAGGACGACGATCGGCACGCGCGGCGCCGTGCGGTGGACGGCCGCCAGCGTGCCCAGGCCCTGGCTGTCGGGCAGCCCCAGGTCCAGGAGCACCACGTCGAAGCGCGCGCGCTCGAGGGCGGCGAGCGCCGCCTTGAGGTGCTCCGCCGGCGTCAGGTCGAACCGCGCCGTCTCGGCCTCGGCCAGGTTCGCCTGGAGGACGAAGAGCTGCGCCGGGTCGTCCTCGACCAGGAGGACCTTGATCGGGTGGTCGAGCTGGAGCTCTGGCACGACGCCTCCGCGGGCGCGTCCTGCCCCCCACCTGCAACTCTAGCCCGGGGCCCGCCGCGCGCAACCCGGCGCACCTGGCCGGGTATAGTCACCGCCGCACCACGCCGACTGGTGGTGCGCCCTCGCGGAGGAGGACGCATGGCGCTCGAGATCGTGTTCCTGGACGGCGCGCCGGTCATGGAGGTGGGGAGCCGCACGCGCCTGCGCGTGCTCAAGCGCGACGTCGAGGGCAAGCTGCACCCGGTGGGCCTGGAGGAGGTCACCTTCAGCTACTCGCCCATGGACTGGGGCCGCGTCGAGCCGACGGACGACCCGGCCGTGGGGCAGCTCGAGGTGGTCCGCCCGGTCGAGTCGGAGGACCTGCTGCAGGCGCCGACCTACAGCATCTCGGCCAGCCTGACGAACTTCACCGGCCACACCTTCCAGGCCGAGCGGCGCGTGCGCCTCGTGGCCACGGCCGTCGAGGTCGAGCTGGGCTTCGAGGTGGGGCAGTCGGGCAAGTGGCGGCGGTTCGCCCCGGGCGACCTCAAGCAGCCGATCGACTGGTCGAAGGCCCGGATCGGCGACCCGGCCACGCAGTCGCTCGTCGTGCGCGACGGCCGCCCCTTCGTCCGCCTGGCCTCGATCGAGGCCCTGCCCGCGCAGGTGTCGATCCTCTTCCCCAACGGCGAGACCGCGCACCTCGTGATCGACGGTCAGCTCCGCGCCGCCGGCCCCGGCGACCGCCAGCCGCCCGCCGCGCCGCGCGCCACGCCGCCGGTGACGGTGGCCGCGCCCCCGCCCCCGGCGGCCCCGGCTCCGACCCTCGCGGTCGCGCCCGCCGACGAGCCGCTCCAGGCCTTCGACGAGCCCGAGGCCGTCGAGGAGCCCGAGGCCGTGGTCGACGAGCCCCCGGCCATGCCCCCGGCCGGCGACGCCGCGCCGGCGCCGGGCGAGCCGGTCTCCAGCGACGCCCTGCGCGAGGAGCTGGCGCGCCTGCGCCGCTACGTGGCCAGCTTCGCCGGCACGCTGCGCGCGCGCCCCGAGCCGGCCGTCGCCGAGTCGATCCGCGCCCGCGTCCAGCGCGAGGTCGACCGCGTGCGCGGGCTCCTCGAGCGCCACGCCGGGCCGGACCACGACGCCCTCGCCGCCGAGCTCGAGGCGGCCGCCGCCGCGCCGGCGAGCCCTGCCCCCGCCGCCGCGCCGCGCTGAGCCGAGAGCTGCTCGAACGCCGCGGCTGCTGCGCGCGGGCATCTCCGCCTCGGCTCGGCCTCCGCAGCCTCGCCGCTCGTGCTGCTCGCCGCTGCGCCCCTCGACCTCTACTGACGCGCTGGACCGGCGGCCGGCGCGCCAGGTACGATCGCCGCGTGGGCACGTCGGACCAGGGCTTCGTGCAGGACTACGCCGTCGGGCGGCGGCAGGAGCTGTTCATCTACTGCCGCCTGTGCCGGCGCATCTTCCCGGTGATCTTCAAGCCGCGGCCGACGGTGCGCCTGCGCTGCACCTGCGGCCACGAGGCGCCGCTGGCGGAGCTGGACGTGTTCGACGCGGAGCGCGCCGCCCGCGAGCACGCGCAGTTCTACGAGAAGGTCTACCAGGCGGCCAAGTCGGCCCTGCGCGAGGCCGGCGTGCCCTTGCCGCCGTCGGGCAAGTTCCGCCTGAGCGACTTCACGGCGCCGGGCTCCGTGTCCTCGGCCGACACGCCCGAGGAGGACGCGAGCGACATCCGCAGCAGCTACCGCGAGCCGTCGGACGAGAGCGACGTGACGCCCGCAAGCATGTCGGCGCGGCTCGACGGCTTCGACGCGCGGCTGGCCGGGGCCGACGACCCGTTCGAGCGCCACGAGGTCCTCTCCGAGCTGATCGAGTGGGCCTTCGTGCGCCGCCACAAGGACCCGACCGCCCGCGCGCGCCTCCTGGCCGCCTGCCACGACGACATCGCGCTCGCGACGCGCCTCGTCGACGAGGCCCGCCGCCGGCTCAAGTCCACGGGCGAGCGCGTGCGCCTGTCGTTCACCTCGTTCAAGCACCTGGCGCTCGTGCACGAGGAGGACGGGGAGCTCGAGGAGGCGCTGGCCGTCGCCGAGCGCGCGGCGGCGCTGGGCCTCAAGGGCTACGCCGAGCGCGCCGACGAGCTGCGCCGCCGGCGCGGCTGATCGCCGCGGGGCAGCGCCGGCAAGCCGCCCGCGGTCAGCGCGACGGGCGCGCCGCGCTCTCCGGGAAGGCCTCGTCGGGCCGGGGCCGCCAGCCCCGCTCCCGGATGGCCCGGAGCGTCTCGGCCATGGCCTTCGGCGTGCGCCAGGGGAGCCAGGCGTTGTCCGTCGACGCGAGCGCGGCCGCCTCGTCGAGGGCGGCGGTCGCCGCGTCGGCCGGCGCGGCCGTCAGCGCGAGCGCCGCGGCCCAGCCGCCGAGCGCCTCGCGGAGGAACCGGTCGCCGGGGCGGCGCTCGCGCTGGGACCGCACGAGCCGCGCGTAGAGGTCGAGGGCGGCGACCGGATCGGTGAGCAGCAACACCTCGGCCTCGAACAGGTCCCGGTCACGCCCGGAGAGGCCCTCGAGGTCGGCGGCCTCGACCGGGCGCCCCCCGAGCAGGAGCGCCTTCATGCGCCGCCGCGGCAAGGCCAACGAGGTCGGGTCCGCCCGCCGCACCTCGCAGAGCGCCAGGACGCGCGCGACGAGGTCCGCGCGCGCGGCCGGCTCGTTCCAGGCGCGGCCGAGGAGCGCGTCGATCACCCGCTCGCGCATGGCGTAGACGCGGCCGATCATGCCGTCGTGCGGCGCGAGGGTGACCTCCAGCGCCAGCGCGGCGGTCGCGAGCTGCAGCTCGTCGTCGCGCGCCCGCTCCGTATTCGAGAGGAGCTCGTGGCGCAGCGCCACGACGAGCGCGCGCCAGCGCTCCGACAGCGGCCGCGCGAGCGCCTCCTCGTAGGTCCGGCGCGCGCGGTCCTGTCGCTCGGCGTGGTCCGGCGCCTGGCGCAGCATGCCCTCCTCCAGGACGGCCAGGGCGCGGAGCGCCTCCAGGGCGGTCGCCTCGGGCTCGCCGGCGAGGGCGGCCGCCGCGGCGTCGAGGACGCCGGCGAGCGTCTCCGCGTCGAGCGGGCTGGACGGCTCGAGCAGCCGGCGCAGCACGCCGCCGACGTCCAGGAGGTCGGCCGCGAGCCGCCGCGCGACGAGCCTGCGCTCGGCCGCGCGGAGGGCCGCGAGGGTCGGGCCGGGCTCCTGCGCCGCGACCTCGCGCAGGGCGCGCGCGATCCGGGCCACGAGCTCCGGCCGCGCGCGCGTCAGCGACTCGTACTCGAGCCGCCGGTGCCGCGCGTGCTCCTCCTGGGCGGCGGCCAGGTCGCCCCGCGCCCGCTCGAGGAGGAGCAGCCGCAGGGCGAGCCCCTGCGTGAGCCGCGCGACGCCGGCGTCGCGGAGGTGCGGCTCCGCCTCGTCGAGCCGGTCGGCGGCGAGCAGGGACCGACCGAGCGCCCAGCGGGCCGCCGGCCCGCCGCCCCGCGCGATGGCCGCCTCGGCGCGCCCCAGCGCGCCGGGGAGGTCGCCCCGCGACAGCGCCGCCTCGGCGCCGAGGGCCAGGGCGACGGTCGGCGGCGGGTCGAGGGCCAGCGCCGCCGCGAGCAGGCGCTCCGCGGCGGCCGCGTCGTCGCCGTCGAGGCGGCC
>JAHBXY010000254.1 GCA_019636275.1 Planctomycetota bacterium | reverse complement strand
TCGCCCCCGCCGGCGGAGGCGGGCGCCGAGGAGCCCCCGCGCGAGCCCGGCGCATGAGCCTCACCACCTCGCGCCCGCACGCGGCGTCGATGCTGCGCTTCCTCGAGCAGCGCAGCGAGCAGCTCGAGACCTTCCACTCGGGCAACGCGCGGCTGGTCGTGCAGCAGTTCTGCGACTTCCTCGACCGCGACGACGTGCTCTCGATGCTCTCGCAGACGCTGCAGCGGCGCGTCGACACGTCGCCGAAGGCCTGGAACGAGCGCGCCCTGCGCGAGGGGCAGGCGCCGCCGCTCCCCGCGGACCCGGCCGCCTGCATGGCCTTCCGCTACGCCACGCTCAAGCTCGTGCGCATGGACAAGCTCGACCTGCGCCACCTGGTCACGAACGTCTTTCCGGGCAGCTTCCTGGACGAGAAGCTCATGCACTGGAAGCGGCTGATCGTGCACCCCTTCGGGGCCGACTGCCGCACGCTGGCGCGGGGGCTCACGGACCGAATGCCCGAGGGCGACTGGGTCGACCTCGCGGCGCTGCTCGACGACTACCTCGACGGGCCGTTCGTCACCGAGGGCTTCGGCCCGCGCGCCTGGGGCGACGAGGACGACCGGGCGGTCGAGGCGGCCGAGGCCGCCCGCACGGCCCGTCCCCTCGACCGTGCGCCGGAGCGCCCGGCCGCGCAGGCCGAGCACCCGGCCCCGCAGGCCGCGCTCGACGCCCTCGAGGCGGCCCTGCGCCAGGGCGCGCCGGAGGACCTGCGCGGCGACCTGCTCCTCGACGTCGCGGCGCTGCGCCTCGAGCTCGAGCGCGGCCGCCGCGAGGCCGCGCGCATGGCGGCCCGGCTCGACGACGTCGCCGCCCGCGCCCCGGCGGCGCGCGAGGCCTGCGCGCGCGTGCGCGCGGCGCTCGAGCGGGCCTGAGATGAGCATCGACCTGCCCGACGAGCTCCGCGCGCGTCCGCGCGGCCCGCGGGCCGCCGAGCACGCCCTGCAGCTCTACACGCGCGCCCTGCATCCCGAGCTGCTCGAGCTGGCGCGCGTGCGCCGCGTCGAGGGCCCGGGCTGGCGCGCGCGTGTGGGCCTCCTGCAGCAGGACACGGGCCACCTGCTCGAGGTCGTGTTCCCCCGCGACGCGGGGCGGCCCGGCGCCTCGAGCCGCGCGATCGCCGAGGTCCTCGCGCCGGTCTCCCTCGACCTGCCGCCCGCCGGCCGGGTGGACATCCGGCGCGTCGGCGCGTCCACGTCGGGCGTGATCGACGAGGACTGCGGGGTCGTCTACACCTGCAGCTGGTCGTTCGAGCGCGTGCCCGAGGAGGACTACGCCCGCCTGCACGCCGACGTCCTCTGCGGCGGCCCGGCCACCCGGGGTGAGCGCCTCCTCGTCAACCGCGGCCATCCCGAGAACGACGGGCCCGCGCCCTTCTCGGCCCTCGAGCTCGACGCCGACCCGGACGCGGGCCGCCTCGAGACCTTCGTCGTCCACGCCTTCCCGGCCGACCACGCCTTCCTGTTCGTGCACAGCCGGGTGCGGACCGTCGGCTAGTCTCCCGGGGCAACTCCTGCCCGCTCGCCTCGCCGCCCGGCGGGCGAACCGGATCGCGCCTCGGCAGGACAACGACTTGCGTCTGGCGCGCCGCGTGTTCAGGGACCTCCCACGAAGGAGGGACCCATGAGCGAGTCGAAGCGGTCGTCGCAGGTGTTCGGGCTGGTCGGGGTGCTGGCGGGGGCGGCGCTCGTCGCCGGCTGCAACGGGGGGTCGTCGTCGGGGGGCGGCCGCGGCCAGGCCGCCGCGGCGGCGATCGGGAGCACGGTGCTCGCCGGGAGCCTGGTCGAGGCCCGGGCGGGCCACCAGGCCGTGGCGGTCGAGGACGGCAACGCGGTGCTGATCGTCGGCGGCGAGACGCTCGGCCGCCCGGCGACGGCCACGGCCGAGCTGTGGCGCGCCGGCCGCAGCGTGCCCCTGCCGGCGGCCATGGCGGTCGGTCGTGTCGGCCACCGCGCGGTGCGCCTCCCCACGGGCGAGGTGTGGATCGTCGGCGGCCGCGACGCGCAGGGCGTGGCCCTGCGCTCGACCGAGCTCTACGACCCGGCGCGGCGCGTGTTCCGCCGCGGGCCCGACCTCGCCGAGGCGCGCGACGAGGCGGCGCTGGGCGTGGGCACGAGCGAGGTCGTCCTGGCGTTCGGGCGCCAGGAGGGCAGCGTCGAGGTCTGGCCGCTCGACCTGTCGGCCCCGCGCGTCCTGCGCCCGAGCGTGCGCTCGGGGCGGCGCGGCGCGCAGGCGCTCATCAACGACAACGGCGAGGTCTACGTGGCCGGCGGCGTGGACGACGACGGGCGCCCGGCCGCACCGATGTGGGTCGACCTCACCAGCGGCGCCGCGCGCGACGCGGCCGGCCGCCGCGGCGAGCAGGGCGACGTGCAGCACGTCCTCGGCGGCACGGCGGTCGTGGCCACGCTCGACGGCGTGACGGTCGGCGGCTACGTGCTCGGCGGCGCGCTCGGCCGCGAGGGCTTCCGCCGCGTGCAGGTCGTGCGGCCCGACGACGTGGAGCTCACGACCCTCCCGCGCCTGGCCCTGGCCTTCGCCCGCGAGCGGGCGGCGGTCGTCCCGCTGGCGCGCGGCGTCCTGGTGGCCGGCGGCCTCGCCGGGCCCACCGTGGTCGGCGACGTCGAGGTCCTCACGGCCGACGGCGCGGGCGGCGCGCCGGCGCTGACGATCGCCCGCTTCGACGCCGAGGGCACGGCGCTGGCCGACGGCACGGTCCTGATCAGCGGCGGCCGCGGCCGCGACGGCTTGCCCGTGGGCGTGACCGAGCTGATCGTCCCGGCCGGCGCCTCGGCCCCCGACGCGGCGGCGCTGTTCGCCCAGGCCCGCGCCGAGCAGGAGGCCTTCGACCGCCTGGTGGCCGAGCGCGACGCCGCGGTGGCCGACGTGCAGCGCCTGACCGCCGAGCTGACGACGACCCGCGCCGCGCTCGACGCCGCGACCCAGCGGGTGCGCGACCTCGAGGCCCAGCTCGCCCAGGCCCAGGCCCAGGCCCAGGCGCTCACCGCGCAGCTCGACCAGGCCCGCCAGCAGGTCTCGTCGCTCCAGGCGCAGCAGGCGCAGCTCCAGCAGCAGCTCACGGCCGAGCAGGTCCGCGCCAGCCAGCTCCAGCAGCAGGCCACGGCCGCCCAGCAGCAGGCGGCGCAGGCGCAGCTGCAGGCGCAGCAGGCGCAGCAGCAGGCGGCGCAGGCGCAGCAGCAGCTCGCGGCGCAGCAGCAGGCGGCCGCCCAGGCGCCGGCCGCGCCGCAGGGGCCGACCTTCCAGGTCGGCGCCGTGACCCGCCTCGGGCCGCTCGTCGTCGCCGGCAGCGCCTCGTCGGGCCCCTGAGGGGCACTCTCCGCTCACCCTCCCTGGGGCCGCCCGCCCGGCACGTCGCCGGGCGGGCGGCTTCGTTCCGGAGGGGCTCCGGAGGGAAGATCGCCGGCGTGAGCCCGACGATCCGCCCCATCGAGCCGCGCGACGACCCCGCCGTCGCGGCGCTCATCCGCGCCGTGATGACCGAGCTGGGCGCCAGCGGCCCCGGCTTCGCGATCCACGACCCGGAGGTGGGCGCGATGTCGGCCGCCTACCCGCCGCCGCGCGCCGGCTACTTCGTCGTCGAGGAGGCCGGGCGGGTCGTGGGCGGCGCCGGGTTCGCGCCGCTCACGGGCGGGCCGGACGGCACCTGCGAGCTGCGCAAGATGTACTTCGAGGCGGGCCTCCGCGGCCGCGGCCTGGGGCGGGCGCTCCTGGAGCGCGTCCTCGACGCCGCGCGCGCGGCGGGGCACACCCGCTGCTACCTCGAGACGCTCGAGGCGATGGACCGCGCGCGCCTCCTCTACGAGCGGAGCGGGTTCGCGCGGCTGCGCGCGCCCGAGGGCGCCACGGGCCACTTCGGCTGCGACGCCTGGTACGCCCGCGACCTGTGACCCCCCTCCAGCCGGGCGGGCCGCCGCGCCGATGAGGGCAGGGGAGGTCCCATGCTCGCGTCCCGGCTCTCGCTCGCCCTGGCCCTCGCCCTGCTCGGCGGCTGCGTCCAGCCGGCCCCGCGCCGGACGGCCGCCCACGCGCCGCCGGCGGCCGTGGTGGTCGAGAAGAAGGACTACGACCGCGAGCTGCCGCCGGGCGCGCACGCCCTGCGGCGGATCACCGACCCGGCCCAGCTCCCCGACCTCGCGGCGGCCTTCCGGGGCGACCGCGCGGCGCTGCGCCGGGCCGTCGACCGGAGCCTGGCCTACCTGAAGAAGCCCTCGTCGCGGCGCTTCTACCCCGTGAGCGGGATCGACCACGAGCAGGTCGTCCGCGGCCTGACGGCGTTCGCGGCGCTGCTCGACTCGGACCGCGGCCCCGACGAGCTGGCCGCGGAGGTGCGCCGGCGCTTCGCCGTCTACACGACCGTCGGCTGCGACGACCGCGGCACGGTCCTGTTCACCGGCTACTACACGCCGATCTTCGAGGCCTCGCGCCGGAGGACGGCCGAGTTCCGCCACCCGCTGCACCGCCTGCCGCCCGACCACGTGAAGGACCCGATCACGGGGGCGACGCTCGGCCGCCGCCGCGCCGACGGCTCGGTCGACCCGAGCTACCCCGACCGCGCCGCGCTCCTGGCCTCGGGCGCCCTGGACGGGCTCGAGCTCGTGTGGCTGCGCGACGCCTTCGAGGCCTACGTGGCCGGCGTGCAGGGCTCGGCCTTCCTGCGCCTCGACGACGGGACCCGCCTCGAGGTGGGCTACGCGGGCAACAACGGCCACGAGTACGCCTCGATCGGCGCGGCGCTGGTCCGCGACGGCAAGCTGCGCAAGGACCAGCTCAACCTGCGCAGCATGATCGCCCACTTCCGCGCGCACCCGGCCGACTTCGACCGGTATGCGGCCGAGAACGGCCGCTACGTCTTCTTCCAGCCCTCGAGCGGCGGCCCCTACGGGTGCCTCAACGAGCGCGTCGAGGCGATGGCCTCGATCGCCACCGACAAGGCGATCTTCCCCCGGGGCGCCCTGTGCCTCGTCGACGCCGACCTCCCCGGCGAGGGGGGGCGCGGGACGGAGCGGGTGCGGGCGTTCGTGCTCGACCAGGACGCCGGCGGCGCGATCCGCGCGCCCGGCCGCTGCGACGTCTACATGGGCGTGGGCGAGGAGGCCGGCGCGCGGGCCGGGCGGACCCTCTCCGAGGGGCGGCTCTACTACCTGGTGCTCGACGAGCCCGGGACGGTGCCGGCCGCGTTCGGCCGCTGACGGCCGGGCCCGGGACAGGCGCGACCCTTCGGCGCCGGCCCCGCGGGCGAGGCACGGGCTTCGCGCCTGGTCCTGCATGCTCGACGTGGTGATCGTGGGCGGCGGACCGGCGGGGCTCAGCGCGGCGCTCGTGCTGGGGCGCTGCCGCCGGCGCGTCGTGGTGCTCGACGCCGGCCGGCCGCGCAACGCCGCCAGCCACGCCCTGCACGGCTTCCTCACGCGCGACGGGACGCCGCCGCTCGAGCTGCTGACGATCGCCCGCGAGCAGCTCCGTCCCTACGCGGTGGAGCTGGTCGACGCCGAGGTGGTCGCGGCGCGCCGCCACGACGGCGGCGGGTTCGAGGTGGAGCTCGACGACGCCTCGCGGCTGTTCGCCCGGCGCCTGCTCCTGGCCACCGGGATCACCGACCGCCTGCCCGAGGTCGAGGGCTTCGCGCCGCTCTACGGCCGCAGCGCGCACCACTGCCCCTTCTGCGACGGCTGGGAGGCCCGCGACCGGCCGCTGGTCGCCTACGCGCGCGACCCGGGGGCGGCCGACTTCGCGCTCCTCCTCACGTCGTGGAGCCGCGACGTGCTCCTGTGCACCGACGGGCGGCCGCTCGCGCCCGACGACGAGGCCCGCCTGGCGGCGGGCGGCGTGGCCGTGCGCACCGACCCCGTCGCGCGGCTCGAGGGCCACCGCGGGCAGCTCGAGCGGGTCGTCTTCGCCCGGGGCGACGCGGTCGCGCGCCGCGCGCTGTTCTTTCACCTGGGCACCGGCTCGACGGGCGACCTCGCCGCTCAGCTCGGCTGCCGCTGCGACGACGCGGCGGGCGTGCACACGGGCGCGCGCGAGGAGACGAGCGAGCCCGGCGTGTGGGTGGCGGGCGACGCCTCGAAGGACGTGCTCCTGGCGATCGTCGCCGCGGCCGAGGGCGCGCGGGCCGCCGTCGACATCCACCGCTCGCTCGTGCGCGAGGAGCTCGAGGCCCGGCTCACGGCCCCGCGCGGTCCTCCTCGGGGGTGAAGCTCTCGAGCGACGCCCAGAAGCGGCCGACCTCCTGGTCGAAGTCGCGCGCGTCG
The DNA here is from genome assembly GCA_019636275.1 of Planctomycetota bacterium. GTDB lineage: Bacteria > Planctomycetota > J058 > J058 > J058 > JAMLIC01. The sequence continues at coordinate 993 of JAHBXY010000254.1, read as the reverse complement.
GCGTAGGCGGCGAAGAAGTAGGTGCGGCCGGCGCGGAAGCTGATCTTGCGCAGGGCCCGCACCTGCCGCCCGTCGTGGGTGTAGGAGCGCGTGACCATGACCTGGTCGGCGCCGCCCGCGACCTCGCGCAGGCGGTACAGCTCCTCGTGCTCGTAGCCGTCGCCCGCGGCCATGGCGCGCAGCTCCGCGGTCACCCAGGCGAGCTGGTCGGCCGGCCCGGCGCGCGGCGCGTCGGACGAGAACACGTGGATGCGCGGCGGGTAGCCGGTCGGCCCGCCCCGGCGCGAGACGAACATGGTCACGCCGTCCACGACCCCGTTCGTCCAGCCGCGCGGCGCGCGGACCGTGGCCCGCGCGGCCGTCGGGACCGGCTCGCCCAGCGGCGGCTCGCGCAGGAGCTCGGCCAGGTCCTCGTCGAGCGTGGGCGCGTCCGGCGTCGCGGCGCGCCGGCGAGCGATGTGGGCCTGCCGCAGCGGCTCCCAGCGGCGCTCGATCGGGTCGTCGAGGTGGCGCTCGAAGTAGGCGTCGGTCGGGGCGAACGCGAGCGGGTCGAGCCAGCGCACGCGCCGGCGCTCGACCTTCATCGCGCTGCCGCGCTCGCCCTCGAGCGAGCGGACCGAGATCACCTCGGGGCCCACGTCCTCGGGGCCGAACTTGCCCACGATCGTGCCGCCGTCCTCGAGGACGATGATCCCGGCCTCGCTCCGGCCGACGAGGAGGGCCGCCACCAGCGCCGGGGCCAGGGCCACGGCGGCCGCCAGGCCGTCGGCGCGCATCAGCGCCGCTCCCCGAGCGCGGCCCGCTCGCTGGCCTGCACGCGCTCGACGAGGGTCACGCGGCGGTGGGTCTGCTCGCGGCGGTCGGCCAGGAGCACGAGGCCGCCGGCCACGAGGCCGAGGCCGGCCGCCACGAGCAGGCGGCGCGGCGCGCCGCGCGCGCGCGCGGCGCGGGCGGCCTCGACCCACGCCAGGGGCGAGTTCCAGGCGGCGTGGA
>JAHBXY010000253.1 GCA_019636275.1 Planctomycetota bacterium | reverse complement strand
CCTCGACGAGGCGCTCGTCGAGCTCGGCCGGGCGATCGAGCTCGACCCGGACGAGGCCCCCGGCCACGCCGATCGCGCCCGCGTCCACCTCCTGCGCGGCGACGCGGCGGCCGCCCGGCGCGATGCCCACCGGGCGATCGAGCTCGACCCGACCCTGGCGCGGGCCTGGCAGAACCGGGCCGCGGCCTGGCTCGCGGAGGGGCAGGCGGACGAGGCCCTCGCCGACGCGACCCGCGCGCTCGACCTCGCCCCGAGCATGGAGGAGGCCTGGCTCACCCGGGCGGATGCCAGGCTGAAGACCGGCGACACCGCCGGCGCCCGCGCCGACCTCGACGCGCTCCTGGCCAGGTACCCCTACAGCAGCGACGGGCTCACGCGCCGCGCCCGGGCGCGGGCGGAGCAGGGGGACATCGACGGCGCCCTGGACGACGTCGAGCGCGCGATCGAGCTCGGCGGCGCGTCGGGCGAGCGGCGCGTCCTGCGCGGCGCCTGCCTGGCCCGCAAGGACGACGTGCGCGGCGCCCTGGAGGAGTTCTCGCGGGCGATCGCGGGCGGCCACGACGTCGGCCTCGCCCGCCTCAACCGGTCGATCGCCTACGGGATGCTCGGCCGCCTGCGCGACGCGCACGACGACGCGAGCCGGGCGATCGAGCTCGAGCCGCGCAACCCCGTCTTCTGGGTCAACCGCGCCCACGTGCGCCTGCGCCTCGGCCTCCTCACCGAGTCCGTCGAGGACGCGCGCTGGGCCATCGAGCTCGACCCGCGGGCGGAGCGGGCCCACGCCAACCTCGGGCTGAGCCTCTCGAGGCTGCGCCGCGACGTCGAGGCGCTCGAGGCGCTCGACCGGGCCATGGAGCTCGACCCGGAGGACGACGGCTCGCTCCTCGAGCGGGGCCTCGTCCGCGCCCGGACGGGCGACGAGGAGGGCGCCCTCGCCGACCTCGATCGGGCGCTCGAGCTCGAGCCGGGCTACGCCCTGGGGTACGCCGAGCGGGGCCGCCTCCGCGCCGGGCGCGGCGACGTCGCGGGGGGGCTCGCCGACCTCGACCGGGCGCTCGAGCTCGCCCCCGACCACGCCCCCTCCCTCGACCAGCGCGGCCTCGTGCACGAGCGGCTGGGCGACCTCGAGCGCGCCCGCGCCGACTGGCGTCGGGCGCTCGGCCTCCTCGACCCGCGCGACCCGCTGGCGCACGAGGTGCGCGACCGGCTCGCCGCGACGGAGGCGGTCGAGCCGCGCTGACGCCTGGCGGCCCGGCGCGCCGGCGTGCATGCTCGTCCGCGTGCAGGACCCGACGGCATCGACGGCCTCCCGGGGCGCGGGCCCGCCCCGCGTCGACCGATTCGAGCTCGTGGGCGAGCTGGGCCGCGGCGCGATCGGCGTGGTCTACCGCGCCCGCGACGCGGCGAGCGGCCAGGAGGTGGCCCTCAAGCTGCCCCTCGTGCGCCCCGAGTGGGTGCGCCTGCAGCGCTTCCTGCGCGAGGGCGAGGTGACGGCGTCGCTCCGGCACCCGGGCATCGTCGGGGTCCACGCCATGGGGATCGCCGACGAGCGGCCGTTCCTGGCCTACGAGCTCGTCGAGGGGGCGCGCGCGCTCGACGAGGCGGCGCGCGGCGCGCCGCTCGGCCGCCGCGTCGAGCTGGTGCGCGACGCCGCCCGGGCGCTCGGCCACGCGCACGGCCGGGGCGTCGTGCACCGCGACGTCAAGCCGCACAACGTCCTCGTCGACGCCGCCGGGCGCGTGCGCGTGGCCGACTTCGGCCTGGCGCAGGCGCTCGATCACGAGCGCCTCACGCTCAGCGGCGCCCTCCTGGGCACGCCCGGCTACATGGCCCCCGAGCAGCTCCAGGCCCGCCGCGGCGACGTCGGCCCGGCGACCGACGTGTGGGCGCTCGGCGTCATGCTCGCCGAGGTCCTCACCGGCCAGCCGCCCTTCCCCGCCGCGTCGCTGCCGGAGCTGCTCGAGCGGGTCACGACGGGCGCGCCCGTGCGGCCGCGCGCGGTCGACCCGACGATCCCCGCGCGCCTCGAGGCGGTCGTCCTGCGCGCCCTCGAGCGGGACCCGGCCGCGCGCTACGTCGACGCGGAGGAGCTGGCCCGCGACCTCGACCGCTTCCTCGCCGGCGAGGAGGTCCTCGCCGCCAGCGGCCCCCGCCGCTCGGGCCGCCGGACGCTGGCCCTCGCGGCGCTGGCCCTGGCCGCCGGCTCCGGCCTGGCGGCGCTCGCCTGGCGGCCGTCGGGCCGATCCGCCGCCGAGGCGCCCGTCCCCGACGCCCCCACCGTCGACGCCCCCCGGTCGTCGAGGCGCGCCTCGACGACCTCCCTGCGCGAGGCCGCCGCGGCGCTCGATGCGTCGGGCGCGTCGACGCGGCGCTCGCGGCGCTCGAGCGCGCCCGCCGTCGCGCCGGCCCCGCCCTGCGCGCGCCGCGGCCCGCCTGCGCTGCGCGACCACGCTGACGCCGAGCGCGACGCCGACGAGGCCCTGCGCCTGGACCTCGGACGCTCACCCACGCCTGGGCCGTCCGCGGCGCGGCGCGCCTGGCCCTCGAGCGCCGCGTCGAGGCCATCGCCGACGCCACCGAGGCGCTCGCCCGCGACCCGCGGCTGCCGCTCGCCCTGCGCACCCGGGCGCAGGCGCTGGCGGGGCGCGACGACCCGGCCGCGCGCGCCGACCTCGACGCGCTCCTGGCCATCGACCCCCTCGACCTCGACGCGCTCCGCCGCCGCGCCCTCCTCCACATGCGGCGCCAGGACCGCGACGCGGCCCTGGCCGACGTCGAGGCGGCGCTCGCGACGGCGGGGCGCGAGCGCGGCGCGTTCCTCCAGCTCCGCGGCGGGATCCTCGCAGCGACCGGCGAGCCGGCCCGCGGCCTCGTGGACCTCGACGCGGCGCTCGAGATGGGCCACGAGACGGCCGCCGTGCGCCTCGACCGCTCGATGGCGCTCCTGTCGCTGGGCCGGCACGAGGAGGCCCGGGAGGACGCCGAGCGCGGCGTGGCGCTCGACCCGCGCCACGCGCAGCTCCGCGTGCACCGGGCCCACCTGCGCATGCGCCAGGGCCGCTACGCCGAGGCGGTCGAGGACGCCGCCCTCGCCGTGGCGCTCGACCCGACCGTCGACCGGGCCCACGCCAACCTCGGCCTCTCGCTCTCGCGGCTCCGGCGCGACCCCGAGGCGCTGGCGGCGCTCGACGAGGCGGCGGCGCGCGAGCCCGACATGGACGCGATCTTCATGGAGCGCGGCCTCGTGCGCGCGCGCCTGGGCGACCACGCCGGCGCCGAGGCGGACCTGGACCACGTGCTCGAGGTCGGCCGCGGCTTCGCGGAGGCCTACCACCAGCGCGGGGTCCTGCGCGCGCGCCGCGACGACCTCCCGGGCGCCCTGGCCGACTACACCGCCTTCCTGGCCCTCCACCCGGACCACCCGCCGGTGCTCCACCGCCGCGGGCTCGTCCACGAGCGCCTGGGCGACGTGGAGGCCGCCCGCGCCGACTGGCGCCGGGCCCTCGCGCTCCTCGACCCGGGCGACCGCCTCGCGGCCGAGCTCCGCAGCCGCCTGGCGGGGCGCTGATGCCCGGCCTGCGCCTGTGGCTCGACGACCTGCGCCCCCCGCCGCCGGGCTGGACCTGGGTGACGACCGCCTGGGACGCGATCACCGGGCTCGCGTCGGGGGACGTCGTCGAGGTCTCGCTCGACCACGACCTCGGGCCGCCCGAGGCGGGCACCGGCGACGACGTGGCCCGCTGGATCGAGGCCGAGGCCCACCACGGCCGCCTGCCGCGCCTGCGCTGGGCGGTCCACTCCGCCAACCCGATCGGGGCGGCGCGGATGACCGTGGCGCTCGAGCGGGCCGAGCGCGCCTGGGCCGCGGCCGGGCGCTGATCAGCCGCGGGTGAGCGCGCCGCTCTTGCCGCCGCGCTTCTCGACCAGCTCGACCTGCTCGATCGTCATCCAGCGGTCGACGGCCTTGACCATGTCGTAGACGGTCAGCGCCGCGACCGACGCGGCCGTGAGCGCCTCCATCTCCACGCCCGTGCGGTCGTGCGCCTGCACCGTGGCCTCGACGAGGACGAGCGCCTCGTCGGGGCGCTCGGCGTCGGCGGTCGTCAGGGCCACGTCGACCGACGTGATCCGCAGCGGGTGGCAGAGCGGGATCAGCTCGTGCGTGCGCTTCGTTGCCATGATCCCGGCCAGGCGCGCCACGCCCAGGACGTCGCCCTTCTCGACGCGTCCCTGGTCGATCAGGCGCCGCGTCTCGGCCTTGAGGCGCAGGCGCGCCCGCGCGCGCGCCAGGCGCGGCGTCTCGGCCTTCGGCGTCACGTCGACCATGCGCGGCGCGCCCGCCGCGTCGAAGTGGGTGAGGCCGCCGGCGCCGGGCGTGTCGCTCACGCGCCCAGCTCCGCCAGGAGCTCGCGCGCGCGGTTGCCCGACTCGGTGTCCGGGAACTCGTCGGCGAGGCGGCGCAGCTCCCGCAGGGCCTCGTCGCGGCGCGTGGCCAGCGCCGCCTGCGCCTCCTCGAGCGTCTCGCGGGCGATCGCCTCGCGGGCCCCTCCGAGCGAGATCTCGTGCTCGGTCGACATCTCGTCGCGCGCCGGCCGCCGCCGCGGCGCCGGCGCCCCCTCGCCGCGGGCCACGGCCCCGCGCAGGGCCTCGACGAGCGCGCCGGGGACCAGGCCGCGCGCGACGAGGAGCGCGCCCAGGTCGGGCCCGTCCGGCGCCTGGTTGCGCGCGCGCAAGGTCGTGAGCACCTGCTCCTCGGTCACGAGGCCGCGCGCGACCGCGAGGCGCCCGAGCTCGATCTCCTGCTGGCTGGCCATCCCCGCCCTCCCTGGCTCGGATCGTTCATCACCGCGTGACGAAGTCCGCGCCGCATCTGCACGAAACCCTGAACGATCCTCGCCAGGTCGTCGGCCACCTCGCTCGGGGCTCGGCGCTCCCCGACGATTCCGTGTCGAGGCCGGCCCGGTGTTCGCCGAACCCCTCGCTCGGGTACCGCCCGGATCATGCACTCTCCTGGCTCGAGCTCCACGTGACGTGACGACCTCCACTCGTGCATGATCCGGGCTACACGAGCCCGCGCCGCAGCCCGGCCGCGAACGCGGCCGTGCCCGCCCGGTCGTGCGCCCAGCTGCGCTCGAACGCGGCCAGGACCCGCCCCGGCTCGGGCGTGAACCAGACGAGGCACTCCGGCCCCACGCGCACGGCGAGGAGCTGGAGGCCGGCCGGCGCCGCGGGCCCCGGCGGCGCCTCGCGCCGCCGCTGCGCGTAGGCCAGGAGCTCGTCCTGCGCCCAGCGCTTGTCGTGGACGACGTGCTCGAAGCGCTCGAGCGGCGGCGCCAGCGGGAGCGTGCGGAAGAAGGGCACCTCGCAGGCGAAGAGCTCGAGCACCATGGCCGCCGCGTCCGGGTGCGCCGGCGCCGGCGCCGGGCCCTCGAGCACGGCGCCCAGGGCGCGCAGCGTGTCGTTCCAGGTCGTCTCCTTGCCCGGCGCCTCGAGGAACGCGGGCGGCCGCGCGGCGGCCATCGCGTCGAACAGCCGCCGCGGGGTCCAGCCGAGCAGCTCGAGCGCCCCGCGGAAGGCCTGCGGGCAGGCCTTGAGCAGCGTGCGCACGTAGTTGCGGCGGATCAGGTTCGTGCGCGTCTCGTCGGGCGGCGTGTGGATCGCGTGCAGGGGGAACAGGCGCGTCAGGGCGCGCCACTCCTCGCGCAGCGCGTAGCCGGGCAGGGCGGCGACGTCTCGCGAGGCCGCCTCGTCGTAGCGCAGGCGGTCGGCCTGCGCGAAGAGGTCGGCGCCCGGGTAGAAGCGCAGGGCCGCCGTCGACACCTCGGCCTTGACCCGCGGGTCGCTCGTCCAGCGCGCCGCCGCGCCGACCGTCGCGTCGAACTCGGCCTCGCTCTCGTCGGGGAAGCCGACGATGATCCCCACGGACGGCGTGATGTGCTGGCGCGCCGTCACGGCGATCGCCTGCTCGACGAGCGGCGGCTTGCAGCGCTTGCCCGTCCACTGCTGCCGCTCGGCCGAGAGCGTCTCCACGCCGAAGAACACCGAGCAGCAGCCGGCGACGAACATCTCCTCGGCGACCTCCTCGGTCATGTTGTCGGGCCGCGACGTGCACGACCACTCGACGTCGAGGTTCCGCCGCCGGAGCTCCCGGCACAGGTCCTTCACGTAGGCCTTGTTCGCGACCAGGTTGTCGTGGAGGAGCTCGAAGCGGTTGCGCCCCGAGCGCTGCATCAGCCACTCGACCTCGTCGACCAGCCGCGCGGGCGCCTTCACCCGGTACTTGCGCTGGAACATGTTCGTCGTCGAGCAGAAGTTGCAGTTGTAGGGGCAGCCGCGGCCCGCCTCGAGCAGGAGCACCGGCTGGCGCGAGACGTACTCGCGCAGGTCGAGCAGGTGGTAGGCCGGGTAGGGCAGGGCGTCGAGGTCGTCGACGACCGGCCCCGACGGGTTTCGCACGACCTGCCCGCCGCGCCGCCACGTGAGCCCGGGGATCTGCTCGAGCGCCGACGGGGCGCCGCCCTCGGCGAGCGCCCGCGCCAGGCGCGGCAGGGTCAGGTCGCCCTCGTCGCGCAGGACGAGGTCGACGTCTTCGAAGCGCTCGAGGACGTCCTTGTCGACGAAGGTCACGTGCGGCCCGCCGATGACGACCGGCACGCGCGGGTGCTTCTTCTTGACCGCCTCGACGAACTCCATCACCAGGGCGAAGTTGTAGGACCAGGCGCTGATGCCCACGAGCCCGATCTGGCTGCTGCGCTTGGGCAGCGCCTGCACGAACTGCGTGCGCAGGCTCTTCTTGCCGTCGAGCCGCCCGGCCTTGGCCTCGAGGTTGAGGTCGATCACGTGCGCGCGGCGGCCGTCGCGCTCGAGGCCGGCGGCGAGCATGAGGAGGCCCAGCGGCGGCGTGAGGTCGGCCTGCGCCCCCCCGATCGGCGGCTGGACGAGGAACACGTCCATGGCGCGGATGGTAGAGGGCGCGCGGCCGGCGTGCCAGCGCGCCGAGCGTCTTGCCCGGGCTCCCGCCAGCCGGCTATGTTCATCGCGGAGCCGCCCCCATGCTCGACAAGCTCGTGCTCGCCGCCTTCGGCCGGACCTCGCTCGAGCGGGTGGTCCGCCAGGAGCTCGAGCGGCTCGAGCAGGGGGGCTTCCTCCCGCGCGAGGAGCTCGAGCGGCTCTCGGCCGAGTGCACGGCGGCGCTCGCCGGGCAGGTCGAGCGGGCGCGCGGGCTCGTCGGGCCGGCGGTCGGCCCCGTGCTCGGCGAGCTGGCGGCGCGCGTGCGCGAGGCGCTGGACGTGCCGAGCCGGGCCGAGGTCGT
>JAHBXY010000252.1 GCA_019636275.1 Planctomycetota bacterium | reverse complement strand
CGCGTCGTCGGTGAGCTCGAGCCCGACGCCGACGTCGCGATCGAGCACCTCGAGCGCGCGCTCGCGCTCGCCCCGCGTGACCCCGAGGCGCTACGCCTCCAGGCGGAGCTGCGCCTCGGGCAGGGCGACCTGCGCGGCGCGACCGCCGCCCTGGACGCGGCGCTCGCGGCGACGGCCGACGGCGCCGTGATCGACGCCCTGGCCGACGTGCGCCGCCGCCTGGCCGAGGCGGTCCGGGCGGAGGAGGCGGCGATCGAGCGGGCCGAGGCCCTCGCCGCGGCGCTCGAGGGCGCCGCCGCCCTGGGCGCCCTCGAGTCGGCGCGGGCGACGGCCCCCGGCTCGGCGGCGCTGGCGGCGGCCCTGGCGCGGACGCTGGGCGAGGTGGGCCGCCCCGAGCAGGCGGTGCGGCTGGCCGAGGAGGCGGAGCGGCTCGATCCGACGCAGGCGCTCGACCCGGCCGTCCTCGACGCCCTGCGCCTCGACGCGCACGCGGCGGCCCGCGCGCCCGGCGCGCCGCTGCCGCTCGAGCGCTGGTGGGGCTTCCGCGGCGGCGTGTGGCGGAGCGAGGGCGAGGTCGTGGCGGGGAGCGGCAAGGGGCGCGGCGAGTTCGACCTGGCCGTCCTCGTGTCGGCCGCCGACCGTCCGGGGCCCGAGCACACGATCGCGGTCGACGTGTCCCTCGGCCCGGGGACGCCGGGCGCCTACGCCGGCGTGGTCGTCGGCGCGCGCGGCGGCGACGACTTCTACCTCGTCTACCTGTTCCACGACATGAGCTTCGCCCGCTCCCGCCTCGACGGCGCCGAGCTCGACGCCTACCGCCGCGAGCACGGCGCCTGGCCGAAGTTCGTGCGCGTGGCCCGCATGCACGAGGGCCGCTGGCAGCACCGCGGCACGCAGAACGCCCGGTTCCCGGACAGCGGCTGGGTCTCGCTGCGCGTCGAGGTGCGCGGCAGCAACCTCACACCGGTCGTGGACGGCAAGCGCGGCGAGACGGTGCGCCTCGACCGCGCGCTCGACGGGCGCGTCGGGCTGGCGAAGTTCTACGACACCGAGGCGCGCTGGCGCGGGTTCCGGGTCGAGGCGCGATAGGTCAGGGGCGCGCGTCGCCGGCCCGGCGCAGCCCCCACACCAGCCCGACGGCCGCCAGCGCGCGGAGCGCGTAGTAGGTCAGGTCGACCTCCCACCAGCGCCGGCCGTGCCAGGCGGCGTGCATGTCGTGGTGGTGGTTGTTGTGCCAGCCCTCGCCCAGGAGAAGGAGCGCGAGCAGGGCGTTGTTCCTGCTGTCGTCCGGCGTGTCGTAGCGGCGCGAGCCCCACACGTGGGCGCCGCTGTTGATCAGGAACACGGCGTGCCAGGTGGCGACCGTGCTGACGAGGAAGCCCCACACGAACCACGGCCAGCCGCCCAGGGCGTAGAGCGCGGCGGCCAGCGCGTAGGCGGGCAGCGGGTAGTAGCGGTCGAGGGCGCGGAGCTCCGGGTAGCGCTCCAGGTCGCGGCAGGGCTTCACGGGGGTCTCGCTCAGCTCGCGATCGAGGAACCACAGGACGTGCGCGTGCAGGAGGCCGCGCCGGCCCGGCGAGTGGAAGTCGGCCGGGCCGTCGGACGTGCGGTGGTGGTGGCGGTGGTTGGCCGCCCACTGGATCGGCCCGCGCATGAGGGTCGTGTTGGCCCAGAGCGCCAGCACGAGCTGGAACCAGCGCGACGTCCTGAACGAGCGGTGCGAGAAGTAGCGGTGCAGTCCCAGCGTCGTCCCGAGGACCCGCACGACGTAGAGGCCCGCCGCCAGGAGCACCCACGCCGCCTCGACGCCGACGACGACCACGCCCGCGACGGCGGCCACGTGGACGATCACGAACGGGAGGAGCCTGCCCCACACCGGCCGGAAGGGCCGGTGAGCCACGACCGCTGCCTCGCTCGTCGCCGGCGCGTCCACGGGGACAGGGTAGACCTTCGCGCGCGTCGGGGCCAAATTGACCGGGAGATGGCGACGGCGAGCGTGTCGGGACGGGCACAGGAAGGACGAGTCGGACGTGCTGAGAGGTTACGGACATCAGGTGGGAACGGACCTGGACGACCCGCTGGAGCTCAGCGAGATGACGATCTGCACGGCGGACCCCGCGCTCGTCCGGGCCGTCGGCGAGTTCCTCCTGCAGGCTGCGGATCGACTGGAGAGAGACGGGGAAGCCTTCGGTCACGACCACTTCCGCGACGTGCGAAGGGACGTTTGGCGCCCTGAGTTCGTCGATGTGATCGTGGAGCGAATGGAGCCTCCGGCTCCCTTCCGCCCGCTGCCGTCGCCGGATCAGTGACCCGGCGGCGTCATGCCCGTGCGCGCGCCCCAGGTCGCGGCGTCGACGACGTCCTGGCGGTAGGTGGCGTGGCACGCGGTGCAGGTCCGCAGCATGACCGACGTCGCGCGCAGGACCGCCCCGGCGTCTCGAGTGGCCGCGGCCTCGGCGACGGCGTCGGCGCGCTGGTGGAACTCGAGCGCCAGGTCGGTGAAGCCCTCGGCGCCCGCCCCCATGCGCCGGCACGTACGCTGCATGTCGGGCGTCGTGCCGATCGTGCGCGCCGCGGCGGTCACGCCGTCCCAGTCCTCGTGCGCCAGCGCGTGGGTGATGGCCTCCACGGCCACCAGGTGCTGCTGCATGTTCTGCTTCTGGTGCCAGGCCATGGCCGGCAGGAGCGGGACCGGACGCCGCGGGTCGAGGCGGTTCAGCGCCTCGACCGGGTCGGCGGGGCCGCTGGCAGGCGGCTCGGGCGGGCGGCCGTCGCAGCCCGTGAGGAAGGCGCCGGCGAGCGCGCAGGCCAGGAGCGTCGTCACGTCGAACCTCATGCCGTCTCCTCCCGGGTGGCGCGGGCCTCGCTCATCGCCGCCCGCAGGCGCTCGAGCGCGTCCAGGACGCGCGGCAGGTCGGGGCCGAGCGCCGCCGCCAGGCGGCCCACGTGGGCCACGCTGGCGCGGTCCACCTCGGCCGCGCGGGCCCGGCCGCGCGGGGTCAGCGCCAGCGCCCGGGCCCGTCCGTCGGCGGGGTCGGCGGTCCGCTCCAGCTCGCCCAGGCGCTCGAGCCGGGCGCACAGGCGCGACACGTTCGTGCGGTCGATCCGCAGCCGCTGGGCCAGGGCCGACACGCGCAGCGGCCCGGACGCCGCGCGCAGCTCCAGGAGGGCGTGCGCGTGCGGCAGGCTCAGGGGCGCGCCGCAGGGCCGGCAGGCCTCGTCGAGGGCCCCGTGCTCGACGACCAGGCGGCGCAGGCCGTCGCGCAGGGCGCGCACCTGGTCGGCGGCGGGCCGGACGTTCGAGCGGGTCACCTGTGCTCCTTTGCGTGCGAACGCATGCAATCTACGTGCGTTCGCACCGAAGTCAACGGCCCCCCGGCGTGGCGATCACGGCGGGGGGCCGGAACCCGAGCGCCGTCGCGGTCGTGTGAACCGCCGTGAGCCCTCGCGCCGCCTGGTTCGTCGTGCTGCTCGGCGCGCTCGCCGCGGGTTGCGGCGACGCGGCCGGCGCGACCGCCCGGACCACGCCGGTCGCCGGCGTGGCGTTCCTCGAGGCGGCGCCGCTCGTCGGGGTGCGGCTGCAGTTCGACGCGGACGGGGAGCAGCAGGTCGAGGCGGTCACGGACCCGGCCGGCGGCTTCGAGGTGCGGCTGCCGCGAGGTATGTGGACGATCACCGCGCCGGACCTCCCGGACGCGGCCGCGCTGGCCGGGCTCGCCTACGCCGTCGATGACGTCGGCGCCGACCTCGCGGACCGCGAGGAGGACGCCTGGGACGCCGCGGTCGGCGGCGCGCGGGTCCGCGTGGGCGGCGGAGGCGAGGACGAGGACGCGGACGCGGCCGAGGTCGCCCCGGGCGCCGCGGGGCGGCTCGTCGTGCGCTTCCTGCGCCCGCACGTGCTCGAGGGCGAGGTCGTCGACGGCGACACCGGGGCGCCGATCGGGGGCGCGCGGGTGTGGCTCGTGCATCCGGCCGAGGTCGAGGAGGACGGTGAGGTGACCGTCGCGGAGGCGGCCGTCGACGCGGCCGGCGCGTTCCGCCTGCCGGTCCCCGGCCTAACGCGCGCGGGCGAGTGGCTCGTGCGCGCCTCGGCCTGGGGCTACGCGGACGGCGCCCTCTTCGTCCTCTCCGAGGGCGCCGAGCTCACGGCGCCCGGCCACGAGCAGGTGCGCGTGGCGCTCCGGAGGCCGCTGGCGCTGGAGGGCCGCGTGCTCGACCTCGCGGGCCGCCCGCTCCCGGCGACCGTGCGCGTCGCCTACTCGCCTCCGGACGCGCGCGGGACGGCGGAGCGCGTCTGGCGGACCACGACGCACGTCGTCCGCTGCGGCCCGGACGGCCGCTTCCGCGTGGACGGGGTCCCGCGCGGCGCGGCCTCGCACGGCGCCGGCGCGGGACCGCACGCCGCGATGGTCCAGGTGGTGGCCGAGCTCGAGGGCCACGACGCGGCCAGCCTTACGGCGCTCGTGTCGAGGACCTCGTCACCCGTGACGCTCGAGCTCGCGCGCCTGGTCGAGCGACGCGGCCGCGCGGTCACCGCCGAAGGGGCGCCGGTCACCGGCGCCCACGTCGGGCTCCTCCCGTGCGACCGGGCCGCCGAGGCGGCGCCTCCCTCGAGCCGGTGCGCCGAGCACCTCACCGACGCGCAGGGGTGGTTCGTGGCGCGCGGGGTGCCGGAGCGCGACAGCTGGCTCTACGTGCGCGCGCCGGGGTTCGCGGACCGCCACGCGCGGCTCGACCCCACGGACGCGCCGCTCGTCGTCGTGCTCGAGCGCCTGCGTCCGGCCGGGCCCCCCGCTCCCCCGGCGGCGCCGCCTGCGCGCCGGCCCGAGGTCGAGTGCACGGTCGTCACGGCCCGGCCAGGCGCGAGCGCCGCGATCCGGGTCGTCCGGGAGGGCGACGGCGGCGAGACCTACTCGGTGTGGCTCGCCAGCGGGCAGACGACGCACCTGGCGCTCTCCCCGGGCCGCTACCGGCTGCACGCGCTGGCCGCCGGCCACGCGCCCCTGACGCGCGAGGTCCAGGTCGTCGACGGAGAGGACCAGCGGCTCACGCTGGCCATGACGCCGGGCGGGGCGCGCCTGGGCCTCCGGGTCCGCTGGCCCGAGGTCCCGATCGCCGGGCTCGAGGTCTCCCTCGTCGACCCCGCGACCGGGCTCGCGCGGCAGCAGTGGCTGGACGCGCCCGGGCATCCGGGCTCGAGCTCCGAGGTCGACGGCCTCGGCGCGGGCGACGCGCGCGTGGAGGTGCGAGCGGTCTACGTCGAGGCGGACGGCGCGCAGCGCGACGGCGACCCGATCTGGGTGTGGGTGACCCTGCGCGACGGGGAGACCACCCCCCTCGAGGTCGACCTGCGCTGACGGCTACTTGAGCTTGCGCTGGAGCGTGTTGCGCCCGATCTGCAGGACGCGCGCCGCCGCGCTGCGGTTGCCGTCGCAGGCGGCGAGGACGTGCTCGATGTAGGCGCGCTCGACCTCGGCCAGCGGGCGGAGGCCGGTGACGAACGCGCCCTCGGGCACGGCCTGCCCGACCGGGGCGGCGGCGGGGCGGGCGACGATCGGCAGCTCCGCCGGCGCGATCACCTGGCCCGGGGCGAGGACGATCGCGCTCTCGAGGGCGTTCTCCAGCTCGCGGACGTTGCCCGGCCAGGCGTGGGCGTGCAGCGCCGCGCGCGCGGCCGGCGCCAGGACGAGGTCGGGGCGGCCGTGGCGGCGGCCGAGCTCGAACAGGAAGTGGTCGATCAGGCGGTCGAGGTCGGCGGCGCCGCGCGCGCGCAGCGGCGGGACGTCGATCTGCACCACCCGGAGGCGGTAGTAGAGGTCCTGGCGGAACGTGCCGTCGGCGACGAGCGCCTCGAGGTCGCGGTGGGTGGCGCACACGAAGCGCGCGTCGACCTTCTGCGCCTGCGTGGCGCCGACCTTGGTGAACGTCCGCTCCTGCAGGAGGCGCAGCAGCTTGCCCTGCGCGGCCAGCGGCACCTCGCCCACCTCGTCGAGGAACAGCGTGCCGCCGTCGGCCTGCGCCACCTTGCCCTCGACGGTGCGGTCGGCGCCGGTGAAGGCGCCGCGCTCGTGGCCGAAGAGCTCGTTCTCGAGCAGCGCCTCGGGCAGGGCCGCGCAGTCGACCTTCACGAACGGCCCGTCGCGCCGCGGCGAGTTGAAGTGCACGGCGCGCGCGATCGCCTCCTTGCCCGAGCCGCTCTCGCCGCGCACGAGCACGGTGGCCTCCGTGCGCGCGGCGCGGGCCGTGCGCTCGTAGACCTCGCGCATGGCCGTCGACTCGCCGACGATGTGGTTGAAGCGGAAGGCCAGGTGCTGACGCGTCTCCCGGTGCAGCTGCGCGCGCAGGCTCGTCGCCTGGAGGAGCGCCGCCACCTCGCGGGCCAGCGCCGCCAGGGCCTCCTCGTCGTCGGGGCCGAAGGTCCCCGCGCGCCGGTTGAGCACCTGGAGCACGCCCAGGACGCCGCCGTCGGGGTCGACCACCGGCGCGGCCAGGAGCGACGTCGTCTGGTAGCCCGTGAGCTGGTCGATCCGCCCCGTGAAGCGCGGGTCCGCGGCGCCCTCGGCCACGCGCACGGGCTGCCCCGTGCGCGCCACCCAGCCGGCGACGCCCTCGCCCAGGCGCAGGCGGATCTCGGCCAGCTCGGGCAGGTGCGCCACGCGGCTCACCAGCTCCGACCGAGCGTGGTCGAGCAGGTAGAGCGTGCCGCGGTCGGCGTCGAGGCGCCGCGTGACCTCGTCGACGACGAGGCGCAGCAGCTCCTCGAGGTCGACCTGCTGGTCGGGGCGGAGCGTGCGCAGGACCTGCAGGGGCTCGTGCTTGACGGTCACGGCCCCTCACCATACACACCTGTGCGCTCGCGAGGGGCGGGCGATCGGAGCCAGTCCCGGACTGGCACGATCTGGCCCGTTCCGCCCGTCCCCATCGCTCGCTTTGGCGGGCCGGATACGAGCGGACCGCTACCGGCCGGAGAGCACCCACCGCATGGCGCGCGTCCAGCCGGTCGCGCCCTGGAACACGACGCGGTGCCGCTCGCCCTCCCGGGTCGCGATCGAGACCTTCTGCCAGCCGCGCGCGCGGGCCAGGTCGAGGACGCTGCCGCGGTGCAGGGTCATGCCGCCGGCGAGGAGGTCGCGGTCGCGGGCCGCCGGCGCGTCGTCGTCGCCCTGGTGGCCGTCGAGCGCCCAGGTGCGCGAGAGCGTCAGGCGAGAGTCCCAGCCGACGCCGACGCCGGCCGAGTCGACGCCGTAGCCGGAGAACAGGGTCGCCCGAGGCTGGCGCAGGAGCGCGGGGCCGTCGACGCGCCAGTCGTCGCCGTGGCGCGTGACCAGCTCGCGCAGGACGTCGCCCAGGCCCGGGACGGCGGCCTCGACCGCCTCCTCCACGGCCGGGTCGTCGAGGAGCGCCCGCACCTCGCCCGGCGTGACCTGCCCGTCGAGGAGCCCGGCCTCGCGGGCGGGGTCCTCGAGGTGGGCGAAGTCCTCGGCGTCGAGGCCGAGCAGGTCCTGCAGGTCCTGCGGGACGGACGGGGGCGCGCCAGGGGGCGGGGCGGCGGCGCCGC
>JAHBXY010000251.1 GCA_019636275.1 Planctomycetota bacterium | reverse complement strand
ACGCTCTTCCGACCGCCTGCGCGGACGCCGTCGCCCCCCGCCCCCTCGCCCCGCGCCGCGCCCCGACCGGACCCTGGCGGCGCGGCCTTGATCAGCGGTCAGTGGCACCAGTGGATGACCGTCTCGCAGCAGGCGAAGGGGCG
Source organism: Planctomycetota bacterium (assembly GCA_019636275.1). GTDB lineage: Bacteria > Planctomycetota > J058 > J058 > J058 > JAMLIC01. The sequence goes on along the minus strand of JAHBXY010000251.1, from coordinate 7,480 downwards.
GTGGTGCCGGAAGGGCAGCAGGGCCAGGTCCACCAGGAACGCCCCGACGATGACGAACGCGACCACCGCGTAGAGCACGGCGCGCGCCTCGCCGCGGCCGACGGGGGTCAGGCCGCCCTGGGGCCCCGCGCCGGGCGTCACGAGCAGCGGCGGGGGCGCCTCGGCCAGCCGCGCCGGCGGCGGGTGCGCGGCGCAGCCGGCCGTGGAGGCGACGACGATCACGAGCAGGGCGAACAGCGCGCGCGCGTCGCGGAGGAAGTGGGTGACGAGCGGCATGGCGACGACCTCCCGGTGCACGGGGAGCGACGCGCGACCGGCCTGTTCTAGTCACACCAGCCGATGACGGTCCGGCAGCAGGGGAAGAACATGTGCCGGCGCCGGTAGGAGAAGGGCAGGAGGATCAGGTCCACGAGGAACGCGCCGACGATGATGAACACGACGCCGGCGATGATCGCGGCCCGGACCCCGTGATGCCGGCGGGTCGGCTCGAGGGCGACCGGCTGCAGGCCGGCCCCCGACGTGAGGCACGGCCCCGGGCAGTCCGAGGCCGGGGCGAGGCCGCCGCGGCGGGGCGCGGCGCAGCCGCTCGACAGGCCGAGGATCACGGCGAGCAGCACGAGCCAGGGGACACGGGCGACCGCTTGCATGGCTTCCTCCCGGTGCTGATTGCGGTGCAGGACGTGCGCGGGGCGCGGTCCGTTCCGACCGACGGCGCCCCCTCCCTCCTTGTTCGAGCCTAGCCAGGCGTGCCGCGCCGCGCCAAGCGGCCACCCCTCTCCCCGATCGGATCCGTCAGGAGTCGTCGTCCGCCGGCCGCGGCTCGAACGTCAGCTCCGGCGGCGGCGCGAAGATCCAGGCGCCCGGGCCGAGCTGCTCGTAGGTCACCGGCGCGGGCCAGGTCAGGTCGAGGTAGGTCGCCAGCCCCAGGAGCGCGCCGCGGGCGAGCTCGGAGAAGGCGTACACGCGCTGGAGCTCGTCCCCGTGCGCCGCGGCGAGGGTGGACGCGATCCGGTCCACGCTCCCTCGCGACCGACGGGCCAGGCCGTCGAGGAGGGCCGTCGCTCGCGGGAAGCGCTGCGCGAGCGGCGGCTCGGCGTCCGCCGTCCACGAGGTGCCGACGACGGACAGGGCGACGTCCGCGACCCAGGGGCGCGGGGGCTCGCGGCGGAACACGCCGGCCACGAGGTCCACGGCCGGGCAGCGGTCCGTCGGCGGCGCAGGCGCGTCGAGCGCGTCCACGTCGGCCCGGGCCAGGGCCAGGAGCTCCGAGTCGGGGTCGGCGCCCAGGGCCTTCACCAGCGAGGAGAGCTGGAGGACGAGGTCCCGGTACTCGGCGCGCCCCAGGCGGCCGGCGGCCGTCCTGGCGAAGAAGGCGCGGCTGCGCAGGGTCCGATCGAGCTCCAGCCTGAGCCGCCGCAGCGGCAACACGATGTCCGCGGTCACGCGCATGCCTGCTCCGTCCGGGCCAGGGCCGCGTCGGCGAGCACGGCGTCGCGCAGCGGCAGGTGATCGTCGAGGAGGGTCATGGAGGTCGGCCCCGGCGGCGGGCCGTCGAGGCGCTGGAGGCGCACGACGTCCTCGCCCGCGAGGCCGCCGAAGGGCAGGTAGGCGCCGAAGGAGAAGCCGACGCGCTCGAGCGAGTCGACCACCGCCGCGGCCCGCGGGTGCTCGCTCGGCACGTCGACCCACGCCAGGCGCGCGCCCTCGCGCGCGCGGGCGAGGTCGTCCGACAGGGTCGCGAGCGCGCCCGGCGCGCGGCCGAGGCGCGCGTGCACGAGGCCCAGGGCAGGCGCCGCCTGCCAGGCGACCCCCAGCGGCAGGCCGGCCTTCAGGGTCTCGGGCGACACGCCGACGCCCAGGTCGTCGAGCACCGCCTCGCACCGGGCACGGACGCGCCCGGCGACGGCCAGGCGCCGCCGCCGCATGGGGACGAGCGCCCGCCCGGTGACGAGCGCCGAGACGGGGGCGTCCCCCGCCGCGCCCTCGATGGCCGACGCGGGCCAGTGGCCGAGGAGCAGGCCGAGCGCCCGGGCGCCGACGCGGCGCCCGTGGCGCTGCGACACCACGTGGTGCGTGACCGAGCGGGCGAAGAAGAAGCGCGCCGCGCGGTCGGGGCGCAGCGCCCGCTCGAGCAGGTGGCCGTCGAGCGCCAGGAGGACGCCGTGGTTGCGCGCCGCCGGGCGCACGAGCGCGCGGGCGAACTCCCACAGGTGCCGCGAGCACCGCTCGACCGCCATCTGCCCGGCGAGGACGCCGTCCACGCGGGCGACCGCGTAGCGCACGTCGCCGCCCGCGAGCTTCTCGCGCAGCGCCGCGGGGTCGACGTAGGTGGGGTCGGCGTAGCCGTCCCCGTACTGCGCCCGGATGAGCCCCGCGATGTCCTCGGCGTCATCCGCCGTCGCCAGCCTGACCTCGAGCCCTTCGCCCTCGTGCACGTCGTCCTCCCTCCCCGAGCAGAGGAGACCGCATCGCGGCGCGCGGCGGGATCATCGAGTCTGATGCAGCGGGTCGTAGCGCCCCGGGCTCATCACGCCGTCCGGATCGAGCGCCGCCTTGAGCTGGCGCGCGACGTCCCAGAACACGCTCGAGCCCCGCGCCAGCTTGCCGAACCCCAGCGGGCCCGTGCGGTACGGGATGAAGCCGCGCGTCATGAGGCGCTCGACCAGCGCCTCGTAGCAGGCGGCGGCGCGCGCGGCCTCCTCCGGCTCTCGCCGGTCGAACGACACGTTCGTCACGCAGCACAGCGCCCGCGGCGTGATCAGGGTGAACGTCACCAGCGGCTCGAACCCGTGCTCTCGGTAGGTCGGGCCCACGATGTCCATGACCTCGCGGGCGGCCTCGCCGCTGGCCGGCGCGACGGGGGACACCCACAGGAGGCCGGCGTTGGCCAGGAGCGGGTCGATCGGCCCCGGGGGCAGCGGCCCGCGGACCCGCCAGCAGGCGCCGGGCAGGGCGCCGTCGGTCGGGACCCCCTGGAGGACCTTCAGCACGTCACGGCCGAGGTCCACCTGCCGGCGCAGCCGGGCGCCCAGCCCGACGCGCTCGAGCAGGCGCGCGAGGCGCTCGGCGTGGCCCAGGCGGCGCTCGTCGACGAACACGATCCGCCAGCGCCGCCCCAGCTCGCGGCGCATGACGCGCCGGGCGGCCGCCACGCACTCCCGCGTGCCGTAGAGCGCGCCCGCCACGTTCCAGGCGCCGAGCCCGTGCTCGCGGCGCAGGGCGGCGCGCACGTCGTCGGGCAGGGGCGTCACGCCGCCGGTCCGCTCCCAGGGGTAGCGCGTGCGCCCGGAGAGCACGCGCAGGTCGTTGCCCACGTGGATCGCGCTGCGCAGCACCTCGTGCAGGCGCAGGCGGCGCAGGGCGTCGACCATGGGCTCGAGGTCCGCGTCGTCCTCGCAGCGGATGAAGTAGCCGACGCACGCCTCGGGCGCGGGCATGAGCCACAGGCCGATCCGCGTGACGATCCCCATGCCGGACTGCTGGAAGAGCCCGTCGAGCGACGGGCCGACGCCGTAGCGGTAGGCGCTCGTCGCGCGCGCGCCGGCGTAGTGGCCGAAGCCGGTGCGCAGGACGCGCCCGTCGGCCAGCACGACCTCCATGCCGCACGTGTTCGCCGCGTGGTCGCCGTAGGGCGTGTGGCCGAAGCCGCGGTCGAGCGTGTTGCCGACGAGGCTCGCGTCGGGCCCGGCGCCGGTCGCGTCCATCCACAGGCCGGTCCCGCGCTCCTGCAGGTAGGCGCAGAGCTGGCCCTGCGTGACGCCCGGCTCGATCACGCAGTAGGCCAGCTCCGGGTCGACCTCCACGATCCGGTTCATGCGCCCGAGGTCGACGATCACCTGGCCCGGCGTCGGCGCGCAGGCGTCGCCGTAGCCCCAGTTCTTGCCGCGGGCGATCGGGTAGAGCGGCAGCCCGGCGCGGGCCGCCGCGCGCACGACCTCCTGCACCTCCTCGGTCGTGGCCGGGCGGACGACCGCCAGGGGCCGGCAGTCGGCCGGCCCCGTGCTGCGGCCGTAGCGGGCGAGCGCGTCCTCGTCGACGACGACGTGCTCGGTCCCCACCGCACGCGCGAGCGCCGCGAGCGCGCGCCGCGCGCGCGCCTCCTGCGGGCGGGCCTGCTCGACCGCGCCCTTCATGACGACCCTGGGCATGCTCCGCCTCCTCTTCGGGCGCCGCCGGGGTGACCCCCCGCGCGCGCTACGCCTCGATCACCGCTTCGACACCGCTTCGATCACCGCCTCGATCACCGCTTCGACCCAGAGGCCGTCGATCCGCCCGCGCACGTGCTCGAGGGGCGGGAGCAGGTCGGCCGGGGCGGCGCCGAGCAGGGCCGCCTCGTCGTCGGCGCTCCATCGGACGCGCCCGATGTCGAAGCGCGCGCAGCCCGCCGCCCCGACCGCCGCCCCGACCGCCGCCCCGACCGCCGCCCCGACCAGGGCCCGCAGCTCCTCGATCGTGTGGGCGGCCGCGACCGACCGCGCCGTCAGGCCCCGGGTGGCGGGGGCCACCTCCGCGAGGTGCCCCGCGAGCTGGGCCGCGTCGGCGTCGCGCCGCAAGTCGAGGACGTACAGAGTTCCACCCGGGGCGACAGCGCGCAGCATCTCGCGCAGGCCGTCGGCCGGCCGGTGCAGGTGGTGGAAGGAGAAGGCGCACACGACCAGGTCCGCCGGCGCGACCGCCGAGAGGTCGTAGGCGGACGCCGGGCGGAACTCGAGGTTGGGCGGCCGCGGGCGCGCGAGCGCGCGGGCGATCATGTCCGGCGAGAGGTCCGTGCCGAGCACCCGGACGTCGGGGCGGCGCGCCGCCAGCGCCCGGGCCAGCGTGCCGTCGCCCTCGGCCACGCACAGGACCCGCCCGCCCGGCGGGAGGGCCGCCCGGCGCAGGGCGCGGGCCGCGATGAGCGCGTGGATGGCGCGGCCCAGCGGCGAGCCGACCCAGGCCGCGTAAGCGGCGTTCTCCTCGGGGGTCATGGGCTCGTCGGGCTCGGGCACGCGGGCGGCGAACGGCGCGGGCGGGGCCAGGGTTACGGGCATGCAACCTCCAGCGCCCAGGGGAACCGAGCGTCAGCCCTCCGCACAGCATCAAGCCTGATGTAGGGCGCCGCCTGTCTTCGGCCTCAGGGGCGGTCGTGCGGCCGGGCTGGCATCGCCCGGGCGACGCCGCTACCACAGGTGTGGGGGGCTCGTGGCTGATTTCTCGTACGAGGAGGTCGAGACCCTGCTGCACATCGCGCGCGACGCGACCCTGGCGGAGTCGTTCGACGCGCGCCTCCTGATCGTGACCGAGTACCTCTCGACGCTGGTCCCGAGCACGGCGCTGACGCTCATGGTCATAGGCCCGCAGGGGCCCGGGCACATGATCTGCCGCAACTCCTCGCCGGCCGACCTGAAGCGCTACGCGACCGACTACATGCCGCACGACCCCATGGTCCAGCGCGGCCCCTTCGGGACGAGCACGGTCGTGACGCTGAGCGACTTCGTCTCCGGGTCGGAGTTCGGCCGCGACCCGTTCACGGGCGAGTTCCTCCCGCAGCAGGGCTTCCGCCACATGCTCGGCGTCTCGCCGCCCATGCCCGACGGCGCCGTCCTGTCCCTGGCCCTCCACCGCGAGGCGGCGCTCGGCGACTTCACGACCAAGGAGCGGCAGCTCATCCGCCTCGCGTCCCCCGACCTCGCGCGGTCGGCCTTCGCCGCGCTGCTGCAGGAGAAGGTCACGCGGATGGCCCAGACCGCGGCGCCCGGCGGCGCGGAGGGGGCGATCGTGTTCGACGCCCGCGGCGACGTGCTGCAGGCGGACGACGCCGCCCTCGGGATCTGCGTGCTCCTGGGCGGCGGCCAGGGGCGGGCCCCGACGGACCTGTTCGTGGGCGAGGTCCGCCAGCTCGCGGCTGCGGGGCCCGGCGCGTCGTCGACGCGCACGATCCCCCTGGCCGGCGGCGGCAAGGCGCACCTGCGCCTCGACGCGGTCGCCTCTGCCACAGGCCTCAGGGTCGTCGGCAACCTGCGCGTCGACCGAGGCGTGTCGCCCGAGCGGCTGGCGGCGTTCGCCGACCGCCACGGCCTCTCGCCGCGCGAGCGCGACGTGGCGGGCCTCGCCGCCGAGGGGCTGGGCAACCGCCACATCGGCCACAAGCTGGGGATCTCCGAGGTCACCGTCGGCGTGTACCTGGGGAAGGTCTACCGGAAGACCGGCGCGAGCAACCGCACCGAGCTGACCAAGGCCCTCCTCGAGAGCGCGTGAGCGCTCAGAGCCACTGAAGAGATCGGCGCTACCACGCTTCGCTGGTGACCAGCCTTCGACCGGAGCAGCACGCGAGGCGAGGGCGACGAGGCTGAGCCGCGGCGGCGAGGCGCGCGGGCGACGACGTAGCGACCTACTTCGAGCCCGCGCGCGCGCCGCCGCGGCCAGCATCGTCGCCCGCAGCCGTCGAGCACACCTCAGCGGCGCGGGAGCGCCTTCACCACGCGGAACCCGACGTACGGGCTCGACGCGTTGGGGTCGAGGCCGGCCGCCGCGTCGAGGCGGAAGCGCTCCGGGTCGACGTCGGCCCAGGCGCCGCCGCACACGCGCCGGAGCTCCCGCGCCTCGTCGAGCCAGTCGGCCGTCCACTCGGCGACGCTCCCGGCCAGGTCGCGCACGCCCCAGGGGCTCTCGTCGGCCGGGGTCGTCCCCGCCGTGACCAGCCGCAGCCCCCGGACGGGCCGTGCCTCCCCGCCGCGCAGCGTCGCCGCCCAGGACGGGTCGAAGCGGTCGCCCCACGGGTAGCGCCGCCCGTCGGCGCCGCCGGCGGCGCGCCGCCACTCGGCCGCCGTCGGCAGGCGGTAGGTGACGTCCTGGCCCTCGTCGCGGGCGCGCTCCGAGAGCCAGGTGCAGTAGTGCGTCGCGTCGAACCAGGTGACGCCGAACGCCGGCCAGCTCGGGTCGAAGCCGGGCGGCCAGCCGGGGCCGAGCGCGGGGTCCTCGGGGAAGGTCCACAGGGGCACGGCGGGGATGAACGGCGGGATCGCCGGCGCGCGCGCCGGCGTCCGCGCCTGCGCGGCGGCCGCGCCGCTGCGCTCGCGGATCGCGGCCAGGAAGCCGAAGTACTCGTCGAGGCGCACCTCGCGCCGGCCGAGCAGCAGGTCGTCCTGGGCGCCGGCGCCGCTGACGACGACGAAGTCGGGGCCGACGAGCGCCTCGGGGTACAGGCGCACGGCGACGGCGCGGTCGTCGCCGCGGGCGACGACGAGCGGGAGGCGCTGCTCGTGGAGCCCCGGCCGGCGCAGGACGAGCTGGTACGAGCCGGCCGGCAGGGCCAGGCGGGTCGGCGTGAGGCCCACGCCCGGCAGGGGGCCGAGCGGCGCGGCGCGCAGCCTCCCGTCGGGGCCGGGCTCGTAGCGGCGCACCTCGACGTCGGCGCCCGGCGGGTCGGTGCTCAGGCGCACCTCGCCCGGCCGGTCGAGCTCGGCCGCCAGCTCGGGGGCCAGCTCGAGGAGCAGGGCGC
>JAHBXY010000250.1 GCA_019636275.1 Planctomycetota bacterium | reverse complement strand
CGCGCGCCGCCTGCACGAGGAGCGGGAGGCCGACGACGAGCAGCGCCGCGGCCAGCGCCAGGCGCCCCGTCCGCGCCGGGCCGTCGGCCGGGGGGCGCTCCGGACCCGCGTCGCGCCACGCCGCCCCCCAGGCCAGGCCGAGGGCGGTCGTCGTGAGCAGGGCCACCGACGGGATCTTCAGCGCGAAGTCGAAGCCCGCGTGCGCCAGCGCGCCGAGCGCGCCGCCGAGGGCGCCCGCGACCAGGGCCCGCTCGCGCGGCTCGACGCCGCGCGCCCGCGCCGCGGCGGCGACCACGCCCGCCAGCAGGAGGCCGATCGCCAGGGCGGCCGCCGGAGCGCCCACGGCGCCGGCGAGCTCCAGGTAGTCGTTGTGCGCGTCGCCCGGGCGGGTCGTCCCGCGGCCCGGGTCGACCACCGCCAGCGACGCGTCGTCGAACGTCCCCAGCCCCGCGCCCGCCCACGGGCGCCCGGCCACGACGCGCCAGGCGACCGACCAGTTCTCGACGCGGCCGCCGAGGTCGTCGGGGCGCGCGCGCGCGTCGTCGAAGCGCTCGGCCAACCTGCCCACGTCGGCCGTCGTCGCCAGGGCGGCGCCGGTGACGACCGCCACGACGAGGGCCAGCCCGGCCAGGCGCCCGCCGGCCAGGCGCCCGGCGAGCGCCGGCGTGACCACCGCCACGACGGCCGCCGCCAGGGCCCCGGCCCGCGAGCGCGTGGCCACGACGCCCACGAGCATCAGCGCGGCCGCGATCGCCGCCAGCCCGCGCCGCGACGTGGCCCAGGCGCGCAGCGACCCGGCGCGCCGCGAGGCCTCGGGCAGCGGCGCCACGCCGACGCCGAGGGCCAGGCCCAGGCCCACGACGAGGAACGTCGCCAGGTGGTTCGGGTTGACGAACGGCCAGGCCGTCCGCCCGCGCCACGCGGGGCTGTCGGCCTGAACGGCGAGGGCGGCCAGGGCCACGCCGCCCGTGACGAGCGCCAGGGCCAGCGCCGTCCGCGCGCCCCCACGCCCGTCGCGCCCGACGCCGCGCGCGGCGAGGAACACGGCCAGGTAGGCCAGGCCCAGCGCCGCCGCCCGCCCGGTCGCCCCGGGCTCGATCGACAGCGCCGGGCCGCCGGCGCCCGCCCAGCGCCGCCGCCTCGGCGGCAGGTCGGCCGTCGCCGGAGCCAGGGCCGCGACCAGCGCGGGTGGCGCCGGACGACCTGGGGTCGCCGCCATCGACCACGGCCGCCGCGCGCCGGCGCCCGCCTGATGGCGCCCGCCGGCGCGCGGCCGGCGCCACGAGGTTCACGCGTGCGCCAGCGCGACCAGGCCGCAGGCGACGACCACGCCGGCGCGGTGCAGGTCGCCGGTCGCCCCGCCCGGGTTCAGCGCCGCGAGGCCGACCAGGCCGGCGAGGGCCAGGCCGAGCGCCAGCGGCGCCCCGGCGGGGGGCGAGGTGAGGGCGGCGGGCAGCATCCAGCGGGCGAGTATAGGGCGCGCCCCGGACGCGGCGGCATGCGGACGCGGCCGCGAGGCCCGGGCGTTCCCGGCTACGATCGCCTCCGGGCCGCCGAGGCGGCCGGAGCCCAGCCCGATGACCTCGACGACGAACCAGACGACGAACCAGACGACCGACACCCCGCTGCGCCCCTGGAGCGCCGCCCGCGGCGCCGTCGGCGGGACCGCCGCGATCTGCCCCGAGGCCACCTACGGCGACGAGGCGGCCGAGTACGCCGCGCTGCGCGAGGGCGCGGGCCTGTGGGACGCGGGCGCCTGGGGCGTGTTTCGCTTCGCCGGGCCGTCGCGCCTGTCGTTCCTGCACAAGTACTGCACGCAGGACGTCAAGGACCTGGCCCCCGGCGCCGGCGCCTACGGGTGCTGCCTGACGGTCAAGGGCGGCATGGTCACCGACCTGCGCGCCCTGGCCCGCGAGGACGACGCGCTCGTCCTCGTGACGCCGGCCGGGCGGGCGCCGTTGCCGCAGCACCTGACGAAGTTCGCCCTGTTCGACAAGGTCACGATCGCCCCGGCCGACGACCTGACGCTCCTCGGCCTGCACGGCCCGCGGGCGGCCGCGGTGGCCGCCGCCGCCCTCGGCGCCCCTGCGCCCGAGGGACCGCCCTGGACCCACGCGGCCGTCCCCTGGTCGGGCGGCCCGGTGCAGGTGGCGGTCGCGCCGCTCGGCGGGGTCGCCGGCCTGCACCTCGTCGTCGCGCGCGACGCGGCCCCCGCCCTTGCCGACGCGCTCGTGGCGGCCGGCGCGCGGCCGGTCGGCAGCGCGGCCCTCGAGCAGGTGCGCGTCGAGGAGGGCGTGCCGCTGTTCGGCGTCGACCTCGACGAGCGCACGATCCCGATCGAGGCGGGCCTCGAGGCGCAGGCGATCAGCTTCAGCAAGGGCTGCTACCTGGGCCAGGAGGTGATCGCCCGCATCGCCCACCGCGGCCACGTCAACCGCGTGCTCGCCGCCGTGCGCCTGGCGGGCGACCCCGCGGCGGCGCAGGTCCCCCTGCTGCGCGACGGCAAGGAGGTCGGCGCCGTGACGACCTGGGCGCGGTCCCCGAGGGCCGGCGCGGCGGTCGGTCTGGGTCTCCTCCACCGCAAGCACGCCGACCCCGGCACCCCCCTCGAAGCGGGGGCCGGCGGCCCGACGGCCACGGTGGTGACGCTGCCCGTGTCTCCGGCCTGACAGGCTCGAGAGCCGGGCTCTAGCTCGGATCCGTCTCGGTTGCGTGCGACCCGGGGACCGGATGCGCGAATCCGATGCACAGCGACGCCGCGTCACCTCCACTTAGGGGCTCTCCCGGGTGGCATGGGAGGTGCACTGCCGGGCGCCATGAACGTTCGGCTCACGCGCCTCGGCGCGTTGGCCCTCGTCATCGTGGCGGTCGGCCTCCTCGGATGGTCGTCGGGACGTGGCGAACGGGCCTCATCGACCTCGCCTCCCGCCTCCGAACCGGAGCCGTCGCCGGTGGTCGCCGTCGCCGCGCCGGATGGCGACGCCGCCACCCCGGACGACCTCGACGACGCCGGCGGCGCCGACGACGCCGACGACGCCGACGCCGACGCCCCGGCGGCGCGGACGACGATCGCCGTCCTGCGCGTGAGCCAGGGCGGCGAGGCCCTCGAGCTCGTGCGGTGGGTCACGAAGCCCTTCGCGACCGAGGCGCCGGGCCCGCGCGGCGCGACGCACTACGTGCTCGAGGACGCCGTCACCGGCGAGCGCCTGGCCGCCGGCCCCTGCCCGCTGCCGCGCCTGTGCACCTGCCCCGGGCCCGACCACCCGCGCGGCTGCCTGCGCGTGCGCCACCAGGGGGTCGTCCGCCTCAAGCTGCCCCGGCTGGCGCCCGTGGAGCGCCTCACGATCGTCGGCCCCGACGGGCCGATCGCCACCTTCACCCTCGACGAGGCGTCATGACCTGGCTGCGCCGGATCGCCCTGGCCTTCCTCCTCGCCGGCCCGGCCGGCGCGCAGGAGCCGCGGCTCACGAGCGACCTGGCCTCGACCGACTGGGCGCGGGCCGTGGACGTGGTCATCCTCTCCGAGGGCTACGTCCGCGCCGAGGAGCAGCAGTTCCTCGCCGACGCCCGGCGCCTGGCCGACGCCATCCGCGTCGATCCCGACGCCGCGCCCCTGCGCGCCGGCCCGCCGATCAACCTGCACTTCGTGTTCGTCCCCGGCCGCGACCGCGGCGCGCCGTGGCAGGCCGGGCGCCCGGCGCGGCGCACGCCCTTCGGCGCGCACGTCACGCCCGAGGGGAGCTTCGACGCCGACGACGCCCAGGCCGACGCCGTGGCCGCCGAGGTGGCCCCCGACGTCGACGTCGTGGTCGTGCTCGCCCGCCTCACGCCGGCCGACGAGCCCATCCCCGCGAGCGCGCGCCGCCGCTGGGCGCGCGCCGAGGGCGACGACCTCGACCTGCCCGAGGACCCCGACGACGTGCGGCCCAACGCCGACGTGCCGACGGACGGCGCGCGGATCCGCACGACGACCCTCGACCCCGAGGCCTTCCTGCACGAGCTCGGCCACGCCCTCTACGGCCTGGGCGACGAGTACGAGGAGTATCCGGGCGCGCCGCCCGAGGACGAGCGCTGGGAGGTGGCCGTGTGCCCCAACCTGACGCTCGAGCGCACCGGCCGCCGCTGGAAGGACATCGTCGACACCGCCTACGAGGGCGGCGGCCTGTGGAAGAAGGGCGTGTGGCGCCCCGAGCGCCGCTGCCGCATGCGCGAGAGCCGCGCGGACGCCTTCTGCCTGGTGTGCCAGGACGTGATCCGCGGCGGGCGCGAGGTGGACGCCCCGGGCGCGCCCGAGTGGACCCGACCGGCCGACGACGCGGTCGTGCTCCTGCCCGCCGGCCAGCGCCGCCTGAAGCTCGAGCCGCGCTGGCGCCACCGCGGCGACGCGCCCGTGAGCTTCCACCTCGACCTGCGCCGCATCTCGCCCGACGGTCGCCGCCGCCAGGTGTGGTGGGACGCCGTCGAGGGCCACGCGCGCCGGACGACGTTCGAGGTCGGCGTGCAGAAGGCCGGCACCTACGCGCTGGGGATCTCCGCCGTGAACCTCGCCGGCGAGTCGGAGGTCGTCTGGACGACGTTCACCGTGCGCCCGGCCGGGGCGACGTCCGGGCTCGTGGGCGCGCTGGGCGAGGCGACGGACTGACCTCGGACGACTACCCCTTCCGCTTCAACTTCCGCTCGCCGCCGCCCAGCTCCACGATCGCGCCGAACGCGGCCGCGTCGAGCGGGCACACCGACAGGCGCGACTGGCGCACGAGGGCGATCTCCTTCAGGCGCGGGTCGGCCTTGATCTCGGCGAGCGTCACGGGCCGGGCGAGCTCGGCCACGGGCTTGACGTCGACGACGACCCAGCGCGGGTCGTCGGCCGTCGGGTCGGGGTAGGCCTCCTTCACGACCTCGACCACGCCCACGGCCTCGCGGTCGCCGACGCTGTGGTACCAGAGGGCCCGGTCGCCGACCTTCATCGCGGCGAGGTTGTTGCGCGCCTGGAAGTTCCGCACCCCGTCCCAGTGCGTGACGCCGTCGCGGAGCATGTCCGCCCAGCCGTAGACCGTGGGCTCCGTCTTCACCAGCCAGAACGCGCGCGCCATGGACCCTCCGGAAGGCCAGAGCCTACCGCGCGCACCGACCGGCTAGCATGGGGTCATGCAGCTCCTGCACGACCTCCTGCCCCTGCTCATCTTCTTCGGCGTCTTCAAGGCGCAGGGCATCTTCGCCGCCACGGCGGCGCTCATCGTGGCGGTCGTCGTCCAGACCGGCGTGCAGTGGGCGCGCGGCAAGGAGGTCAGCCGGATGGCCCTCGGGTCGGCGGCCGCCGTGGCCGTCCTCGGGGGGGCGACGCTGGCCATGGGCGACTCGACCTTCCTCCAGTGGAAGCCGACGGTCGTCTACTGGCTCCTCGGCGGCGCCTGCCTGGGGAGCCTCGTCGTGGGCGAGCGGCCGCTGATCGAGCGGCTCCTCGGGGCCAAGGTCCGCCTGCCGCGGCCGGCGTGGGTGCGCCTGAACCTGGCGTGGGCCGCGTTCTTCCTGGCGCTCGGCGGGCTGAACCTGCTCGTGGCCTACCGCTTCGACCTCGACACCTGGGCCACGTTCAAGGTCTTCGGCCTGCTCGGGCTCACGGTGGCGTTCCTGCTGGCGCAGGCGCCGTGGCTGTCGCGGCACATGATCGACGACGAGCCGGCCGAGGCGGAGGGCGCGTAGTCACATCCGGCGGTGCGCGAGGCACGGGATCGCCCGGCGCACCTCGTCCTGGTAGGCGAGGTCGACCTCGGCCACGACCACGTCCTCGGCCACCTCGCGGGCGCGCGCGACGACCGTGCCCCAGGGGTCGACGATGAGCGAGTTGCCGAACTTGAGCCGGCCGTTCGGCTTCTTGCCCGACTGCCCCGGCGCGATGACCCAGGCCAGGTTCTCGATCGCCCGCGCGCGCAGGAGCGTCTCCCAGTGCGCCTTGCCGGTCACGAGCGCGAACGACGCCGGCACGAACAGGACGCGCGCGCCCTGGCCGACGAGGGCCCGGAAGAGCTCGGGGAAGCGCAGGTCGTAGCAGACCGTGAGCCCCGCCCGGCCGAGCCCGGGCACGTCGACGACGACGGGCTCCGGCGGCCCGGCGGCGATGACCTCGCTCTCGCGCTCGGACGGCCCGCCGGGGACGTCGACGTCGAACAGGTGGATCTTGCGGTAGCGGCCCAGGCGCGCGCCGTCGGGGCCGTAGGCGAGGAGCGTGTTGTAGGCCCGCGTCGGGTCGCCCTGGACCGGCTCGCGCAGGGTGCCCGGCAGGAGCGTGACCTCGAGCTCGCGCGCCAGCGCGGCGAAGCGCGGCTCCCACTCGTCGAGCGGATGCCGCCGCTCGAGGTCCGCCCCCTCGTAGAGGAGGTTCTCCGGCAGCGCCACGACGCGGGCCCCGCGCGCCCGCGCCTGCCGGGCGAGCGCCTGCGCGCGCGCCCAGTTGCGCTCCTCGTCGTCGCCCGAGTCGACCTGGATCGCCGCCACCAGCACCACGGCCGCCGCTCCCGCGCGGCATGCCCCGCCGCGCGCGGCCCAGGTTACCTGGAGAGGGCGGCCAGGCGCCGGGTGGCCTCGCGCTGCAGGGCCAGGAAGCCCAGCTCGCGGGCGGCGCGCGTCAGGTGCTCGAGGATCGCCCGCGCCTCGGTCACCTCGCCCGCCGCGCGGGCGACCGCCGCCCGGCCGAGGGCGTGGTGCGCCTCGACCAGCGAGCCCTCGCGCTCGGCGGCCCGGCGCGCCGCGTGGTCGAGGTGCGCGCGCGCCTCGGGGAGGCGCTCGCACAGGACGCAGGCCTCGGTCAGCTCGATGCGCGTCAGCGCCAGGAGGTCGGGGTCCTCGAGGCCGAGCGCCAGCTCGAGGGCGTCGCCGAGGCGGGCGTGGGCCTCGTCGAAGCGGCCGGCCACCCGCTCGGCGCGCCCCAGCTCGCGCAGGGCGGCCAGCTCGCCGCGCGGGTCGCCGAGGGCGCGGGCGAGGTCGAGCGCCCGCGCGAGGAGCCCGCGCGCGCCGGCCGCGTCGGCGAGCTCCAGCCGCAGCCGCGCCTGCTCCACCCAGGCCACGCCGCGGCGCGGGTCGTCGAGGGCCTCGAACAGCTCGTCGGCCTGCGCGGCCATGGCGTGCGCCTCCGAGAGCGCGCCGCGCTCGCGCGCCAGGCCGGCCAGGCGCACGAGCGCCACCGCCTGCGTGCCGCGGTCGTCGGCCGCCCGGGCCAGCTCGAGGGCGGCCTCCTGGTGGCGCTGCGCCTCGTCGAGGGCCCCCTGGTCGAAGAGCGCCTGGGCCACGTTGGCCTCGATCGCCGCCGCCTTGCGCCGGTCGCCCGCCTGGCGCGCGAGCGACAGGGCCTCCTGGTAGCGGTCGAGCGCGTCGTCGACGTCGCCCAGGGCGTGCAGGGCCAGGCCGAGGTTGTGCAGGTTCACCAGCTCGCCCTCGCGGCTGCCCTCGTCGCGGGCGATCCCCAGGGCCTCCTCGTAGTAGCCGCGCGCCGCGCGCGCCTCGCCGGCGAACAGCCGCGCGTTGCCCAGGCTCGACAGCGACGTGCCCAGCGCACGGCGCAGGCCCTCCTCGCGGCAGATGGCGATGGCCTCCTCGAGGGCCACGAGCGCCGGCGCGAGCCGCCCGGCGGCCAGGCGCGCGTCGC
>JAHBXY010000025.1 GCA_019636275.1 Planctomycetota bacterium | reverse complement strand
GGGCCGGTCGCCCCGCCCGGGGGGCGCGGGCCCGCCTGCCGCCGGCGCTCGGACGAGCGCGCGACCGGCGCGCCGCCGGCGAGGAAGGCCTCCAGGTCCTCGGCCAGCCGCGCCGCCGTGGCCGTCCGCTCGAAGCGCTCCCGCGCCAAAGCGCGCAGGCACACCTCCTCGAGGGCCGCGGGCACCCGCGGGTTCAGGGCCCGCGGCGGGCGCAGGGCGCCGTGGAGCACCTGCTCGGCGAGCGCCACGACGTCGGCCCCCAGGAACGGGCGCTCGCCGGTGAGGCACTCGTAGAGCACGACGCCGAGCGCGTAGACGTCCACGCGCGCGTCGAGCGTCCGCTCGCCGCGGAGCTGCTCGGGCGCGGCGTAGGCGGGCGTGCCCACGACGTCGCCCGTGCGCGTCATGCTGCGGGCCAGCGAGCGGTCGCGGGCCAGGCCGAAGTCGGTCACGCGCGGGCGCCCGGTCGCCGCCTCGATGATGATGTTCGCTGGCTTGAGGTCGCGGTGCAGGACGCCGCGCTCGTTCGCGAACGCCACCGCGCGCGCGACCTCCGCGACGAGGCGCGCCGCGTCCTCCGGCGCGAGCGGGCCGCGCCGCAGGCGCTCGCGCAGCGTCTGCCCCGGGCAGAGCTCCATGACGAGGAACGGCAGCTCGCCGTGCTGCCCGGCGTCGAACACGCCGACGATCCCCGGGTGCTCGAGCTTCGAGGCGATCTGCGCCTCGAGCCGGAAGCGGGCCAGGAGCTCGGGGTCGTCGCTGGCCCGCAGGAGGACCTTGAGCGCGAACCTGCGCGCGATCCCGGGCCGCTGCACCTCGTAGACGACGCCGAACGACCCGCGCCCGAGCTCCTCGACGACCTCGTAGCCGCCGATCAGCCGGGGCGCCCCGGCCGCCGCCGGGTGCGCGCCGGTCGGGCGCGGGCCGGGGGCCTCGCCGTCGGGCACGAGCCGCGCGGCGCAGCGCGGGCAGGCCAGGGCGGCCATCGTCGCCAGGTCCTCGAAGGCCAGCTGGACGCACCCGCGCGGGCAGGCGTAGCGGCTGCGCCGGGCGGCCTCCTGCAGGAGGTCGAGCTGCCCCTGGCCGAGCGTGCTGTGGAGGCTCTGGGTCAGGCCCGTGGCGCTGGCCTCGGCCAGGATCCGGTCGAGGACGTCGCCGCGGACCAGGCCGCGGCGCCGCCCGACCTCCAGGATCGCCTGCTGGCGCGCGCTCGACGGGGACACCCGGGCAGGATGACGCGGTCCGCGGGCGCGCGCCACCGCCGCACGGCTACACTCGGGGGCGATGGACCTCGAGCCCGGAGCCATCGTCGGCGATCGCTACGTGGTCCAGGGGCTGCTCGGCCGCGGCGGCATGGGCGCCGTCCACTCGGCGATCGACACGAAGTTCGGCATCGAGGTGGCCCTCAAGGTCGCCGCGGCCGCCGGCGACCCACGCGCGTTCCGGGCCCGCTTCGTGCGCGAGGCGCGCATCGGCAACCGCCTGGGCAGGGCGTCGGGCTTCGTGCGCGCCTTCGACTGGGGCGAGCTCGAGGGCGGGGCGCGCCTGTGGCTGGCGCTGGACCTCGTCGTGGGCGCCGCCCCGCTCGACCTCGTGGGCGGCGAGCGCGAGGCGCGCCTCGACCGGCTCGTGACCGCGGCGGCCCTCGTCGGGCGCGCGCACGACCAGGGCGTGGTCCACCGCGACGTGAAGCCGGCCAACTTCCTCGTGGGCGGCGACGGGGCGGTGTGGCTCTCCGACTTCGGCCTGGCCAAGGTCGACGACGACCAGCGCGACCTGTTCGACGACCTCGACGCGGGCGACGTCACGCGCACCCTCGAGGCCATGGGCACGCCGCGCTACATGGCGCCCGAGCAGTTCGAGGACGCCAAGCGCGTCGACCGCCGGGCCGACGTCTACTCGCTCGGGGTCATGCTCTACCACGCGCTCACCGGCGCGTTCCCCTACGGGTCGGCGGGCCTGGGCGAGCTGATCCGCGGCCACGAGCGCGTGCGCCTGGGGTCGGCGCCGCCGCCGCGGCCCCGCGACCGCGACCCCGACCTCGAGCCCGCGCTCGACGAGGTGTGCGCGCGCGCGCTCGCCGTCGCGCCGGACGACCGCTACGACGCCGTCGACGACCTGCTCGCCGCCCTGCGGTCCGCGCGCGCCCGCGGCGCCGCCGGCCGCGGCCGCCCTCCGCGGCGACGCGGCGGCGCAAGGCCGCGCCGCCGCCCCCGCCCGAGAGCCTGCCGCCGACGCTCTGCGTGCGCCCTGGGCCGCTGCCGGGCCAGCAGGAGGTCGTCAACGAGACCGACGGCTCCGTCCTCCTGTGGGTCCCGCCGACCACGTTCGTCATGGGCGCCCGCGACGACGCCGCCGAGGAGGCCGAGGGGCCGCCGCACCGGGTCGAGCTGACGCGCGGCTTCTTCATCGCGCGCACCCCGGTCACCTGGGCGCAGTACGAGCGCTTCTGCCAGGACAGCGGCCGCGACCTCCCGGGCCGGGCCTTCGAGACCGTGGCCGACGTCCGCGCCGCCGCCGACGACCCGCTCGTGCTCGCCGGGCCGGACCATCCCGTGTTCAACGTCACCTGGGAGGACGCGCAGGCCTACTGCTGGTGGGCCGGGCTGCGCCTGCCGACCGAGGCCGAGTGGGAGCTCGCCGCGCGCGGCGACGACGGGCGGCCCTACCCCTGGGGGACGGCGCCGCCCGACCCCACGCGCCTCAACGCCCGCGAGCACCCCGAGTGGGGCGGCCGCAGCACGAGCCCCGTCGGCGCCCTCCCGGCCGGCGCCTCGCCGTTCGGCGCCCTCGACCTCGCCGGCAACGTCTGGGAGTGGGTCGAGGACGCCTGGGAGCGCTACCGCCGCCAGGCGCGGACCGACCCGCTGGTGAAGGGCGAGACCGCGTCCCTCCGGGTGGCCCGCGGCGGCTCGTGGAACACGCCCGCGGCCCACTGCCGCACGACCACCCGCCGGCCCATGCCCCGCAGCGGCCGGATCACGAACCTGGGCTTCCGGGTGGCGCTCAGCCCACCGTGACGCCCCCCGGCCTCGCCCGACATCCACCGCCGCAGCCTCGATCACACCACTCGCCCATTCACGGGTGGAACGCAGCCACACGCGAGGCGAGGGCGCGGAGGCCGAGGCGAGGGGGGAGCGCGCGCGGGTCGTATCGATCGCCGGATCCTACGACCCGCGCGCGCCCCCCATCGCCCGGCATCCGCGGCCGCAGCCGTCGAAGTGTTAAGCCTTCCACCAGTCGGGATCCTGCTCCCAGGCCTCGCGGCGGCCGGCGTCGTAGCCGCCGACCTCGGCCCCGAGGGCGCCCGTGCGCAGGGCCCGCAGCATGAAGTAGTTGTTCAGGCCCAGGACCGCGAAGAGGATGGCGGGGAGGCCGGAGGTCACGCCGGCGTACCACAGGTAGCCGAACCCGATCGTCACCAGCCCGGCGGCGCCGATCCCGAACTTGAGCGCCAGCCCCAGCCCGTCGTGCGGGCGACGCCAGAGGAACAGCTCGTGGGCGACCTGCCCGCCGTCGAGCGGGTAGACCGGGAGCAGGTTGACGAGCCCCCACCACAGGCACACGAACTCCATGTAGTGGAGCGCGTCCTGGGCCAGGCTCGACATGACCGTCGGGTCGAGGACGAGGCGCGTCGTCAGCCACAGGGCCCCGTAGAGCAGGAACCCGGCGCCGGGCCCGGCGAGGCACTCGACGATCCGCTGCCAGCGCTTGAGGCCGCCGCCGTTGATCGCCAGCCCGCCGAAGCTGTAGAGGACGATCCGCCCGCCGCGGGCGCCGAACTTGCGCGCCACGAGGGCGTGGCCGAGCTCGTGCACGAGGATCGCCACGAACACGCAGCCGGTCCACACGACGAGCTGGTCGAGCGTGGGCGCGCCGTTCCAGCCCAGGATGACGCAGGCCACCCAGAACCAGGGCGATACCCGGACGGGGAACCCGAACAGGCGCCACTGGATGTCGGCGCGGGTCGCAGGAGGCTCGACGAGCATGAGCAGACCTTCCGGCGACCGACTCTACAGAGCCCGTGCGCGAAGGTCCATGCACCGCGTCGCGGCGATCAGAAGTAGCGCGGCGTCTGCCGCGGCGCGCCGGCCGCGGCCGGGCGCGCGGGCAGGTCGATCGTGACCGCGCGCTCGTAGACCAGCGACGGGTCGCGGCGCGCGGCGAAGCTCCCGGCGACCGCCTCGAGCGAGGCCGCGACGACGCCCTCGTGGACGACGACGCCGTCCACCTCGAGGCGCACCGGGCGCGCGACGTCGACGAGCGCCGGGTCGAGCCGCACGGTCAGGCGCCGCACGCCCGCGGTGGTCACGACGATCCGGTTGCCCTCGAGCGCCTCGGCCTCGACGCGCGCCGGGGTCCCGTCGGTGGCCTCGACGCGCAGCCACCAGGCGTCGCCGTGCGCCGGCGAGAGCGCGTGGTGCGCGATGCGCCGGGGGTGCGGCTCGCGCGCCCGCGCGGCCAGCCAGGCCTCGAGGCGGTCGCTCACGGCGTCGCCCTGGAGGAAGCGCATGAGGATGTGCCCGCCGCCCTCGACCTCCTCGAAGACGTGCTCGGCGCCGAGCGCCGCGAGGTCCTCGGCGATCGTGCGCGAGAAGCGGGCGGGCACGACGCGGTCGGCCGACCCGTGGACGAAGAAGCTGGGGAGCATCCGCGCGTTGCCGAGCACGTGGCGCATGCGGTCGTCGCGCGGCGTGATCATCTCCTGGCGCGAGATCCCGCCGGCGAGCGGCGCGATCCCGGCGAAGCGGTCGGGGTGGCGCAGGCCGACGTTCCACGTCCCGTAGCCGCCCATGCTGTAGCCGAGCAGCAGCACGCGGTCGGGGTCGACGGGCCAGCGGCGGCGGACCTCGTCGGCGGCGAGCAGCGGGAAGCCGTCGTGCTCGTAGCCCCACCAGTGGGGGAGCGCGCTGCGCGTCGCGTTCTCCGCCAGGCGGCGGAGCCGGCGCCGCCGCTCGGCGTCGGGGCCCTCGCCGCCGTCGTCCTCCGGCGCGCCCACGAGGCCCAGGGCCTGGCCGAGCAGCGCCGCGTCCTCGGCCTCGCGCTCGGGCGGCAGGTGCTGCGCGGTGGGGCAGGCCACGATGAACCCGGGCGGCGCGATCCGTCGCGCGAACGGCAGGAGCTGGCGCGCGTCGCCGCGGAGCCCGTGCAGGGTCACGAGCAGGCCGTAGCGCCCGTCGGGCCGCGGCTGCTCGGGGAGGACCACCACGAGGTCGGTGCGCACGCCGTGCGGGTCGACCAGCGCGAGCGTGTGCTCGCCCGGACGCGCCTCGCCGCTCGGCCGGGCGGCGCGCAGGAGCGTCGCGGCCTCGGCGGGCGTCAGCCCGGCCTCGCGCCAGGCGCGAGCCGCGCCGGCGGCGTCGAGGCGGCCGGCGTCGAGGGCGCGCGCGGCGTCGTGCGCCTCGCTCGCGGAGACCGGCGCGACCAGGAGGAGGAGGGCCAGGGCGGGCCAGGGGCGGGAAATGCGCATGGGGAGGGCTCCGTGGGCGGCCGGCGAGATGCAGGCGAGCGCGATCCCGTGGCTACGCTCCGGCGGGGCAGGTGTTTGGAGCGCCCACCCTTGACCGGGCGGCGTCCCGCCGGCGACACGGCACCCGGTTCGCAACGGACGTGGAGGTCCACACTCCTTCCCGTAAGAGGTTACACAGCGTGGTCGCCGAGGCGTTCCTGGTCGTCCTGCTGCTCTCCATGCTCGTCGGCGCGCTCCCGGCGTGGCCCTACAGCCGCACCTGGGGGTTCTGGCCCAGCGGGCTCCTGGGCACGGTCGTGGCCGTGCTGGTGGCGCTGATGCTCACGCGCGGGCTGTGACCCGCCCGCGGCGGCCCGGCCGGTATCCTGTCCCCGCCGTGAGGTGACCCGTGCGGTCGAGGCGAGGGCGTCAGGGCGGCGGGCCGGGCCGCGACGACGATCGCGAGTGGCAGGACCTGGAGCGCTTCGTCGCCCAGGCCGTCGAGGTCGACGCCCTCGAGGGGTTCGGCCTCGACCCCGACGAGGCCGCCGACCTGCTCCTGAGCGCCCCCGCGGGCGACCCGATCGACGCCCTGGCGCCGCGCGTGGCCTCGCCCGCGCGCGCCCGCGCGGCCGACGCCCTCCTCCGCGGGCTGCGCGCCCCGGCGCTCGACCGCCAGGCCGTCGCCGCGGCCGCCCACCTGGCGAGCGACTGCGTGCGCGACGGCGCCCTGCCGGATCACCCCTTCTGGGAGGTCTACCTGGCGGCGTCGCTCGAGCGCGCCCTGGCCACGGGCGCCGTCCTCGACCGCCTGCTCCTCCCCGAGCTCGACCCCGACTGGCTGGCCGGCGCGATCGGGCGCGCGCTCGCGCGCGACGACGCGCGCGCCGCCCTGGCCGTCGACAACGTCCGCGCCCAGCTCCGCGCCCACGGCTGGGCCGAGCCGGCGATCTGGGTCCCGCGCGGCGTCGACGCGCTCGTCCGCTGGCTCGAGGCCCACCCGGCCGCGGCCGCGCTGTGCTCCACTTGCTGCGGTTGCGCCAATGAGGTCCGCGGGCGAGGCCGCGGCGCTCCTGGAGGGCGGCCTGCCTCCGGCGGGGCCGCGCGCGGCGCCGCCGCCCGCGTCGAGCCGCCGCGCGCGCCGACCTGACGCCCGCGCCCGCGACGAGGCGCGGACGCCGTCCTCGGCCTCCTCCGCGTCAGCGCCGCCGGACCGGCCGCCGCTGGCCGCGCTGTGGCTGGCGCTCGCCGCGCCCGACCCGCCCCACGAGCACCAGCTCCTGCGCGGGCTCCTCGGCCGCGCCCTGGTCGAGCCGCTCCTGCCCGAGGACGAGGAGCCGCTGGCGGTCGCCGTGTGGGCGGACCCGAACGACCGCGCGGCGCTCGACGCCTACGAGCGCCACCTGCGCGCGGCCGGCGCCGTCGCCCGCGCCGACCGCGTGCGGCGCTACGCCGACGGGCGCTGACGCGCGCGCAGGACGGCCGGGCCGGCGGCGCCGACGACGATCAGGCCCATGCCGGCCCAGGAGGCGCGCGTGAGCGGCTCGCCGAGCCACCAGGCCACGGCCAGCGTCGAGAGGAGCGGGTCGAGGTAGGTGAGGAGGCCCAGGCGCGTGGCGTCGCCGAGCGCCAGCGCCCGCCCCCAGCAGTGGAACGCGACGGCCATGGGCCCGACGCCCAGCCAGGCCGTCGCCGCCAGGGCCCGCCCGCCGGGCGGCGCCAGCGCCGCCGGCCCGTCGAGCGCCACGGCGAGCGGCACGGCCAGCGCGAACGACACGACCACGAAGGGCGTCATGCGCCCCTCGGCCGCCGCGCCGGCCCGCCTGAGGCCGAGCGAGAACGTGGCCCAGGCCAGCGCCGCCGTGGCGGCCATGGCGTAGCCCAGGGCGTGCTCGGCGGCGGGCGGCCGCCAGCGCCCCTGCGTCACGACGAGCGCCGCGCCGGCGAAGCCCACGAGGGCGCCCGTGAGCGTCGCGCCGGTGAGCGCCTCGCGCGCGATCAGCGGCGCCAGGAGCACCATGAGCAGCGGCCACAGGTAGTTGAGCAGGTTCGCCTCGACGATCGGCGCGCGGTCGAGGGCGGCGAAGAACAGCGCGTGGTAGCCGAGGATCCCCCAGGCGCCGAGCGCCAGCAGGCCCGCCGCCTGGCCGCGCGACGCCCACGGCCTCCACGGGCGCGCGGCGCCGTCGGGCTTGCGGGCGGCGACCAGGCGGTCGAGCGCCACGAGCGTCGCCGCGGCGAAGCCGAGCGACCACACGACGAGGGTCGAGGCGCGCAGGCCCTGCAGGGCGTCGCCGACGCCCGCGGCCAGCGTCCCCCAGAGGAGGATCGCCCCGCCGGCCCACAGGAAGGCGCGCCGGTGGTCGCGCGGCGTCGGCACGGCCTCGGCGCTCATGCGGGGATCATCGCACGGCCGCCGCACGGCGGACGCACGCCTGGCGCGGCACCGTCGCGGCCACCCGTTTGCGCTCCGACCCCGCGCCACCCACCCAACGCGCGGCGGGGGCGGCGCGCGCGGGACGCCCGTGACCCGTCCGCCCCGCGCGCGCGCGAGAGGAGCGCGCCATGGACGCCCGGCCGGGGACCGCCCCGACGACGATCGACGACCTGCCCCTGCCCTTCCTCGAGGTCCAGCCCTGGGACGAGCACAACCGCGAGCTCGTCGAGCACGTGCGCCCGCCCGCCTGGAGGAACCCACAGGGCACCGGCCGCTACAACCTCGTCGTGATCGGCGGCGGGACCGCCGGCCTGGTCACGGCCGCCGGCGCGGCGCGCCTGGGCGCGCGCGTGGCCCTGATCGAGCGCGAGCTCATGGGCGGCGACTGCCTCAACGCCGGCTGCGTGCCGTCGAAGACGCTCCTGCGGGCGGCGCAGGCGGTCGTGCAGGTGCGCGAGGCGCGGGCGCTGGGCGTGAAGGTCCCCGAGCGGGTCGAGGTCGACTTCGCCGCCGTCATGGAGCGCGTGCGCGCCGTGCGGGCGCGCCTGGCCCCGCGCGACTCGGCGCACCGCTTCCAGGAGCTCGGCGTCGACGTGTTCCTCGGCAACGCCCGGTTCACCGGCCGCGACACGGTCCGCGTCGGCGACCAGACGCTGCGCTTCTCGCGCGCCTGCGTGGCCACGGGCTCGCGCCCGCTCGCGCCGCCGGTCTTCGGCCTGGCGACGTCCGGCTTCCTCACCACGCAGAGCGTCTTCTCGCTCACGAGCCTCCCCGGGCGCCTGGCGGTCCTCGGCGGCGGCGCGTCGGGCTGCGAGCTGGCGCAGGCCTTCGCCCGGCTCGGCGCGCAGGTGACGCTGCTCGAGGCGGGGCCGCGCCTGCTCGCGCGCGAGGACCCCGACGTCGCCGCGGTCGTCGAGGCGGCCCTGCGGCACGACGGCGTCGACGTGCGCCTGGGCGTCCGCGTGGGACGGGTCGAGCGGCGCGACGCCGAGCGGGTGCTCACCTTCTCCGACGAGGGGCAGCCGCCGCTGCGCGTCGACGAGGTCCTCGTGTGCACCGGCCGCCGCCCCAACGTCGACGACCTGCAGCTCGACGCCGCGGGGGTCGACTACGACGAGCGCGGCGGGATCCGCGTCGACGACCGCCTGCGGACGACGAACCGCGACATCTACGCCGCCGGCGACTGCTGCACGGCCGACCGCTTCACGCACGTCGCCGACGCCATGGCCCGGATCGTGGTGCGCAACGCCCTGCTCTTCGGCCGCGAGACCACGCGCGACCTGGCGATCCCGTGGGTCACGTTCACCGACCCCGAGGTGGCGCACGTCGGCCTGACCGCGCGCGAGGCCGCCGAGCAGGGGCTCCTCGTGCAGACGCTGCGCGTGGACCTCGGCGACCTCGACCGCCCGGTGATCGACGCCGACCCGTCCGGCTTCCTCGCCGTCCACCTCGAGCGCGGCAGCGACCGGCTCCTCGGCGCCACGCTGGTCGGCCGCCGCGCCGGCGAGGCGCTGGGCGAGCTCTCCGTGGCCGTGCAGACCCGCCTGGGCCTCTCCACCCTGGGCAAGGTCATCCACGCCTACCCCACGCGGGCCGAGGCCGTGCGCCGCGCCGCCGACGTGCTCCTGCAGCAGCGCGGCGCGTCCATCGTCGTGCGCACGCTCCTGCGCGGGCTCATGGCCTTGAGGCGCTGACGGGCGGCCCCGACGCCCGCCCCCTGGCGTGGCGCTGCCTGGGCATCGTCGACGGACGTGGCGGTCCAGCCACCCGAAGAGGGGACCTGGCCGCGGCCAGGCGACGGAGGGGAATCGTGCGCGGCGGGGCCGAATTCCCGCGGCGCCACGCCGGGCGGCGCGGTCCCGCGCCGCCCGTGACCTCGGCGCCGCGGCGAGAGGGACGCCTCGTGCGGGTCCGAGGGCGGCTGGCACGGGATCCGCACGGGCGACCCGGGGGCCGGCGCGCCGGGGGCGCGAGAGACGGAGACCGGCCCTGGAGGAGACGACCATGCCCCAGCTCGACCCGGGTCGGCGTGAGGCCCGCTGCCTGGTCGTCTACCACGGCCCACGACGGGCCGGGACGACCGAGACCCTCCACGCCGTCCGCCGGGCGGTGCCCGTGCGCCGGCGCGGCGACGTCCTGGCCCGCCCCTCGGGGGTGCACCCGGCGCTCGTCGTCGAGCACCTGCCGCTGTCGCTGAGCCCGCTCGGCGACGTGGCCCTCCGCCTCGACCTCGTGGCCCTCCCCGACCACGAGGCGCTGCCGCTCCTGAGCGACCTCCTGCGCCGCGCCGACGGGGTGGTGTTCGTCGCCGACTCGCAGCCCGGGCGCGTCGACGCCAACCGCGAGGCGCTGCGCGAGCTCGAGGGCGCGCTGGAGCGGGCCGGCGTCGACCGCGCCGCGCTGCCGTTCGCCTTCCAGTGGAACAAGGCCGACCTCCCCGATGCGCTGGCGCCCGACGCGCTCGCCGCCGCCCTCGAGGCGGGGCCCCGCGTCGGCTTCGCCGCCGTGGCCACCACGGGTGAGGGCGTCCTGGCGCCCCTGCGCGAGGTCGCGCTCCAGGCGGTCCGTCGCCTGGGCGGCGCGCGCCCGGCGCGCGCCCGGCGCGCGCGCCCGCGCCTGACCGCGCGCGCCCGACCCGGGGGCGCCCCCGCAGGCGGCGGTCCCGGCCTTCGGCCCGCGCGCGCGGGCGATCGGCGCCGGCCGGCGGCGTGTGGCGTAGGAGCGCGGGTGAGCCCGACCGTCTGCGAGCGCATCGTCACCATGCTGCGCGAGCTCGCGCGCACGGCGGAGGACGTCCCGCGCTGCGACTCCGAGGCGCGCCGCGCGCGCGCCGCCGAGGCGTACAACCTGCTCGCGTCGCGCCTCGGGGAGGTCGGCGGCGAGGGGGAGCGGCTCGACGAGGCGCTCGCCGCCGCCCTGACCGACCCGGACGCCGGCGTGCGCATCGAGGCGCTCAAGGCCATGACGCGCCGCCGCCGGGCCGAGGCCGCCCCGGTCGCCTGCGCCGGGCTGACCGACCCGGCCGAGCGGGTGCGGCTCGAGGCCGCGCGCGCACGCTCGCCGCGCTGGCCGCCCCGACCGCCGCGCGCCGCACCTGGCGCGCGCCGCCGCCGAGGACGCGTCGCCGCGGTGCGGGGCGAGGCCCTGCGCGCGCTCCTGCGCGCCGACCGCGGCCGGGCGCTCGAGGTGTTCGGCGAGGTCGCCCCGGAGGTCGACGAGTCTGCGCTCGCCGTCGCCCGCGCCCGCTTCGACGCCGTGCGCCGCCGCTGGGGGCAGCGCGCCGTCGGGCACCTCGTGCCGCTCCTGCGCCACCCGAGCGCCGCCGTGCGCCGGGGGGCCGCGTCGTCGCTCGGGCACACCGACGGCGCCGAGGCGGTCCTCCCGCTGGTGGCCGCCCTCGCCGACCCGTCGGTCCCCGTGCGGCTGGAGGCGGCGCGCTCGCTCGGCGCCCTGGGCGACCCGCGCGCGCTCCCGCGCCTGGCGAGCGCCCTGCACGACCCCGACCACCTCGTGCGCGGCTTCGTCGCCGAGGCCCTGGGGCGCATCGGCGCGGCCGCCCCCGACGCCGCGGTCCTGGCGCCGCTGGCGACGGCCCTCGTCGACCCGGCCCCCGCCGTGCGCCAGCAGGCCGTGGCCTCGCTCGGGCGCATCGCCGAGCGCCAGCGCGAGCGCGGCTGGGCCTGCGCCCCGCTCCTGCGCCAGCTCATCGTCGACGCGCTCGCCGTGGCCCTGACCGACGTCGAGGCCAAGGTCGTCGCGGCCGCCGCGCGGCTCGCGGGCAGCCTGCAGGACCCGCGCCTGATCCGCCCGCTCCTGGGCGCGCTCTCGCACCCCGAGGCCTTCCGCGGCGTCTACGAGCCCGTGCTCGCGGCGCTGCGCCGCATGGGCCCGGCCGCCGAGGGGCCGGTCCTGCGCGCCCTGCGCGACCCCGAGCCGCGGCTGCGCGCCCGCGTGGCCCAGGTGCTCGGCGCCCTGCCCCTGCCGGCGCGCCCGGCGCCCTCATGGAGGCGCTGGGCGACCCGGGTTCTGCCTGGGTGGGGCGCGGTGGCGGCCGCGGCCCTCGGCGAGCTGCGAGGGCCGCGCCCGCTCCGTCGCCCTGCGCGACCCCGACCCCGACGTGTGCGCGCGCGCCGCGCAGGCGCTCGGGCGCCTGGGCGACCCGCGGGCCGTCCCGGCGCTGGTGCAGGTGACATCCGACCTGGGCAAGCGCACGCGCGGCGACGCGCGGCGCCTCGAGCGCCCCGCCTACGCCGTGCTCGCCGCGGCCGTCGAGGCCCTGGGCGCGCTCGGCGACGGCCGCGCCCTGGAGGTCCTCGTCGGCGCGCTCGTCCACGGCGACTGGCGCGTGCGCCGCGACGCCGCCGACGCCCTCGGGCGCCTCGGGGCGCGCGGGGCGTGCGAGGCGCTGTCGACGGCGCTGTTCGACGACGAGCGCCTCGTCCGCCGCTCCGCGGCGGCGGCGCTGCGCGCCCTCAAGGGCGCGGCGTGATCACAGCCCGCGCTGGCTGAGGTGCTCGCGCAGCCGGCGCCCGGCCTCGGCCAGATGCGGGTGCGCGCCGAGCGCCTCGACCAGGCGCCGCGCCTCGGCCGCGCAGCCGGCCTCGGGGGAGACCTCGACCGGCAGGAGCTGCTGCTGCGCCACGAGCAGCGCCGTGGCCTCGTCGAAGAGCTGCGGGTGGCGGGCGACCAGATCGGCGCCCGAGAGGACCGCCCGCGCCAGGTGGCGCCAGCGCTCCTGCGCCGCCTCGTCCTCGTCGACGAAGCCGGCCAGGAAGGCCTGCGCCACCTCGCCCAGGAGCGCCGGCGCGCGGCCCCCGTGGGTCTGGAGGGCCGCCTCGAGCGGGGCGTCGGCGCCCTCGGGGTCGCGGCGGTGGACGCGCGCGCCGGCCGGGCCGAGGCGCTCGAGCGGCGCCACGAGCGCGGCCCAGGGGGCGTTGGGGGCCGCGGGGTAGGCGGTGAGGTGCGGGTCGAGCCCCTCCTCGGCGGCCAGCCCCTGCACCTGCGCCGTGCGGAACGGGTCGGGGTCGACGAGGAGGCCCGCGTCCCAGGCCTTCACCACCAGCCGGCCGGGCTCGACCTGGAGCCACAGCGCGGCGCCGCGCTCGCCGTCGTTGACCTCCACGCGGTGGAGGCCCGTCGGGAGCCCGACCACCCCGGCGATCTCGAGCAGGCTCTTGCGCTGGACGCGCACGCGCGCGAGGTCGACCCGCAAGGTCCCTCGCGGCGCGTCGAGCACGACGACGGCGCTGACGCCCCGGCCCACGGCAGACTCCCCCCCGCGCGAAAGCCCCGCCGCGCGAGGGGACAAAGATCGCCGCTCGCCCGGCGGCTGGCAAGCGCGGTCCGTCGGCGCGGGTTCCAATGCCCGGGTGGCCAGCCCCCCGCCCACGAGCGTGCTGCTCCCGGTGCGCGACGCCGCAGGGACGATCGACGCCGCGCTCGGGAGCGTGCGCGCGCAGACGGACCCCGACCTCGAGGTCGTCGTCGTCGACGACGGCTCGACCGATGGCACCGCCGAGCGGCTGGCAGCGCACGCGGCCGAGGACCCGCGCGTGCGCGTCCTGCGGCGCGAGGGCGCGGGCGACCTCGTGGGCGCCCTCGAGCTCGGCCGCCGGGCGGCGCGGGGGCGGCTGCTCCTGCGCATGGACGCCGACGACGTGAGCGAGCCCACGCGCCTGGCGCGCTGCCGGGCGCTCCTCGACGACGACCCCGGGCTGGCCGTGGCGTCGTGCCTCGTGCGCTCGTTCCCCGAGGCGGAGGTGCGCGAGGGGCGGCGGCGCTACGACGCGTGGCTCAACGCGCTCGTGGACCACCCGGCGATGGCGCGCGAGCGCTTCGTCGAGAGCCCCGTGGCGCACCCGTCGGTGCTCCTGCGGGCCGACGCGCTGGCGGCCGTGGGCGGCTACCGCGACCCGCAGGGGCCCGAGGACTACGACCTGTGGCTGCGGCTGTTCGCCGCCGGCGCGCGCTTCGCCAAGGTGCCCGAGGTGCTCCTGCACTGGCGCGAGGGGCCGCTGCGCGCGTCGCGCCTCGACCCGCGCTACGGGCCCGACGGCATGGCGCGCGTCCGCGCGGCCGCCCTCGCCGTCGCCCTGGCCGGGCGCCCGGCCGCGATCGTCGGCGCCGGGACGGCCGGCCGGCGCCTCGCGCGCCACCTGCTCGCGGCCGGCGCGCGCGTGGCCGCGTTCCTCGAGGTCGACGCGAAGAAGGTCGGCCGTGCGCCGCACGGGATCCCGGTCGTGGCCCACGAGGAGGGCCTGGCCCGGCGCGGCGAGGCCGTGGTCGTCTCGGCGGTGAACGCCTGGGGCGCCCGCGAGCGGGTGCGCGACCTCCTCGCCGGCCAGGGCCTGGTCGAGGGGGTCGACTTCTACCTCGCGGGGTAGCCAGTCATTGTGGCGACAGGACTTGCCGCGCCGCGACACAGGGCTGTCCGGTTCCGGGAAGGCCGGCCTCTCATGTGTCGAGCGCCCGGGCTCTCAGGGGTCGGGTCGCCGGTGACACCCATGGCCTGGCCCTTCCGCCCCACGCTCGTCCTCGCGCTCCTCGTCCTCCTGACCCTCGCGCCCGCGCGGGGGCAGGACGAGGTGCGCGTCCTGCGCGCCCGCCGCGCGCTCTCCTACCTGTCGAGCAACGGCAACGGCGCCTCGATCTACCGGGCCGAGGCCGAGGTGGACCTGGCCGTGCGCAGCCCGACGTTCGCCAAGGACGTGGGCGTGCGCTGGAGCGCCGACGGGTGGCGCACGTTCGCCGACGCGCCGGCCGCCTACGTCGGCCGCCTGTCGGACGGCGCCGAGCACTGGCGGGCGCGCGTCGACCTGGGCACGCTCGGGCGCGGCGTGCGCCTGGGCGCCGAGCGCGGCGACATGGGGCCGGCGTTCGTGCGCCTGGCCGCCTACCTGCGCGCCGGCGGGCGCGCGGCCTGGGACAACGCCGGCGGCGGCGACCACGCGGCCGCCCTCCTCGCGCCGGTGGCGGCTCCGCTGCCGCAGGCGCGCAGGGCGCCGGCCGCCGTCCTCGTCGACGGCGCGCTCCACGTCGTCGGCGGCCGCGAGCGCGAGGGCTACGGCTTCACCGTCCCCGACGTGCTGCGCCTCGACCCGGCCACGGGCGAGTGGACGCGCGTGGCCGCCCTCCCGCCGATCCCGTCGTCGCCGGCCGGCGCGGCCGGTCCGAGCGTGTCGCCCGAGGTGCTCGCCGGCGCGGAGGTCGTGGCCGTCGGGCGGCGCCTGTTCGTCCTCGGCGGGACGGTGATCAAGATCGGCACGCGGCTGACCTCGACCCTCGTCCTGGACCTCGACACGCGCGCGTGGAGCGTCGGCCCGCCGCTGCCGGCGCCGCTCGGCGACCGGCGCGCGGTGGCCGTCGACGGGGCGGTGCACCTCGTGCCGACGAGCCACGTGCGCGGGCCGGGCGACACCGACCGCGCCTTCGTGCTCGACGCCGGCGCGAGCGCCTGGCGGCAGGTGGCCGTCGCGGGGCTCTCGCTGGCCGCGGGGACGGGGTACGTGGCGGCGGCCCACGACGGCCGCCTCTTCCTCCTCGGCGGGCGGGTCGCCGGGCCGGCCGGCGCCCACCTGCGCGACGCCCTGGCCTACGACGGGCGCACGCGGACGCTCCGCCGCCTGGGCTCGTTGCCCGTGGACCTCACCGGCGCCGAGCAGGCCGTCGTGGTCGGCGGGCAGGTGCTCGTCGCCAACGTCGAGCCGGACCTCGGCCGCGGCGACGCGGCCGCGCTGCTCTTCGACCCGGTCGCCGCCGACGTCGTGCGCCTGCCGCGCCGGCCGC
Organism: Planctomycetota bacterium; assembly: GCA_019636275.1. Lineage (GTDB taxonomy): Bacteria > Planctomycetota > J058 > J058 > J058 > JAMLIC01. Next base: position 60,603 of record JAHBXY010000025.1, on the reverse strand, counting down.
TCCTGCCGTTCGAGGCCACGCTGGGCCCGGCGCCGGCGGCGCTGATCGCCGGCCCCGGCGGCGCGAACCCACGCCGCCTGCACGCCGCGCTCGTGTTCACCGGCACCTCGCGCGTCGACACCTGGTCGCCCGAGGACGGGGTCCTGGCGCGCGGCGAGGCGCGCACGGTCGTGCGCGTGCAGAAGGACGTGGGCTGGGGCCGTCGGGTCACGGTGCGCGGCGAGGCCGCCCCCCTCGCGTGGGCCCGCGGCCTGGACGCCCGCTGGACGGCCGGCGACGTGTGGGTGTTCGAGACGACCGACCTGCTCGAGGACGTGCTCGTCTGGAAGCCCCTGGTCGACGACCGGACCTGGTACCCCGGGGCCGACCTGCGCGTGCGGCGCGGCGAGACGCTGACCACGACCTGGTAGGGCTTCTCCCCGGGCGCCGGGCGCGCTACCGTCGTCGGCCTTCCCCAACCAGAGGAGCCGTCATGGCCAAGGCCTGTCCCATCACGCGGGCCGACTTCCGCGAGCACGCTAAGCCCGTCCAGGTCACGATCAACAGCATCCCGTTGATCGCCGAGGTCAAGGAGTTCTCCACCGGGTCGCTCGGGTGGAACCTCAACGGGAAGACCACGATCGAGATCAACGGGACGCCGGTGAGCGTCCAGATCGGCCTGAACCTGACGCTGGTCGGCAGCAAGGACCTCCCCAAGGACTGAGGCAGCGCGTCCCCGAAATGCGCCGAGGCTGCACCGACGACACCGAGGGGCGCTCGGTGGGTCGGTGCAGCCTCGACGCGGAGACCGCTCGGATCGTCAGGGGGGAGGTCACCGCGAAGGGTCGCCCGGTCTTCCTGGGGACGAACCCTTCGCGACGGCCCGCCTCACGGGTGAAACGTGACCACGTCAGCTAGTTCGAAGAGGCGGCCAGCACTTCCTGCCAGGCGCGGTCGAGCTTCTGGCGCACCCAGTCGTTGAGGCGCGGCAGCTCGATGCGGGCCCAGTCGGGGCCCAGGCGCACGCCGAGGAACACCTGGTACAGGCCGTCGACCATGGCCCGCAGCTCCTCGCCGAGCGCGAGCTTCTCGGCCAGCTTGTCCACGCCGTCGTCGTCGCCCTTGTCCTCGACCTCGGGGACCTTCACGCCCAGGAGGTCGAGCGTCTCGCCGTCGAGCGAGAAGTGCCACTCGCGCTCGCCGCGCGCGGCGAGCAGGCGCGCGCGCTTGAGCGTCAGGCCCGCGGCCAGGGCGCTGGCCGCCTCGGGGCGCACCGTCGGCGTGCCGCCGCGCAGGCTCGCCCGCGTGCCGTCGGGGTCCCAGGAGGTGAAGGACAGGGCGTCCTCCACGACCATCGCCACCGGGCCCGCGTCGAGCTCGAACTCGCCGCCCTCCACCTCGCAGCGGAACCACAGCCAGGTGAGGAACTCCTGGGCCAGGAAGCTCCGCTCCGCCGCGAACGCCAGGTCTTCAGCCACACGACACCTCTCATGGCCGCGCGGGGGCCGCGCGGCCGGCTCTTCAGGTCAGGGGTTGGTTTTGGTTGTGATCGAGGCGCGACGCGCTCACAGCGGCCGTCGCTTGTCATGATGTCCACGTCAGGGAGCGGGACCCTTGCTCCGATCCGCAGTGAGGCACCTATCGCCCTCGCTCCGGCCGCTCCGCGGCCTTCGCTCGGGGATGCGCGCCACCGCTCGATCTGCTCGCTTCGCTCTCAGATCGAGCGGTGAGCGCGGTCAGGCCACCGAGGCGGCCGCGCGGCGCTTGGGGGCCGGCGCGGCGCTCTCGGTCGCCGCCGTGAGCTGCATCGGCCGGACGTCCTTGAGCGCCTCGAGCAGGCCGTTCTCCTTGGCGTAGGCCGCCGCCGTGACGCCGGCCACCTGGGCCTCGAGCGACAGGTCGAAGCAGCGCTCGAAGAAGCCGCGGAAGTGCTCGTGGATCGTCTTCGACGTCGACTGCACGTAGAGGCGCCGGGCCCGCACGTTCCAGAACACGCCGTAGGCCTTCTGCGCCGGCGCCGTCTCCTTGAGCAGGCGCCGCTTGATCTCCTGCTTGATCTCGCGCCGCCGCGCGCCGCCCAGGCGCTCGAGGCCCTCCGCCTCCATGGTCGCGGCCACCTCGACGGCCGTGTGCGCGGCCAGGAGCGCCCCGTTGACCTTGCGCGTGTCGACGCGCAGGGCGAACACGGCGTAGGGCCCGCGCATGAGCTTGTCGATGTCGAACGCGCCGTCGAACAGGTGCTCGCCGGCGATCCAGCCGACGACCGAGCCCTCCTCGGCCTCGCCGAGGCCCGTGAAGGCGAACGCGTCCAGGCGCTCGACGATCTTCTCGCCCGACGGCATGGCGTTCTTGCCGCTCACGGCGTAGCAGCGGAACGTCAACGACCCACGACCGACCAGCATGACCATCCTCCTCCGGGAACCAGGCGTTGAAGGCGGGGAAGTTCCAGACAACTCTCGTGTGGACGACCGCTCAGCGGCCTCCAGCGCGGGAGACCTTACGATGGCCCCCCGACAACCCCGGGACGGGCCACCGCGCCTGGGCTTACGCCCGGGGCGGGGCCGGCGCGACACGCCGCGTCGTGCGGGGCGCGGCTAAGATGACCCAGCGCCCCGTGTCGCGCGGGCCGCGGGAGGGCGATGATGGACGCGGACTTCGACGAGGTCGCCCAGCGGGAGAAGGACGTCGCCCGGGAGGCCGCCGGCCTCCTCGACGGCATGGCCACGCGCGGCCAGGAGCGCTTCGCCTCGCTCCAGCAGATCCTCTCGTTCGACGAGTACCTGCGCGAGGTGCTCAAGGCGCCGCACCTGCACGCGCGCAACGCCGCCGGCTACATGCGCGACATGTTCGACGCCTACGGGGTCGACACCGCGCGCGGCACGCGCGGGGCGGTCCGCCGCTTCCGCCTGTTCGACGCCCCGTTCAACGAGGGCGCCACGCAGGTCTTCGGGCAGGAGGAGGTCCAGGGCGAGGTCTACCGGCACCTGACGTCGTTCGTCGAGCGCGGGCGCGTCGACAAGCTGATCATGATCCACGGCCCCAACGGCACGGCGAAGTCGACCTTCGTCGAGTGCATCATGGCGGGCCTCGAGGACTACTCGCACCGGCCCGACGGCGTCCTCTACAGCTTCAACTGGATCTTCTCGGAGGCGGCCGACCGCGCCGCGCTCGGCTTCCACGAGCGCCCGCGCGGGCGCCCCGACGGCAGCCTGGCCTACCTGGCGCCCGAGGAGATCACCTTCAAGCTGGGCTGCGACCTCAAGGACCACCCGCTCCTGCTCCTGCCGGCCGAGGAGCGGGTGAAGGCCCTCCAGGCGGCCTTCGCCAAGCTCGGGCGCCCGGCGACGATCCCCGACGGCCTCCTGCGCGGCGACCTGTGCACCAAGTGCAAGGAGATCCAGCGCGCGCTCTCCAACGCCTACCAGGGCGACGTGCGGCGGATCCTGCAGCACGCGCAGGTCGAGCGCCTCTACGTGTCGGCGCGCTACCGGCGCGCGGCGGTCGTCATCCAGCCGCAGCGCAACGTCGACGCCGGGTCGCGCCCGCTGAACCTGGAGAAGAGCTACCGCCTGCCGCCGATCCTCAGCCAGTCGGCGCTGGCGGAGCTCTCGGGCGACCTGATCGACGCCAACCGCGGGGTCGTGGAGTACTCGGACTTCTTCAAGCGGCCGGTCGAGCTGTCGAAGTACCTGCTCACGACGAGCGAGAAGGGCACGATCAGCCTCTCCGACGCCACGGCGCACCTCGACTGCGTGTTCTTCGCCACGGCCAACGAGAAGAACCTGAGCCTGTTCAAGCGCAACCCGGACTTCCCCTCGTTCAAGGGGCGCTTCGAGCTCGTGCGCGCGCCCTACCTGCTGCGCTGGTCGATCGAGCAGAAGATCTACGAGCGGCAGATCCACGCGATCGCGCAGAAGAAGCACGTCGCGCCGCACGCGACGCACGTGATCGCGCTCTGGTCGGTGCTGACGCGCCTGTCGCGCCCGCGGAGCAAGCACTACAAGGGCGAGCTGGCGGGCCTGGCCTCGCGCCTCCGGCCGCTGGAGAAGGCCCAGCTCTACGAGACCGGGCGCGCGCCCGAGGAGTGGCACGAGGGCGAGCGGCGCGAGCTGCAGCGCGGGGTCGAGCAGGTCGCGGCCGAGTTCGACACGGCCGAGGAGGAGTTCGAGGGGATCATCGACGCGTCGTACGAGGGGCGCCGCGGCGCCAGCCCCCGCGAGGTGCTGTCGATGCTGCACGAGGCCGCGCAGGACCAGCAGTTCGCCTGCCTCTCGCCGCTGGCGATCCTCAAGGTGATCCGCCGCGTGCTGCACGACAAGAGCCTCTATGAGTTCCTGCGCCTCGAGGCCGAGGCCGGCTACGGCGACGTCGAGCGGCTCACCGACGACGTCGAGGGCGAGTACCGGCGGATCGTGCGCGACGAGGTGCACCGGGCGCTGGCGCTGGTCGAGGAGGCGGCCTACGAGCACGTGTTCGAGGACTACTTCCAGCACGTCAAGGCGTTCGACTCGGGCGAGAAGATCCGCAACCGCCACACCGGCGTCATGGAGCCCGCCTCGCAGGAGCTCATGAGCCGCGTCGAGGGGCTCGTGGGGATCACGGAGAAGCCGACGACGTTCCGGAAGAACCTGATCGTGCGCATCGCCGCCTGGGCGATCGACAACCCGGGCAAGAAGCTCGACTACAAGACGCTCTTCTCGGACATCTTCCAGGCCCTGCGCCAGCGCTACCACCGGGAGCGCGAGACGGCGATCTCGCAGCTCCAGACGCAGATCCTGCGCTTCGGCACGGACGACTGGGGCCTCGTCAACCGCCAGGACCAGCAGCGCGTGATGGCCTCGCTCGATCGCCTCGAGGCCACCGGCTACTGCCGGGCCTGCGCCAAGGAGGCGCTGGTCTACGTGCTCAAGCACCGCGGGGAGGACTGATCTTGTGTGATCGACGGCTGCGGCCGCGGATGCCGGGCGAGGCGCCGCGCGCGCGGGTCGTAGGATCCGGCGATCGATACGACCCGCGCGCGCGCCGCCTCGCCTCGGCCTCCGCGGCCTCGCCTCGCTCGCTGCTCCGTTCGTCCCGGTGCCATGGCCGGTGAATCGCGCAGGCACGGTGCCTGCCGCGACTCAGCGCCGCTCGCGGCGCACGAGGTCGAGCACGGCCGCCGGATCGTCGTCGCGGAGGTGCAGGGCGCGGAGGTGCCAGGGCGGCCCGATCGCCAGATAGCCGTCCGGCGCGCGCCACGAGCGCTCGAGGCGCAGGTCGCCGTGCGCGCCGAGCCCGAACGCATGCTGCCACTCGACCCCGGGCCAGGGGGCCACGTGGACCTGCGCCACACGGCGGTCGGTGATGACGTAGGTCGTGTTCATGCGGCGGAGGACGTCGACCACGAGCGCCGCCAGCGGGAGCCCCACGACCGCCAGCGCCCACGAGGCGAACACCGGGTCGAGCTCGAGCTGGTTGGAATCTGGGGGCGTGCCTCGAGCCGTCGTCCACGGCCGCTGCTGCCAGGCGACGAGGAACACGGGGGTGATCAGCAGGAGCCACGCGAGCAGCCCGTAGCTGGGGCCGACGAGCTTGCTGGCGGCGACGACGGTCGCGGCGAGACCGCTCATCGCGAGCCCGAACGAGATCATGGGGATCAAGGCGTGCAACGGGCCGGGAGGCCACGCGTCCGGCAACGAGGCCAGCAGCAGCCACGCCGCCCCGGAGACCAGGGGCAGCGAAAGGAGCCAGCGGTATGACGGCCAGGGCGCCCCGACGGCCGCCCGGCCCTGCCAGATGACGTGCTCGTCGGGCGCGAGTCGCAGGAGCGAGGGCGGGTCGAGCTCGGCCACGCCGCCAGCATGGCCTCGGGCCTTCGCGCGCGCGAGCGTTCACGGGGGTGGCGGTTGGCGCGAGCGGCGGACGAGGTCCATGACCGCCTCGGGCTCGTCGTCGCGCAGCGCGAGCCGGCGCGGGCCCACGACGAGCTCGCCCCAGGGCGCGCGCCAGTCGCGCTCGAGCCGCAGGTCGTCGAGACCGGACACGCCGTGCGGTCGGTGCCACCGGAGGGCGCCCCCGACGAGCGCGGCGACGCGGCGGTCGGTGACGAGGTAGGTCGTCCCGAGGCGCTCCACGAACGTGCCGACGAGCGAGAGCGCCGGGAGGAACGCGAAGAGGGCGCCGAGGAGCACGAACCGACCGCTGTGCTCGAGCGCGTCCACGAGGCCGAAGCGGGCGACGTGGCGCGCCCACTCGAGCGACAGGAGGGGCATGACCAGGAGGAGCCAGGCGATCCGGAGGTAGCAGGGCCCGACGGCCTTGCTCAGCGCCAGGACGAGCGCGCCGAACCCGACGACGACGCCGGCGACCTTCATCGCCAGGACACAGCCGGCCGCGAGGTCGGCCGATCCGAACCAGGCGAGCACGAGGAGCGGTCCGGCGAGCACCGCCCACAGGAGGCCGGCGCGCAGCGCCAGGACCCACGGCGCGGGCCATGACGCGCCCACGGCCGCCCGGCCCTGCCAGATGACCTGCTCGTCCGGCGCGAGGCGGAGGACCGCGGGCGGGTCGAGGTCGGCCATGCCTCAAGCATCGCGCGGCCGGCGGACCCGCGCGAGTCGGTCAGCCACCCCCTTCGCGACGCACGAGCTCGAGCACCGTCGCCGGGTCGTCGTCGCGGAGGCGCAGGCGCCGGGGGCCCAGGACGAGCGCGTCGTCCCGGGTCCTCCGCCCGCGCTCGAGCCGCAGGTCACCCGCCGGACCGCCGTGCCGGCGCTCCCAGAGGACCACGGCGGCCGGCCACACGCGGACCGCCGCGGCGCGCGAGTCGGTCACGACGTAGACGGTGTTCAGGCGCTCCAGGACGTCGAGGACCGTCAGCCCGAGCGGGATCCCGACGAGCAGGGCCGGCGCGATCAGGTCGCTCGGCGCGCGCTCCAGGGCCGCCCGCGGACCGTGACGGGAGACGTGCTCCAGCCAGGCGGCCACCGCGAACGGCGCCGCGAGCAGGAGCCAGGCGAGCTCCGCATGGCTCGGCCCGACGACCCTGCCCAGGGCGACGACCAGGGCAGGGAGCCCGAGGACGGCGCCGAGGACCACCGCCGCCTCGCCGCCAGGGGCCCCGATGCCGCCGAGGACGAACAGGAGGGCGACGAGCAGGATGGCGAGGACGGGTCGGACGGGGCCGGGCGTCCCCACCGCGGCGCGACCCTGCCAGATGACGCGCTCGCCCGGGTCGAGGCGGAGCAGTGAGAGCGGGTCGGTCACCGCGCTTGACCTTCGCCCTGGCCGTCTGGGTCCGCAGCGCCGTCCGCCCCCGCCCCGGACTCGGCCCCGGTCTCGGTCTCGGCGTCGACCTCGGTCTCCTCCGCCGCGTCGCGTGACCTGCGGGGCCGCCTGCGAGGGACGACCCCCTCCACCGCCTCGCCCAGGGCGTGACGCACGAGGGCCAGGACCTCGTCGGGGCGCTCGATCATGGCCACGTCGCGCCGCTCGGGGCCGAAGCCGAAGGCGAGGTGGCCGCGCCGGCGCGAGCGCCAGGGCCAGACGACGCGGGCCTGCAGGCGGCCGCGGTGCACGAGCGGCGTGGTCCACAGGAGGCGCGGGTCGCCGCCGCCGGTGTGGACGGCCGCCGCGCGGCGGTCGGTCAGGACGTAGACGAGGTTCAGGCGCTTGATGACGCCGGCCGCGATGCGCAGGAGCGGCAGGCCGAGGAAGACGCCGGCGCAGACGAACGACTCGGCGCCGGTCCGCGCCAGGGCCCCCTCCCAGCCGTGGCTCGCGACCAGGCCGGCCCAGCCCAGGGCGAAGATCGGGCCGAACACGCACAAGGCGATCAGCGAGACGTGGTAGGGGCCCACGACCCGGGCCAGGACGAAGGCCAGGGCGATCGGCGTGACGAACAGCCCCCACATGACCGCGTTGAAGACCAGGCTGACGAGCACCAGCGTCAGCGCCGCCAGGAGCCGGCCGTCGGCGAGCGCCGTCCCCAGCGCGCCGAGGAGGGCGGGGAAGAGCCAGATCGCCACCAGCGCCGCCCAGACCGCGAGCGCCGTGCGCAGGACCTGCCGCACCTCGTGCCAGGGCGCGCCGAAGCCCGGGCGCCCCTCCCAGAGGACGCGCTCGCCGGGCTCCAGGTCGAGGGCCTCCGCCGGCTCAGCCATGGCGCGATCATGACCGCGCCGGATCGCCCCCGCGAGCCGCCTGGACCTCGGCCAGGACGTGCGCCGGATCGGCGTCGGCGAGGGGCAGCGTCCGGCGCTCGCGCCCCTCGCCCACGACGAGGAGCCCCGCCGGCGCGCGCCAAGGGTGCTCGAGCCGGAGCGTCTCGACGGGCCGCGACCAAACGAACCGTCCGCGGCGCAGCATGACCACCCGGCGCGTGGTGATGACGTGCCGCATCTCGAGGCGGCAGGTGACCCCCCAGGCGATCCGCGCGAGCGGCAGGCCGATGAGCAGGGCGGCCGCGAGGAGGTCGTCGGGCCGGAGCCGCTCGACGGCGCCGTGCCAGCCGTGCCGCGCCATGAGCGTCGTCCAGTGACCCGCGAAGGCCGCCCCCCACAGCGCGAGGACCGGGAGCGCCACGTAGAACGGCCCCACCCGGGCCGTCGCTCGCAGGAGCGCGACACCGACCAGGATGACGAGACCGGCGACCAGCAGCCCGAACGCCGCCAGGCTCACCAGCTGGCCCGGCGTCCAGGCGCGCACGAGCCCGAGCCAGGTCCCGGCGAGGGCGGCCAGGAGCGCGAACCCCACCGCCCGCGCCAGGCGCTCCCACAGAGCGCCCGCCCGCCGGAGCAGGTCCGGCGCGGGCGGCCACGGCACCCCGACCGCGGCGCGCCCTACCCACAGGACGCGCTCGTCGGGCGCGAGCGGCAGGGCGGCGAGCGGGTCGACCTCGGCCATCCCCGTCAGGATGCCGGCCCACGCGGGCGGGCGCGAGGTCACCGGGGTGGCGCGCCCCCGGTGACCTCGCCGAGCCCCCTACTTGCCCCAGGCGCCGATCATGTCGAGGAGCGCCTGGTACTTCGGCGCCGTGGACGGCGCCTGGTCCTGGTACTCGAGCGCCCCCCAGCTCCCCCACTTCTGCGGCACGTAGACGTCGTTGAAGTGGACGAACGTGCCGCCCCCCTCGGCGGCCCACATGGCCAGGTAGTCCTTGTAGATCTGCCCCATGCGGGAGTGGCGGTTCGCCGCGATGAACAGGTTCGTCAGCGTCGTGTCGTCGGCGGCGCTGCCGACGCCGGCGAGGTGCTGGCCGCCCTCGTAGGCGATCAGCTTCAGCCCCCGGGCGGCCGCGTGCGTGCGGTTCTGCCGGATGTTGTCCCGCGCCCGGGTGATGTCGGCGGCGGTCGCGTCGAGCACCTGGCTCACCGACCACGTGCGCGTCGTCTGCCAGTTCGACGAGTTGCCCAGCCGCCCGCCGATGTAGGGCGCGATCGCCACGGCGTCGGCCGCCGAGCTCGACGGCAGGGCGTCGACGATCTTCTTCGTCTGCCCCGGGTTGGCCACGTGCGCGCCGAGGACCCGCACGAGGCGGCTCCGCCCGCCGAACACCTGCTCGAAGATCTGGAAGATCTGCACCGAGCGCTGCGTGAACCACTGCTCGAACGTCAGGCCCTTGCTCTTGGCGACGTTGTTCACGTCGTTGTACTGCGAGAAGGCGCCGTTCCAGACCTCGTTCGAGTACTCGACGAAGATCTTCAGGCTCGGGTCGACCCGGTCGCGCAGGAGCGTGGCCATCTGCCGCACGTAGTCGTCCGTGGCCTTGTGCGGGACGCACACCCACATCTGCTTCTTCGTGTGGTTGCACAGGTCCGCCATGACCTCGTAGGCCACGCCGCCGCGGTTGTGCTGGCTGCGGTAGTCCGGCCGCTTGCGCTGCGACCAGGAGCTGACCTGCGAGCCGTTGGTGGCCCCCCAGTCCATGAAGCGCAGCACCGTGAAGGGCGCGATCCGCTGCAGGAACAGCGGGTGGAACGGCTGCGCGGCGTGGGTGCCCTCGAACCCGGGCATGATCACGCGGATGTTGCGCACGTGGTTCGACGCGTTGCTGCGGGTGATCCGCAGGATCAGGCCGTTGCCGGCCGGCTTCGAGACCGTCGCGGTGAAGCGCGCCGTCCCGCTCCCGTTGTGGCTGTAGGAGGTCCGGGTCCCCTCGAAGTTCACGTCGACCGTGCCGTCGCCCTGGAACAGGACGACGTAGGTGCCCGCCGGGTAGCGGCCCGACAGGCCGCGGAGCGCGTAGGTCGTCACCACCTGCCCGCTGGCGAGGCCGATCGGGTAGCCCTGCGCGTCGAGCGCCGGCGTGGGCGACGTCGGGCTGAGCTCCCAGGGGAAGCCGCTCGAGTTGACCCGCGTCGACTTCATCACGTCGACGAACGGCCACTGCGGCGTGTAGTAGTTCACCGCGACCAGGTTCGTGCCGATCGACCTGGTCCCCGGGTCGAAGGCGGTCGTCGGCGGCGGCGGCGGCGGCGAGGTGGAACCGCCCCCGGTCGAGCCGCCCGTCGAACCGTCGCCCCCGGTCGAGCCGCCCGTCGAGCCGCCCGTCGAGCCATCGCCCCCGGTCGAGCCCCCGGTCGAGCCGTCACCCCCGGTCGAGCCGCCCGTCGAGCCCCCGGTCGAGCCGCCCGTCGAGCCCCCGGTCGAGCCGCCCGTCGAGCCCCCCGAGGCCGCCCGCCACTGCGCCGCGACGTCGAGCAGGGCGCTGTACTTCGGCGCCGTCGACGGCGCCTGGTCCTGGTACTCGAGCGCGCCCCACGAACCCCACTTCTGAGGCACGTACGTGTTGTTGAAGTGGACGAACACGCCGCCGCCCTCGGCGGCCCACATCGCCAGGTAGTCGCGGTAGATCTGCCCCATGCGGACGTGGCGGTTCGCCGCGATGAACAGGTTCGTCAGCGTCGTGTCGTCGACGGCGCTGCCGACGCCCGCGAGGTGCTGCCCGCCCTCGTAGGCGATCAGCTTCAACCCCCGCGCGCCGGCGTGCGAGCGGTTCAGCCGGATGTTGTCCCGCGCCCGGGTGATGTCGGCGGCCACGGCGTCGAGGACCTGCGTCACGGTCCACGTGCGCGTCGTCTGCCAGTTCGACGAGTTGCCCAGCCGCCCGCCGATGTAGGGCGCGATCGCCACCACGTCCGCGGCGCCGCTCGAGGGCAGGGCGTCGACGATCTTCTTCGTCTGGCCCGGGTTGGCCACGTGCGCGCCGAGCACGCGGACGAGGCGGCCGCGGCCGCCGAACTGCTGCTCGAAGAGCTGGAAGATCTGCACCGAGCGCTGGGCGTACCACTGCTCGAACGTCAGGCCCTTGCTCTTGGCGACGTTGTTCACGTCGTTGTACTGCGAGAAGGCGCCGTTCCACACCTCGTTCGAGTACTCGACGAAGACCTTCAGGCCCGGGTCGACGCGGTCGCGCAGGAGCGCCGCCAGGCGGCGGACGTAGTCGTCGTCCGCCCTGTGCGGCACGCACACCCACAGGTGCTTGCCGGCGCGGTTGGACAGGTCCGCCATGACCTCGTAGGCCACGCCGTTGCGCCCGTGCTGGCTGCGATGGTCGGGGAGCTTGCGCTGCGACCAGGAGGTCACCGGCGAGCCGTTCGTCGCGCCCCAGTCCATGAAGCGCAGGACCGTGTAGGGCGCGATCCGCTCCAGGAAGAGCGGGTGGAACGGCTGCGCCGCGTGCGTGGCCTCGAACCCGGGCATGATCACGCGGATGTTCCGCACGTGGTTGTTCGGGTTGCTCCGGGTGATCCGCAGCATCAGGCCGTGGTTGGCCGGCGCGCTCGCCTGCGCGGTGAACCGGGCCGTGCCGACCCCGCTGTGGCTGTGGGTGGTGCGCGTCCCCTCGAAGTGCACCTCGAGGGCGCCGTCGCCCTCGAACAGCACGACGTACTGGCCGGCCGGGTAGTGCCCCGAGAGCCCGCGCAGGGCGTAGGTGGTCGCGACCTGGCCGCTGGCGAGCCCCCGCGGATAGCCCTGCGCGTCGAGGCTCGGGGTCGGCGATGACGTGTTCAGGTCCCAGGGGAAGCCGCTCGAGTTGACCTTCGTCGTCTTCATCGCGTCGACGAAGGGCCACTCCGGCGTGTAGTAGGAGACCGCCGTCAGGTTCGTGCCGAGGGAGCGAGCCCCCACGTCGAAGGAGGTCGTCTCCGCCTCCGCCTCGGTGATGGCCGCGGCCACGGCGCCGCCGCCCTCGGAGCCGTCGCCCGCCGAGTCGTCGCTCGGCGACTCGTCGCTCGACCCATCGGCGTCGGTCGCCCCGTCCGACGAGCCGTCGCCCGACGAGCCGTCGCTCGCGCTCTGCTGCTTCTTCGCCTGTCCCGGGGCGGTCGACTTGGCCGCCGCCGTGACCGTGCCCACTCCGTCGCCGGTGGCCCCGTCGCCCCCGCTCTTCCCTCCGTCGCAGCCGGCGCTCGCAACCGCGAGCATGACCCACGCCGACAGCATCGCCGCCGAGATCCGCATGTGCTCCGTCTCCCCCGCTGTGTTTCGTCTGGTGACCGACGCGCGACCGGCGCGAAGCGAACGTCGCGCCCACGCCACGCGCGACGTAACCGCCAGGCGCCGCCACCCCCTCGCCCTCGCCGCCACGCCTCGTGTAAGGGCGAACTTGGACGTCCCGGCAAGTTTGGGGCGAGTTCGGGGCGACATCGTGTCCGTACATGACGGCGCGCGGGCCGATCACGGCCCGCGCGCGCACCCCTGCCAGGTGAGAGCGAGAGGCCCCCGAGGGGCAGGGCGCCGGCCTCGCGGCAGGGCGCCGGCCCCCCGAGGGCCCCTCACCTCACGGGCTCTGCGCCCACCTCTGGATGGTCTCCACGAGCGCCTGGTACTTCGGCGCCGTGGACGGCGCCTGGTCCTGGTACTCGAGAGACCCCCAGCTTCCCCACTTCTGCGGCACGTAGACGTCGTTGAAGTGGACGAACGTGCCGCCCCCCTCGGCGGCCCACATGGCCAGGTAGTCCTTGTAGATCTGCCCCATGCGGCTGTTGCGGTTCGCCGCGATGAACAGGCTCGTCAGCGTCGAGTCGTTGGCGGCGCTGCCGACGCCCGCGAGGTGCTGGCCGCCCTCGTAGGCGATCAGCTTCAGCCCGCGGGCGGCGGCGTAGGAGCGGTTCTGCCGCACGAGGTCCCGCATGCGCGAGATGTCGGCCGCCGTGGCGTCGAGGACCTGGCTCACCGACCACGTGCGCGTCGTCTGCCAGTTCGACGAGTTGCCCAGCCGCCCGCCGATGTAGGGCGCGATCGCCACGGCGTCGGCCGCCGAGCTCGACGGCAAGGCGTCGACGATCCGCTTCGTCTGCCCCGGGTTGGCCACGTGCGCGCCGAGCACGCGGACGAGCCGGCTCCGCCCGCCGAACACCTGCTCGAAGATCTGGAAGATCTGCACCGAGCGCTGCGTGAACCACTGCTCGAACGTCAGGCCCTTGCTCTTGGCGACGTTGTTCACGTCGTTGTACTGCGAGAAGGCGCCGTTCCACACCTCGTTCGAGTACTCGACGAAGATCTTCAGCCGCGGGTCCACCCGGTCGCGCAGCAGCGTGGCCATCTGGCGCACGTAGTCGTCCGTGGCCTTGTGCGGCACGCACACCCACATCTGCTTCTGCGTCCGGTTGACCAGGTCGGCCATGACCTCGTGGGCCACGCCGTTGCGGCCGTGCTGGCTGCGGTGGTCGGCCCGCTTGCGGTCCGACCAGTTCGTCACGGGCGAGCCGTTGATCTCGCCCCAGTCCATGAAGCGCAGCGTCGAGAACGGCGCGATGCGCTGCAGGAACAGCGGGTGGAACGGCTGGGTCGCGTGCGTGGCCTCGAACCCGGGCATGATCACGCGGATGTTCCGCACGTGGTTGGACGCGCTGCTGCGCGTGATGCGCAGGATGAGCCCGCTGCTGCCCGGGTTCACCTGCGCGGTGAAGCGCGCCGTCCCGCTGCCGTTGTGGCTGTAGGAGGTCCGCGTCCCCTCGAAGTTCACGTCGACCGTGCCGTCGCCCTGGAACAGGACGACGTACTGGCCGGCCGGGTAGCGCCCCGACAGGCCGCGCAGCGCGTAGGTGGTCGCCACCTGCCCGCTCGCCAGGCCGACCGGGTAGCCCTGCGCGTCGAGCGACGGCGTGGGCGACGACGAGCTCAGGTCCCACTGGAAGCCGCTCGAGTTGACCTTCGTCGACTTCATCACGTCGACGAACGGCCACTGCGGCGTGTAGTAGGTCACCGAGACGAGGTTCGTGCCGATCGAGCGCGCGCCCACGTCGAAGGGCGGCGGCGGCGGCGGCTCCTCCTCGGGCGGCGGCGGCGGCGGAGGCGGCGGCGGCGGCGGCGGAGGCGGAGGCGGAGGCGGAGGCGGCGGCGCCGCGTCGTCAGGCGGCGGAGGCGGGGGAGGCGGCGGAGGCGGCGGCGGCGGCGGCGTGTCGTCACCGCCGCCGTCGGCGGGCGGCGGCGAGCTCCCGCCATCGGCGGGCGGAGGCGTGGTCGAGCCGCCGTCACCCGGCGCCGGCGACTCGCCGGCGCTGGGGCCGGTGCTCCCGGCTCCGCCACCACCCCCGCTGCTGCTACCGCCGCACCCCGGACTCGCGATCGCGAGCGCGGCCCACAGTGAAAGGGCGAGCGCCCCCCCCAGGATTCGCATGAACGTTCGTCCCCTCGACTGTCCTCGCGCGCAGGCCGGGGAGAGCGAACGGCGCGCCCGGGGAACGCGCCCGTAACCAGCGCAACCCTGGCGTTCCTGGCGCCTCCCCTGCCCGGGCGCGCCGGGCGAAAAGGGATGCCCCGGCAAGTTTGGGGCATGTTCGCCGAGCGGAGACCGCTCGTCGGCCTGACAGGCCGGTGACGCGGCCGTGACGCGCGACGCCGGCGAGGCGACGGCTCACAGCGGCCGTCGCCTGTGTTGACGTCCACGTCATGGACCGCGGCCCGATGCTCCGATCCGCAGTGAGGCACCTGTCGCCCTCGCTCGGCCGCTTCGCGGCCTTCGCTCGGGGATGCGCGCCACCGCTCGATCTGCTCGCTTCGCTCTCAGATCAAGCGGTGAGCGCGGTCAGCGCCGTGGGCGGCGAGGCGGCTGTGGGACGTCCCACTTCCGGAGCTGCCGGAGCGTCACCTCGAGGTCCTCGGGGAGCGGGGCCACGACCTCGACGGCCTCGCCGGTGGCCGGCGACCGGAACACGATCCGCTCGGCGTGCAGCGACAGGCGCCCCAGCAGCGGCCGCTCCTCGCCCTGCGCCTTGGGCCGGTAGCCGCGCTTGACCTTCGAAAGGAGGAGCGCCGCCCCGCCGCCATAGAGGGGGTCGACGGCCAGCGGGTGCCCGGCGGCGGCGAGATGCTGGCGGATCTGGTGCTGGCGGCCGGTGACCGGATGGCAGCGCAGCAGGGTGTGCGTGTGGAAGCGCTCCACGACCTCCCAGCGCGTGCGCGCCTCGAGCCGCGGGGCGCCCCCGCGGCGCGGCGCGGTCGGGTCGGGGAGCGGCAGGTCCACCTCGCCCTGGTCCTGCTTCACGGCGCCGAGGACCAGGGCCAGGTAGTCCTTGTGCACGCGCCGCTCCTCGAGCTGCCGCGTCAGGTCGGCCAGGGCCTCCTTCGTCTTGGCCACGAGCACGACGCCGGTCGTGTCCTTGTCCAGCCGGTGCACGACGCGCGGCCGCGGCGGCGGGCGGCCATCGGCGCCGGCCAGCAGGTGGTGCAGGATCGCCGCCTTGAACGGCCGCTCGTCGTCGCCGCGCTCGGCCTCGACCGCCACGCCGGCCGGCTTCAGGCAGGCGAGGACCTGCGCGTCCTCGTGCAGGACGGCGAAGCCCGGCAGCGGCGCGGGCTCGATCCGCTCGAGGTCGTCGGCATCGACCTCCAGCCGGTCTCCCTCGCCGAGCGCCTGGCCGGGGCCGCAGCGCTGCCCGTTGAGGACCACGCCCCCGTCCTGGACGAGGTGGCGCAGGTGGGCCGTGGGCACGTCGGGGAGCCGCTCGGCCAGCGCGGCCAGCACCGTCTGGCCGGCCTCGCCCGGCCCCACGACGAAGGAGAGGCGCGCGTCGTCGTCGTCGTCGTGCATGCCGTCGTCGTCGTCGTGCATGCCGCCATCGTGCGCCGCGGCGGCCGGCGGACAAGCCCTCCCGGCGCGGCGCCGCGGACGTGCGTCAGCCCCCGGCCCACAGGGCGGCGACCACGCCGAAGGCCACGGCGACGTTGAGCGACTCGGCCGTCGCGTCGGCCGGCGCGAGCCGCACGCGGCGCACGTCGGCCGCCAGGTCGGCGGGGAGGCCGCCGCCCTCGGCCCCGAGCAGGAGGAGGGCCCGCCCGGGCAGCGCCCCGGGCTCGCGCCGCGGGTCGGGCCCGGCGTGGGCGTCGAGGGCCACCGGCGTCAGGCCCGCCGCGCGCGCGGCGGCCAGGAGGGCCGGCAGGTCGGGGGCTCGGGCCGGCGGCGCGGCCAGGAGCGCCCCGGCGCTGGCCCGCACCACCTTGGGGCTCCAGGGGTCCTGCGCGCCCGGCAGGAGGACCGCCCCGGCCAGGCCGAAGAAGCGGGCGCTGCGCAGGATCGTGCCCACGTTGCCCGGGTCCTGGACCCCGGCCAGCGCCACGACCCCTCGGCGGGCCCCCGCGTCGGCCGCGCCGCCCAGCAGGTCGGGCAGATCGGTCCACGCCTGCCGCGCGACGGCCAGGAGCGGCTGGGGCTGCTCGCTGGCGGCCAGGCCGTCGAAGACCTCGGGGGCGACGATCGCGCAGGCGAGGTCCAGGTCGCCGGCCCGGGCGAGCACGCGCTCGACCCTCGCGTCGGCGGCGCCCTCCCGCACGAGCACCTGCTCCAGCCACCCGGGTCGCAGGGCCAGCGCCTCCTCGACGACCTTCGGCCCCTCGAGCAGGAAGCGGCCCTGCTTCTTGCGCCCATGGGCGGTCCCGAGCGCCCGGACGTCGCGCAGGCGCTCGTTCTTCGCGGAGCGGATGACGATCGGGGCGCGGGACATCGACTGGGCCTCAAGCCGCGCCGGCGGACGTCCGAAGAGGAGGTCGTCGGCGATGGAGAGTGGGGCAAGCGCGCGGGGGCCGATGCGGTGCGTCGGCCCCTGCCGCTTCCGGAGCGGTCAGCCGCCGCGCAGGAGCGCGAAGGCGACCACCGCGCCGCCGAGGAGGACGACCGCCAGCGCGATCAGCGCGCCGGCGTTGCTGGTCGGCGGCGCCGGCCGCACGGCCGGCGGCTCGAGGTCGGCCTCGCGGTAGGCCGGCGTCTCGTCGGTCGTCCGCAGGTTTCGCGGGGCGTCGCGCGGCGCGACGGCCGGCGCCCGCAGCTTGCTGAACGAGATCCCCGAGGCGCCCTGCTGGAAGGTGAGCCTCAGGCGCGGCCCGCCGGCCCCGACCTCGACCACGGCGTGGTTCGGCACGGCGGCGGTGCCCTGCACCTTGACCCCGTTGACCAGGACGCCGTTGGTGCTGTCGAGGTCCGCGACGACGACCCCGCCTTCGCCGTCGGCGCGCAGCTCGGCGTGCGACGCCGAGACCTTCGCGTCCTGCTCGGGGTCGAAGCGCACCTCGCAGCCGTCCCCGCGCCCCAGGCGCAGGGGGAGCGCCCCGAAGGTCTCCACGGCGTTGCGCCGCGCGCCGGTGAGGTGCGTGATGGTGACTTCGATCACGTCGCTGGGGTCAGGTGTAACGGACCGGCCCCGTCCCTGCCAGCCGGCATGGTGCATCCGCGGCCGCAGCCGTCGATCACACCAGCTTGTCTCGACTCGGGTCGAACCGCCCGAACCCCACGGGTGGAATGCAACCGCGAGCAAGGCGAGGCCGCGGAGGCCGAGGCGAGGGGGGAGCGCGCGCGGGTCGTATCGATCGCCGGATCCCCGGTGGGCCGCCGGAGCAAGCGGGAGGCCCGCGGCTGCGGACGGCCGCGAGCGATAGGGGTCGCCTGGATCGCGGCACCGCAGCCGCGGGACGGAGCTTGCGAGGCGGGCCACACCGACGACCCGCGCGCGCCCCCCCTCGCCCGGCATCCGCGGCCGCAGCCGTCGATCACACGGATCAGATCTGCGCGGTGTTGGGGTTGATCGCCATGAGGAACTCGGCGTTGGTCTTGAAGCTCTTGAGCTTGCCCTTGAGCAGCTCCATGGCCTCGACGGGGTTCATCTCGTTGAGGATCTTGCGGATCGTCCAGATGCGCCGCAGCTCCTCGGGGTCGCACAGGAGCTCCTCCTTGCGCGTGCCCGAGCGCCGGACCTCGATCGCCGGCCAGATGCGCCGGTCGGCGAGCGTGCGGTCGAGGTGCAGCTCCATGTTGCCGGTGCCCTTGAACTCCTCGAAGATCACCTCGTCCATGCGCGAGTTCGTCTCGATCAGCGCCGTGGCGATGATCGTCAGCGAGCCGCCGAACTCGATGTTGCGCGCGGCGCCGAAGAAGCGCTTGGGGCCCTTGAGGGCGTTGGCGTCGACGCCGCCCGAGAGGATCTTGCCCGAGTGCGGGACCTCGGTGTTGTAGGCGCGGCCGAGGCGCGTGATCGAGTCGAGCAGGATCACGACGTCGCGCCCGTACTCGACCATGCGCTTGGCCTTGTTGATGACCATCTCGGCCACCTGCACGTGGCGCGCGGCCGGCTCGTCGAAGGTCGAGGCGATCACCTCGGCCTTCACCGTGCGCTCCATGTCCGTGACCTCCTCGGGCCGCTCGTCGATGAGCAGCACGATGAGGTAGACCTCCGGGTTGTTCTTGGCGATGCAGTTGGCGAGCTTCTGCAGGAGGATCGTCTTGCCCGTGCGCGGCGGGGCGACGATCAGGCCGCGCTGGCCCTTCCCGATGGGCGTCAGCAGGTCCATGATCCGCAGCTCGGCGTCCTCGGGGCGGCCGCTCTCGAGGCGCAGGCGCTGCTCGGGGTAGAGCGGCGTCAGGTCGTCGAAGTGCGGCACCTCGAGCAGCTTCTCCGGCGGCTCGCCGTTGATCTGCTCCACCTGCGCCAGCTTGAAGAACTTCTCCCGGTCGGCCGGCGGCTGCACGAGCCCGCGCACGAGGTTGCCCGTGCGCAGCCCGAAGCGGCGCACCTGCGACGGCGCCATGTAGATGTTGTCCGGGCTCGGCAGGTAGCTGTCCTGCGGCGAGCGCAGGAAGCCGAAGCCGTCGGGCGGGATGATCTCCAGCACGCCCTCGCCGTGGGTGGCGCCGTTGCGGTTCTGGCGCACCACCTGGAAGATCAGCTCGTGCCGCTTCAGGCCCGTGAAGTCGCGGATGCCGTACTCGCGGCCGATCTTCCACAGCTCGCCCACGGGGAGCTTCTGCAGCTCCGCGATGTCCAGCGCGCGGCCGGGCGGCGCCGGCGCCTCGACCGGCACCTCGTCGCTCTCGTCGAGGTGGGCCGGCGCCCGCTCGTGGCGGGCGTCGCGGTGGTCGGGCCGCGGGTCGCGCCCGCCATGCCGCCGGTCGTCGCCGCGCTGGGGGCGGTCGTCGCCACGCTGGGGGCGCTGGGGGCGGTCTCCGCGCTCAGGGCGGTCGTCGCCGCGCTGGGGGCGGTCGTCGCCGCGCTGGGGGCGGTCGTCGCCACGCTGGGGGCGCTCGTGACGCCGGTCGCCGCGCTCGTCGTCGCGCGGCTCGGGCCGGGGCGGCGGCGGAGCGGGCCGCGGCTCGGGCCGGCGGAACAGCGTGGGGGCGACCGGCGCGGGCCGGGCGGCGCCGCTCACGGCCTCCTCCTCGCCCGACTCGTCCTCGCGGTCGTCCTCGTCCTCGTCCTCGTCCTCGCGGGCGCGGCGCCGGGGCGCGGCTGCCTTGCGCCGCCCGCGCCGGGGGCCCTCGTCGGCCAGGGGCGCGGCCTCCTCGGACGAGGCGTCCTCGTGCGCGCCGCTCTCGTCGAGCGCGTCGGCGACCTTCGCGCCGGCCTTGCCGCGCGACGCCGCGCGCGACCCGCCCCGGCGCTCCTTGCCCGACGACTTAGCGTCGCGGCTCGACGAACTCTGACCAGACTCGCTCGACATGGCTCTCGGCCTCCCGCAGGTCGCCGTCGTTCGGGATGACGACGTCGGCGCGGTCCCTCAGGACCGTCAGGGACTCCTGCCGCGCCTCGCGGCGCTCCAGCTCGCCCGACGCCCATCCGCGCTCGAGCGCGCGGCGCCGCCGGGTCTCGGGCTCCACGTCGACGAAGACGACCACGTCGTAGTCGCCTCCATCGAGGAGCCGCATCTTGCTCGCGACGGCCGCGTCGATCACCGCGACGGGCCGCCGCCCCGCGTCGTCGGGCCGCAGGGCGGCCAGGGCCGCCTGCACGCGCTCGCGCACGCGCGGGTGGACGAGCGCCTCGAGGCGCGCGAGGGCCGCCGGGTCGTCGAAGACCACCCGCCCCAGCGCCCGCCGGTCGATCCGGCCGTCGGGGCCGGCCACCCCGGCCCCGAAGGCCTCGCGGACCGCGGCCTCGACCGCCGGCTCCGCCAGGGCCTCGTGCGCGATCCGGTCGCAGTCGAGCAGCGTCGCCCCCCGGTCCGTCAGGAGCCGCCCGACCGTGGACTTGCCGCTGGCGATCCCGCCCTGGACCAGGATGGTGACCGGGTGGGTGGGCGCCACGGCGAGCGGGACCTCGGGGTGGGGGAGGGGACGAGCCAGGTTGATTCCCTGCGCGGCGACGGCGCCGACCCTCGCTCGGGTCATGCCGCCTGCCGCGCTGACAGCGTTTCGTTAGCTCGTGCCGGGAACGGCCCCGGCGGCGGTTGGTTTCGAGCGCGAGGGCCTGACCGGGGTCGGCCGCCCGTCCCACGGCGCGGAGCGGCGCGGAGCCGAACGGGACGAGGACCGCACGACCGTCCGGCTGGCCAGGTCGGGCACTTGCTTTATGCGGGATCGCGCCCGGTCCGTCAAGGCCCAGATCCCGCGACGGGCCCGCGCCGGGTCACCGCGCCGTCATCGAGGCACGCCGTTGACCCCTTGCCGCGCACGCGCTTAGAATGCGCCCCGCGTCGCCGCACCGGAGCGCGCCGGACCCGACGCATCGCAGGGAGATCTCATGGCGAAGGCCGCCGGTTCGACCGTGTACCTGGTGGGGCTCGTGTTCGCGATCCTCACCTCGATGGGCATCCTGGTCGTCGCGTACAAGCTCAACCAGGACCTCACGGAGGCCGAGCGCCGCATCGCCGGCGCCGAGCAGAAGTACCAGGCCGAGGTCGAGCGCGTGCGCGGCCTGCTCAAGGAGCAGCAGGAGTCGCGCCTGCTGATCCACGGCCGCCCCGATGACGAGGTCCGCCTGGACCACTTCAAGACGACGATCCTCGACCCGGCCTCGCAGCGGATCCAGGAGATCCTGGCCCTCGAGTTCGCCGCCAACGACGACTGGAAGAACATCCAGGACGCCCAGGTCAAGGCGCTCTGGCAGAAGCTCACCGAGTTCAAGCAGCGCCCGCGGCAGTACACGAACTTCGCCGAGCTGTTCTCCGAGATCTACGAGCAGATGGCGGCGCTGATCCACGTCATCCCCCGCCTGCGCTACGAGCGCATCGCGGCGCGCGAGGAGGTGGAGTCGATCCGCAACAACATGGTGCGCGACCTCAACGCGCGGCAGCGCGAGATCGAGGAGCTGCGCGCCGAGAAGAACCGGCTCACCGACGAGAACATCGAGCTCAGCCGCAAGGCCGACCTCGAGAAGAAGCGCCTCGTCGAGGAGATCGAGAACGTGCGCAAGGAGCGCGGGCGCCTCGAGCGTGACTTCCGCCTCGAGGAGGCGCGCCTCTCCAGCCAGGTGAAGCAGCTCGAGCACCGCATCGAGGACCTGACCAAGAAGTCGACCAAGACCTTCGCCGAGAACTCGCGCAACGACGGCGAGGTCGTGTTCGCCGACGCCAACCTCGGCTACGCCTGGATCGACATCGGCCGCCGCCACGGCCTGCGCGTGAACACGCGCTTCCAGGTCTACCAGTTCGTCAAGGGCGGCATGCAGAAGATCAAGGGCGTGATCGAGGTCCGCCGGCTCGAGGAGGACATGGCCCAGTGCGCGATCATCGAGGGCGCCGAGGTCCAGCACCCGATCACGGGTGAGCGCCTGATCGTCCCCGACCCGAACGACCCGATCGTCAAGGGCGACCTGATCCGCAACCCGTTCTTCGACGCCGCCGACCAGAAGAACTTCGTCTTCGTGGGCACGAAGCTCGAGAACCGCTACTACAACCTGCAGGAGCTGCAGCGGAAGATCGAGGAGTTCGGCGGCAAGGTCGACCGCGACGTGTCGATCCGCACCGACTTCGTGATCGTCCTCGGCGAGGCCAACGAGGACGCGGACCTGCAGGACAAGATCCGCCAGGCGACCCAGTTCGGCGTGATCTTCATGCGCGAGGACGAGCTGCTCGAGTACCTCGGGCGCTGAGACGTCGGCCTCGACCCGCACGGCCCACGACGGCGACCCCGTCGTGGGCCGCGTCGTTGGTTGGAGGCAGGCGCTCGGGCGCCTGAAGCGGCGCGCGAACGACCGCAGGGGGGGAAGTGGTCTTCGACAGCTTCCTGTTCTGGTACTTCTACGCCGTCGTCCTCCTCGCCTACTTCCGGCTGCCGCACAGGGGCCAGAACGCGCTCCTGCTCGGCGCCAGCTACGTCTTCTACGCCTGCTGGGACTGGCGCTTCCTCGGGCTGATCTGGGCCTCGACCGCCGTCGACTACGCCGTGGGCCGGGGGCTGGCGCGGACGGACGCGCCCTCGCGCCGGCGCGCGCTGCTGCTCGCGTCCGTGGGCACGAACCTGTCGATCCTGGGCTTCTTCAAGTACTGGGACTTCTTCGCGCGCGAGCTGGGGGCGCTGCTCGCCGCGATCGGCCTGCCCGCCGCGCCGCCCACCCTGGGCCTGATCCTGCCCGTGGGGATCTCGTTCTACACCTTCCAGACGATGAGCTACACGATCGACGTGTACCGGCGGCAGACGCCGGCGTGCGCCGACCCGCTCGACTTCGCGCTGTTCGTCGCCTTCTTCCCCCAGCTCGTCGCGGGACCGATCGAGCGCGCCGGCCGGCTGATCGGTCAGATCGCCCGGCCGCGGGCGCCGGGCGTCGAGGACGTCAGGGCGGGGACCTACCTGATCCTCATCGGCCTGTTCAAGAAGGTCGTGCTCGCGGACAGCCTCGCCCCCCTGGTGGAGTCGGTGTTCACGGGCGACGCGTCGGCGCGCGCGGGGCCCGAGGTGGTCATGGGGGCCTACGCCTTCGCGCTGCAGATCTACGGCGACTTCAGCGGCTACTCGTCCATCGCCCAAGGCGTGGCGCGCTGGCTGGGGTTCCAGTTGACCGACAACTTCCGCCACCCGTTCTTCGCCAGGGACCTGGGCGACCTGTGGCGCCGCTGGCACGTGAGCCTCTCCACCTGGCTGCGCGACTACGTGTACGTGCCCCTGGGCGGAAGCCGCCGCGGGGCGTGGCGCACCGCATCGAACCTGCTCATCACCTTCACGCTCTGCGGGCTCTGGCACGGCGCCGCGTGGACCTTCGTCGCGTGGGGCGCCTTCCACGGCGCGCTGCTCGCCGCGCGCGCGCTCCTGCGCAGCTCGGCACAGCCCGAGCGGCCGTGGGCCCTCGGCGACGTGGGCCGCGCCGCGCTCACGTTCCACGCCTTCTGCGCGGGCCTGCTGCTCATCCGCGCGGAGAGCCTGACCCAAAGCGTCGAGCTCGTCGCGGCGATCGTCGCTCGACCGGTCATGACCGACCTCGCGGCTGCCGGACTGGCCATGGTGGCCTTCTACTCGACGCCGCTCCTCCTGTTCGAGGCCTGGCTCGAGCGGCGCGGCGACCTGCACGGGCTGCTCTCGGCCCCCTGGCCGGCGCGCGCGGCGGTCCAGGGCTACATGGTGTGGATGCTCGTCCTGTTCCACCCGGGAGCGAAGAGTGTCTTCTACTACTTCCAGTTCTGACGCGCGCCTCGACCGCCGCGTGGTCGTCGCCGTGGTCGCGTCGCTCCTGCTCGGTGAGGTCGCGCTCCGTCCGCTCGAGGGGAGGCTCAGCGCCGACGTGCGGCACATCCTCGACGCGCCGGCGCAGGTCCGCGCCCTGGGCGACGCTCCGGCGCCGCGGGTGCTGTTCGTCGGGAACTCGATGCTGCGCTGCGCCCTGGCGCCGGACGTGGCGGCGCGCCTCGCCGTGGCGCGGGGCCAGCCCTGCGCCGCCGCGACGGTCTTCATGGACGGTTCCGACGTGCTCGAGTGGCGCTGGGCGCTCGAGCGGCTGCTCCGGGAGGGGCAGGCCCGCCCTGATGCGGTGGTCCTCGGCTTCACCCCGGGCCAGCTCGGCGACGACAACCCGGTCCGCCCCCAGCGGCTCGCCCGGCACGTCCGGCTCGGCGACGTCGCCGCGCTCGCCACGGAGGAGTCGCTCTCGGTCGAGCAGACGACCCACCTCGTGCTCGCCCGGGCCTCGGCCCTCGTGCAGAACGCCGACCGCGTCCGGACGCGCTGCCTCGATGCCGTCGTCCCCGCCTACCGCCGCGTCAAGCCGCGCCTCGCGGCGACAGCGGCCCCGACGGCGATGCGCGGCGGCGACCGGCGGCTGCGCCGCCTGCTCGCGCTGCTCGCGCGGGAGGGGGTCGTCGCGCTCGCCGTGGCGATGCCGACGCGGGAGGGCTACGACGTCTCCTCGACGGCGCGCGACGCCCTCGGGGGCGCGACGATCCTCGACGGGCGCCGACCGCCCGGCCTCGAGCCGGGCGAGGGGCACTTCGACGACGACGTGCACCTCTCACCGGACGGCGCGGCGGTGTTCACGGACTGGCTGGCGCGCGAGCTCGCGGCGAGGCTCGACCGGCGCTGACCCGACCGTCGGCGCGGGTGCGCCGCCCCGCCCGTGGCTATGGTGAGGGGGCGCAGCAGCGCAGCGCACGTCGACGGTGGGGGGAGCTGTGGACGAGGACGACCCGCGCGGACCCGGGCCCGACGCCGCCCCGCCCCGCGCCGGCGACGCGACCTACCTGGGTGAGGACGACGCGGAGGAGAGCGCCCCGCCGCCGGCGGCGCCGCCGCGCCCCGCCCCCGCCCGGCGCCCCCGACCGCCGGTTCGCTGGCGCGGCTGGCCACCCCCGCGCCGACGGCTCCCGCCAGTCCCTGGCGGCGCGACCTTCCTGGGGATGACGATGCCGCCGACGACGCCCCCGGTCCTGCCGCCGCCAGCGCGCTCCCGCCCGGCGCCCCCGCCTCGCCCGCCCGCCGGCGCGCGCTCGGCCGCGGCCTCCGTTGCCCGTGCCCCCGCGGACGGGGGGCGCGCACCTTCCTCGGCGAGGAGGACGACGACGAGGCCCCCGCCCCGCCGCCGCGCCCCGCCTCCGCGCGCGCGCCTGCGGCCGCGCCTCCCGCGCCGGTCGACGGCGGCGCGACCTACCTCGGCGAGGAGGACGACGACGAGGCCCCCGCCCCGCCGCCGCGCCCCGCCTCCGCGCAAAAAGTGCTTCTTGTGGTTGCGTTTGCGTTGTCGATTTGCGGTGCAAACCCACTTCGGCGAGGAGGATGATGATGGTTTCGCTCTTGCCGTTGTCCGCTTGCGTGGTCAAGCTGCGGTCGCGCCTCCCGCAGGCATCGACGGCGGCGCGACCTACCTCGGCGAGGAGGACGACGAGGCCCCCGCCCAGCGCGCCAAGGTCGCCCCGCCCCCTGCGCCCGTCGAGGGTGGCGCGACCTTCCTCGGTGAAGACGACGAGGCCCCGCCGGTCGCCGGCGCCGGCCCCCCGGGCGTCGCGCCGACCACCCACGCGACCCGGCTCGACACGAGCAGCGGCGCGTTCCCGCCCGCGCCCCGGCGCCGCCCCGGCGACCGCGCCCGCCCCGCCCCCTCGCCCCCGCGGCCCGCGCGCCGCTCGAGCCTCCCCCGCCCTCGTCCTCGGCCCCCACCTGGCTCTCGGCGCCGCCGTCGATACCCGCGCCGGTCTCGCCGCCGCTCGAGGAGACCCGGCAGGACGAGACGTCCGGCGCCTCCCCGGCGCCGTCGGGCGCGGCGTCGCAGGAGTCGACCCGGCTCGACCAGGGGCCGACGGCGCCTGACCAGGACGCGGAGGACCACACGGCGACGCGCCTGGTGGAGGGCGCGCCGGGCGCCGCCGCGCCCTCTCAAGGAGCGCCGAACGAGAGCTCCTTCGGAGCGACCCCCGGCCCCCTCCCGCCGCCCGACGCCGGCGCCTCGCAGGCGCCGACGATCAGCGACCCGTCCCCGCCAGCGCCCCCGCGGCCGACCGTGAGCCTCGGGAAGAAGAAGAAGAAGCCGACCGCCGACGGGACCGGGGCGCCAGGACTGGCTAGCGCCGCGACCAGCAAGGGCGCGACCGACGCGTGGTTCGCGCCCGCGCCCTCCGCGTCCGGACGGACCCGCGCCCACGCCAGCCTCGGCGACCGGCCCACGGGCAAGCAGACGGCCACGCTGCGCTCGGCCCGCGAGGCGGAGTTCGAGCGGCTCTACGCGGGGAAGTACCGCCTCCTGAACGAGATCGCCCGCGGCGGCATGGGCGTGGTCCACCGCGCGCTCCACGTGGACCTCAACCAGATCGTGGCCCTGAAGGTCCTCCTGGCCGGGACGGCGGCCACGACGAAGGCGCGCCAGCGGTTCATGTTCGAGGCGCAGGCGGCCGCGCGCCTCAAGCACCCGCATATCCTGCCGGTCTTCGACATCGGCGCCGACGGCGAAGAGCTCTACTTCACGATGGCCTTCGTCCAGGGCAAGGACCTGAAGGAGCGCCGCAAGGAGTTCGACCGCGAGAAGCTCCTCGACATCATGATCAAGGTCACGGACGCGGTCTCCTTCGCCCACCAGCGCGGGATCATCCACCGCGACCTCAAGCCGGCGAACGTCATGCTGACCGCGGACGACCAGCCGCTGGTCATGGACTTCGGCCTCGCCAAGGAGATCGAGGCCACCGGGAAGGACGAGGACCTCCTCGACAGCGAGCTCGCCCAGACCAAGGCCGGCACGGTCCTCGGCACGCCCTTCTACATGTCGCCCGAGCAGGCCTCGGGCGAGACGGACGAGATCGACGTCCGGACCGACGTCTACACGCTCGGGGTCATCCTCTACCAGCTCTGGACGGGCCAGCTCCCCTTCACCGCCGAGCAGACCCCTCAGCTGATCATGGAGATCCTGACCAAGGACCCCGTCCGCCCCAGGCAGGTCGACCCGACGATCTCCCCCGACCTCGAGGCGATCATCCTCAAGGCCATGGAGAAGAGCGCCGCCGCGCGCTACCAGACCGCCGCGGCGCTGAAGGAGGACCTCGAGCGCCTGCGCGACGGGCTGCCGGTCTCGGCCCAGCGGGCGACGGTCGCCTATCGGCTCAAGAAGTGGCTGCGGCGCAACCGCGCCCCCGTGGGCGTGGCCGGCGCGCTCCTCGCCGTCGCGCTCTCGAGCGCCGGCTGGCTGGCCTACCAGGAGCGGGCCCGGGCGCTCGCCGCCGTGGCCCGCGCGACGGACGACCACGCGGCGCTCGAGCGCGAGCGCCAGGAGGTGGCGACCGCGGTCGCCGCCCTCCTGGCGGGCGAGGGCGACCTCGCCGGACGCCGCACGACCGCCGCTCGGCTGATCGCGGACCTCGACGCCGAGGAGGGCCTGCTGCGCCGCCTCGAGCGGGCGCGCGGACCGCTCGAGGCGCACGTCGGCGCCCTCCCGGCGGCGGCCGCCCTCGCCGCGAGCTTCGAGGCCTCGCGCGGCGGGGCCGCGGACGCGCTCGCCTCGCTGCGGGACCTGGCGAAGGTGCACCGCGAGCTCGACGCGGCCGACCGCGGGCTCGAGGACGCGCGCGCCCTGCAGGCCGCCGCGCTGGAGTGCCTCGCCCGGGCGGGCGTCGCCGCGGTCTCGAGCTGGACGGACCTCGATGCCGCCGTCGCGGGCGGGCGGGCGCTCCTCGCCGAGGTCGTCGAGGGCGAGGGGGCGGTCGACCTCCCCGCGGAGTGCGCCGCCGCGCGCGATGCGCTCCAGGCGCACGGCCAGGCGCTGCGCGGCGCCCTCTTCGCGGCCCTCCGCCTCGCCCCTCCGGTCGGCCCGGAGCCGGCGCTGGCGCAGGCGGGGGTGGAGACGATCGGCGCCCTCGAGCGCGAGGTCACGGCCGCCGAGCAGCGCCTGCGCGCCGCCCGGCTCGCGGACCGCCTGCTCCGCGCGGCCGACCGCCTGGTGGAGCTCCTGCGCGCCGAGCCGCTGCCGGGCCGCGACGCCGTGCGCAGCAAGCGCCTCGAGGGGGCCGTGCTGGCCCGCGCCTTCGTGCAGCGGGCCGCCGAGGCGGACCCGACCGCGCCAGGGCTCGCCGAGGCGCGCCAGGCGGCCCGCTTCGTCCACGCCTGGATGCTCCTCGGGGTGAAGGCCTATCAGGTGTTCGACGTCGAGGTCCGCGCCGCCGACGAGTACGCGCCGGCGGACCTCGAGGCGCTCGTCGCCGAGCGGAAGCGCAACTGGGACCAGACGCAGGGGCTGCGGCGCCGGATCGAGCGGGCGGGCGTCCTGCAGATCGAGATCCGCTCCGGCCGCGTCGAGGTCCGCGGGGTGGCCGAGGACGTGCTCCAGACCGAGCTGCAGACCTACACGCGCCAGGTCGACCTGCTGGAGCGCACCGCCGGGCACGCCTACCTCAACGACGAGCTCGACGCGCTCCGGCTCGAGCGCCTGGCCGCGATGCGGGCGCGGATCGCGGAGATCCAGGCGCTGCTCGCCGCCCGGGCGGAGGAGGCGGCGCCCGCCGCGGAGCCGTCGGTCGACGACGGTCGCTGACCGCCGTCAGCGGGCGGCGCCGGCGTCAGCGGAACGAGGCCGAGCTGGTCGGGGTGACGGAGCCGCCGGTGTTGCCGCCGGTGTTGTTGCCGCCGCCGATGATCGTGTTCGTGCCCGTGCTGTTCTGGCTGTTCGAGTGGTCGATCGACTGCGGCGGCGGGTTGCCCTGCGCGAAGAGGACGCCGCCGACGAGCCCGTCGCCGGGGACGCTCGAGTAGGTGAAGAAGATCTCGATCGTCCGCGCGTCGGCCTCGTCGTCCTCGCCGCCGTGACCGGCCGGAGGCTCCGAGCCGCCGCCGCCCGACGACGTGGTGCTCGCCCCCCCCTCCTCCCCCGAGGCGTCCTCATCCGACGGCGAGCCGCCGCGCGACCCGGCGGTCCCGAGGTGCGCGAGCGCGCCCTGCATCACGTCGACGAGGTCCGGGTCGCCGGTGTAGTTCGTCACGAGGCTCGCCAGGCCCAGCTCGGTGACCGAGGTCCCGTTCGTCAGGGCCTCCACCATGGGCCCGACGGCGGCGGGGTCCCCGCTGGCCATCACGCGCGCGATCGCGTCGACGAGCACCGGCACCGGCGGCGCCGTGCCCACCGGGGCCTGCCCCTGGAACGTCGTCACGGTCTCGCGGCCCACGACCTGCCCGTCGGCGTCGTAGACGGGCACGGAGAGGGTCACGGTCACCGAGATCGGCGACGCCGACCCCGGCGTGGTCCACACGCCGGTCGGCCCGGCGCCGAACTCCTGGCCAGGGGCGAGCTGCACCGTCGTGACCGTGAGGATCCCGGTCCCCGGGTCGAGGTTCGTGATCCGGATCTCCGGGATCTGGGGCGCGCTCCCCGGGCGCACGGTCGCGGCGCCGCGCTGGATGTTCAGCACGAGCGAGCCGAACGCCGCCTCGACGATCGTCCCGCGCTGCAGCTCGAGCTGCACGCCCAGGACCTCGACGACCGACGAGGTCGCGCCGATCGACAGCACGCGCAGGTTCGTGTGCTCGAGCAGGGTCAGCTGCGACCCGCCGACCTCGACCTTGCCCTCGGCGAACTCGCCCAGGTCGGCCTTGTCGCGCTCGACGAGCGGCGCCTCCCCGCCCTTGTTGACGTTGACCGCGGCCGGCGCGGCGGCGCGCGCGATGCTCGCGTCGCCCTCGATCATCTGCAGCCGCGAGTCGCTTGGCGGCGCCGCGGGGGGCGCCGTGTCGGGCGGGGCCCCCCACGGCAGGCCCAGGAGCGTGCTCGCGTCCATGCGCCGCGCCCCCTCGGCGTCCTGCTCACGCCGCACCGTGGCCGGCCCTTCGACGACCAGGAAGGCGCCGTCCCGCCGCAGCCCGACCTGCGCGTCGAGGTGGCGCAGGCCGCGCTCGAGGAGGAGCGCGCCCCCGCCCAGCCGCAGCACGAGCGTCTGCCGGTGGGCCGGACCGGCCCAGACGAGCCGCTCGCCCGCCTCGAGGCGCGCCTGGAGGGCCGCAGGGTCGCCGGCGACCGCCACCAGGTCGCCCGCGCCCGGCTCGCCCGCCGCCGCCGTGCCCTCGACGAGGGCCAGCCCGGCGAGGACGAAGAGCGCGCCCGCCGCGACGAGCCCCGAGTCCTTCAGCCGTCGGTCCATGGCGCTCCCCTCGCATAGTCTAGACACCCGGTCAGCGGGACACCAGGCGCTCGCCCCTTCCGCCGCTCCGACTCGCCCGGCTACGCGCCCTCGTCCTCCTCCGCCGCCGGCGGGCGGGCGCCGTAGGCCTCGTAGGGCGGCGCGGCCTGGTGGAGCCCGTTCACGACCAGTCCGGTGGGCCGTGCGCCCACGGCGCGCAGCTGCGCCAGGCTGGCCTCCACCTCGCGTCGCCGCGCCACGGCGAGCCGCACGACCAGGAGCACGCCATCGACGTGCGGGGCGAGGAGGCTGGTGTCGGCCAGCCCGAGGACCGGCGGGCTGTCGATGACGACGGCCCGGAACCCGGCCCGGGCCTCCGTGAAGAGGCGCGAGAGCGCGCCGGGCGTCAGCAGGTCGCCCGGGCTCGAGGCCGGCGCGGGCCCGGCCGGGAGCAGGCTCAGGCCATCTTGGCCGCTGGGCACGATCGCGTCGGCCAGCGCGCAGCCGCCGAGGAGGACCTGGCTCAGCCCGCGCGGCGCCTCGACCCCCAGGAGCGCCGAGAGCCGCGGGCGGCGCAGGTCGCCCTCGATCAGGAGGATCGGGCCGTCCGTGCGGGCCAGCACGGTCGCGAGCTGGACCGCGCACAGGGTCTTGCCCTCGCCGGCGACGGCGCTCGTGATCAGGAGCACCGGGCGCTCCCGACCGGCGAGCGCGTGGAGCGCGTTGGTCCGGAGCAGGCGGAACGCCTCGCCGGTGGCGGTGGCCTGCGCGTCCGTGGCCACCGCGAGCACGAGGGCGCGCTCGTCCTGCCACGCGTCGTGGGCGGGGATCCGCGCCAGGACCTCGAGCGCGTGCTGCCCGGCGAGGTCGTCGTCGGGGCGGAGCGTGTCGTCGACCTGATCCCACACGATCACCGAGGCGGCGCCGAGGGTCAGCGCGCCGAGCGCGATCAGCGCGATGACAAGGGGCTTGAAGGGCGAGGACGGCTCGTGGGGGACCTCGGCCGGCGCGAGCACCGCGGCGGCGAGCTGGACCTGCGAGCGCCCCTCGGTGCGCCACTGGCTCGCCCGGGTCGCTTCGAGCTCGCGCTCGTAATAGGCCACCTCGCGCAGCAGGCGCTCGTGGTCGGCCTGGAGCTCGGTCAACCGGAAGCGCTCGCGCTCGAGCTCCGCGAGCAGCCGCACGACCTCAGCCTGCTCCGCCCCGAGCATCGCCGAGCGGTGGCGCAGCTCCTCGCGCCGGCCTTCGCTGAGCGTCCGCAGCGAGGCCCGCAGCGCCTCGGCCTGGGCCCGCACCTGATCGTGCAGGAGTCGCACCGCCGGGTGCTCCGGCTCGAGCTCGGCCTCGGCGCGGGCGAGCCGCCCGCGCACCTCGTGGAGCGGGTCGAGGAGCTCCTTGGCCTTGAGGAGGAAGCCCAGCCGGCCGAGCATCACCTCGGGCTCGGCGCGGTCATCGGGGTCGATGTTGGTCGCCACGAGGCTCGTCTCGGCCGCGATCGTGGCCAGCTCCACGTCGACGCGCGCGGCCCGGGCCTCGAGCTCGCCCGAGCGGACGGCGAGCGCGCGCCCGCGCGCCTCGAAGGACACCTCGCCCCATCGGGCGAGGAACGCCTCGCGCCGGGCGTCGGCGCCGCGCAGCGCCTCGAGCGCGTCGCGCTCGCGGCGCCGGGCGAGGTCGTTCTGGACGCGGTAGCGCTCGCCCAGGAACTCGTTCGAGCTGCGCACGTAGACGTCGAACAGCGCGTTGACCCGCTCCGCGGCCCGCCGGGGGTCGGGGTCCCAGGCCTCGACCGCGACCAGGAAGGTGTTGCGCACGGGGCGCACCGCGACGTGCTCAAGGAACTCCTCCAGCGCCTCGTCCCGCGCGCGGCCGGGCGGGATCGACTCGCCCGCGACGACCTGCGCCGCCTCCGTGAGGACGCGCTCGCTGCTGAGCAGCTCGACCTGGCTGTAGAAGACGCGCGCGGCCGTCCCGGCGAAGCGGAAGTCCTCACCGGCGTCGAGGTCGATGTTAAGACCGACCTGGAGCAGGCCCCGCGCCTCGTAGCGGTCGGGCTGGAGGGCCAGCCGGAGCGCGACCGCCGCCGCGGCCAGCCCCGCGATCGCCAGGGCGGTCGGCCACCGGCGCCGCAGCGCGCCCCAGGCCCGGCGCAGGAGGCGCCAGGCCGCGCGCAGCTCGCCCTCCTCGCCCTGCGCCGTCACCACGCGCCCTCCGGCACGTGGAGCACGTCGCCGGGCTGCAGCGGGTAGTCGGCGTCCCGCCGGTCGCCGTCGAGGATCTCCCGCAGGGGCACGGCGAAGCGCGTCGCCTGGCCGCGGAGGTAGCGCAGGACCTCCACCCCGTCGAGGTCGGCGCGCTTGGTCACCCAGCCGGCCGCGGCGAGGGCCTGCACCACCGTGAGCCCCGTGCCGGGCAGGTCCAGCGGGCCGCTCGTGTTCAGGCCGCGGCCGACGAGGAACACCCGCCGGCGCTGCGGCACGAACACGACGTCGCCCGCCGCGAGCGCCTGGTCGAGCGCCGCGGGCGCGTCGGCGGCCTCGCCGCGCAGCACCCGCACGTCGCGGGCGCTGGCGCCGGGGGTGAGCCCGCCCGCCTGCACCAGGAGCGAGCCGATCGTGGCCGCCGGCCGCAGGGGGAACGCGCCCTGGCGCCCGACCTGCCCGAACACGTGCACCTCGGGCAGCCGGGGGACGACCAGCACGTCGTCGGGCCGGAGCGGCGCGGTGAAGCCCGCCGGGCGGGCCGCGAGCAGCTCGTCGTAGGTGAAGTGGAACCCGCGCGACCGGCCGTCGTCCTCGCGCAGGAGCGTCAGGCGGTCGGCCGCGGCGTCGTCGAGGAGGCCGCCCGAGAGCGCGATCAGGTCGAGGACGTCGAGCGCGCGCTCGGGCGGCAGGGGCGCGCTGCCGCCGCCGCCGGCCACACGGCCCACGACGCGGACCGCCGCTGGCGCGGGCTCGAGCACGCGGACCTGCACCTGCGGCATGCGCGCCACCCCGCGGAGGACCTCCTCGACCGCCCGGGCGGCCTCGGCCTCGGTCAGGCCGCCGACCTCGAGCGGCCCGGCAGCGAACATGGAGATCCGGCCGTCGGCCCCCACGCGCCGCTCGCCGCCGAGCTCCGGGCGGCCGTACACGTCGAGCGCGAGGAGGTCCCCCGGGCGCAGCCGCGCCGGCGGCGTCGGTCGAGCGAGCGGCTCGAGCAGACCGCGCAGGGTCAGCTCCGGCGTGGTCGCGGCGGCCAGCGCGGCGAGCGCGTCCAGCGCGGGCGTCGCGGACGGGGCCCCTCCGGCGGCGACCGCGCGCGCCTGAAGGAAGGCGTCGTCCTGCTCCCAGTAGGGCTCTGCGGGCTCGGCGGCCCAGACGCCCGCGGGCGGGAGCGGCGCTGCCGCCCGGCAGCCCGCGAGGACCAGGAGCAGCCCCACGGCGGCGTTGCTGGCGGCGCGCATGGCCTACTCCTATCATGGCGCGGCGGCGACCTGTATCCCTCGCCGCAGGGGTCGTCATGCTCCAGCCCGCCGGGCGGCGCGGCTCCGCCGGCTGGTGGGTGGCCGCGGGCGTCGTCGCGCTCGCGCCCTGGCTCGACGACTCCCGCCGCTGGCCGGTCTGGTTCGGCGTCCTGACGGTCGCGCTCGGGCTGGCCCTCGGCCTCGCCGCCCTGCGCCCGCGCGCCCTGGCGCGGCTCGACGGGCCGACGCGCTGGCTCGCCATCGGCGTCGCGCTCCTGATCGGCCTGGCGGCCCTCCAGGTCCTGCCCCTGGGCGGCGCGCTCGCCTGGCTCTCGCCGACGACCGTCGAGGCCCGGCGCCCGTTCCTGCTCGACGGCGTGGGCCCGACCTGCCTCTCGCTCGACCCGCATCTGACGCGGGTGGGCGGCCTCGCCTGGGCCGGCGCGGCGGTCGTCGCCCTCCTGGCCGCCCGCGCCGGCCCCCCGCGCCTCCTCTGCGGGCTCCTCGTCGCCGGCGCCGTCCTGCAGGTCGTCGTCGCCCTCCCGCAGGTCGGGGCGGCGGCGCGCGCGCGCGGGACGTTCGTCTCCCCGAACAACCTCGCCGCCCTGCTCTTCATGCTCTTCCCGGTCGCGCTCGCGCTCGGCGGCGTCGGGCAGCGCGTCAGGCCCACCGGCTGGCGGCGTTGGCTGCCGCTCGCCGCGGCGGCGGTCCTGGGGCTGGGCGTCGTCGCCTCGCGCTCGCGGAGCGGGGCGGTCGGCGCGGCGGTCGCCGTAGGGGTGTTCGTGGCGCTCTCGGGCGCCGCCCGGGGGCGCCGGGCCACACTCGCCCTCGCGCTCGGGCTCCTTCTCCTCGTCGCGGGCGCCGACGTCACGCTCGGCCGCTTCGACCGCCTCGTGGCGGGCGAGGAGACGGATCGCCTCGCCTGGTGGGCGATCGGCTGGCAGCTCTTCCTCCGCTTCCCCCTGCTCGGCGCCGGCCTGCGCTCGCACGCCGCCCTGACGCCGGAGCTCCTGGCCGATCCGCGGCTGCTCGATGCCACCCACAACGACTACATCAACCTGCTCGCGGACTGCGGCCTCGTCGGCGGCGCCCTGGCCCTCGGCGCCGTCGCCGCCTGGGTCATGGCCGTCCGCCGCGGGCTGGCGCGCCTCCCGCGCGGCGGCGCGCGCCGGGCGCTGCTGGCCGCGAGCGCGGCCGCGGCGGCGGGCATGGCGGCGGCGAGCGTCGTGGAGTTCGGGCTGCAGGTCGCGCCGGTCCTGTGGACCTTCGCCGCCCTCGCCGGCATCGCGGCTGGAGGCGACCCCGCCGTCGACGCCGGCCCGGGGCCGGCCCGGAGCTGGACGCGAGCGACGCGCCAGGAAGTCGTCGCGGACGGACCGGGCCGGGCCGACGCTCGCGTCATCAACGCCCTCGGTGGTGCGCTCGCCTTCGCCGCCGTCGTCCTCGCGTTCCACGGCGCGCGGCTGGCCGTCGCGCGCGACGCCCTGGGGCGCGCGCTCGACGCGCGCTCGCCCATGGAGCTCCGCCGGGGGCGCTTCCTCCGGGCGTCGCGCCTGTGGCCGGCGCACGGCCGCACCGACGTCGAGTGGGGGCGCGCCCTGCGGGCGGCGGGCGACCTCCCCACCGCCCGGCTGGTCCTGGCGCGCGCGTGCTTCAAGGCCCCGCGCGACCCCTGGGCCCACCTGGAGCTTGCCTCGGTCCTCGCGGCCCCGGAGCCGCGGCGCGAGCGCCTGGCGGCGGCGCGGCGGCTCGCGCCGCACGACCCCGGCGTCCGCCTGGAGGCGGGGCGCCAGGCGCTGGCGCTCGGCCGGCTGCCCGGTGTGACCCCAGCGGCGCGCGCCGCCGACCGCGACCTGGCGCTGGCCGACCTGCGCGCGGCTGTCGCGGGACGGGTGGCGCTGCTCGACGACGCCGTGGCCGCGCTGCTGGCGCAGCCCTACGTGGGTGTGGCCGACTTCGAGGCGCTCCTCGAGGGCGCGCACCCCGACCGACGGCGGCGCTGCGTCGTCGCGCTGGCCGACCACTCGCCCGGCCCCGCGCGGCGGCTCCTCGAGCCGCTCCTCGGCCCCGGGGCCGACGCGCGCGACGTTGCGCGCGCCGCGGGCCTCGACCTCCGGCTGGGGCGGGCGGAGCGGGCCCGGGCGCTCTGGCTCGAGGCGGCGCGAACACACGCGCGGCCGGGGGACCTCCTGCGGGTCGCGGCCAGGGACCTGTCGGCGCACGGCCGCCGCGACCTCGCCGAGGCCCTGCTCGGCGAGGCCGTCGAGGCGCGCCCCGATGCCGCGGCCCTGTGGCGCGAGCTGGGCCGCCTGCACCTCGCGACCCGGCGTCCGGCCGAGGCCCGGCAGGCGCTCGAGCGGGCGGTCGACCTCGACCCGCGGGTCGGCGGGCTGGAGCTCGGCGACGCCTTCCTGGCCGAGGGGCGGGCCGACTCGGCGCTCCTGGCCTGGCGCCGGGCGCTCGGCGCCACGGCCGACCGCCGGGAGCGCGCGGACCTGCAGCACCGGATCGCTCGCGCGCTGGCCGCCCGCGGCGACGAGGTCGGGGCGCGCGAGGCCGCGCGCGCCGCGCTGGCGGTCGACCCCGCCCACGCCGGAGCGCGCGAGCTCCTCCTTCGGCTGCGCGCTCGCTGAGCGACGCGCCCCTGGTCGCGGTCGATCACGCGACCGGGACGCCACCCGCGACCTCCTCGAGGAGCGAGAGCAGGCGGTCGGCGAGGTGTGTGCGGTCGAACTCCCGGCCGAGCCGTCGTCCGGCCTCGCTCATTGCGCGGCGGCGCTCAGGGTCGTCCACCAGCGCGGCGATCGCCCTCGCCAGCGCGCGCTCGTCGCCCTGCGCGACCGAGACCCCGCAGCCGGCGCCCTCGACGAGGTCGGCGGCGTGGCCCTCGACCCCGATCAGCACCGGCACGCCCATGGCCAGGAGCTCGAAGAGCTTCGACGGGAGCATGCCGCGGAACACGGGGAGCAGGGTCTGGTGGACGACGCTCACGTGAAAGGCGGCCAGGAACGCGGCAATCCGCTGGAACGGGACGAAGTCGCGCACGATGAAGCGCTCGAGGCGGAGGCGGGCCGCCTCGGCCTCGAGCGCGGCCCGGCGCGCCCCCTCCCCCAGGACGACGAACCACACGCGCGGGTCGTCGCGCAGGAGCGCCGCCGCCCGGGCCAGGACCTCGAGGTCCTGCGCGAGTCCGATGGTGCCGGCGTAGCCGACGACGAAGGCGTCGGGGGGCACGCCCAGCTCCGCGCTCAGGTCGGCCGGTTGCACCCGCTCCGGATCGAAGCGCCGCAGGTCGGCGCCGTTCGTGACCACCGCCGTCTTCGCGCGGGCCACGCCCCGCCGGACGATATCCTCCTGGATGGCAGGGAAGGCGCAGACCACGCGCGCGGCGCTCGCGTAGAGGGCCAGCTCCAGCCGCTCGAGCGCCCGGAGGAGGGCGGCGGAGCGCATCGCCCCGAGCGACCTGATCGCCGCCGGCCACGGGTCGCGGACCTCGAACACCCACGGTCGGCGGCGGATGCGGGCGATCACGCGGGCGGCCGCGGCGGCGGCGAGCGTAGGCGACGTCCCGAGCGCCACGTCGAACGGCGGCAGCAGGGGGGTGGCCGCGACGGCAGACGCCGTGAAGCTCATGTAGTCGAGGGATCGCCGGACCGTCCCTGTCGCCGGCGCCAGGTACGACCACACGCGCACCACCCGGACGCCGTCGAGGTCCTCGACCTGGTAGGGGAGGTTGCGGTAGCCCGGGAAGACCTCGCCCCGGGGGTG
This sequence comes from Planctomycetota bacterium, assembly GCA_019636275.1. Lineage (GTDB taxonomy): Bacteria > Planctomycetota > J058 > J058 > J058 > JAMLIC01. The sequence goes on along the minus strand of JAHBXY010000025.1, from coordinate 23,213 downwards.
GTTCGGGACCGATGTGAGCACCGTCACCTCGTGCCCGCGCTCGAGCCACCGGGCGGCGTGCTCGGCGATGCGAAAGGAGGCCGGAGTGATCTCCGGACGGTAGCGCTCGCTGACGACGAGGATGCGCATCGCGGTCCTTATGTCATCAGATCAGAGACGTCATGAGATCAGAGCTTGAGCGTCAGCGCCGCGCCCAGGGTCATCGCCTCGAACCCGCCGTTGCGGACGTCGGACCGGGTGTACCCCGCCTGGACGCCCAGCTCGACGTGCTCCCAGGGCTTCCAGGCGAGCGTGGCCCGGTAGCTCTGCGTGCGCAGCTCGGCGCGGCGACGGGGGTCCTGGTGCCGCCAGCTCGCGACGAGCTGGAGCTCGAGGTCGTACGGCAGCGCCTGGGTCAGCGTGGCGCTGAGCGTCGTGGCGCGCTGGTACGCCGCAGCGGCCGACGCCTCGAGCCGGTGACGGAGGGCCACCAGCAGCGTGGTGCCCTCGACGGGGATCAGCGTGGCGGTCAGGTTGACGATCGGGCCGGGGTCGAGGTCCACGTCGCGCGAAAGCCCGTTGCGCTTCTTGACCCAGGGGACCTCCACGCCCGCGAGGAGGTCGACCCGGAGCCACTCGTCGACCTCGAGCTTGGCGCCCGCCACGGCGCCCGCCAGGCTCAGGTCGGGGAGCCGGGCGCGTTGGTCCATGTAGTGGATCTCTCGGAAGGTGCTCCCGACGATGAGCTTGAGCGGCTGGCGCAGGTTGGGCGAGACCGTCGCGTAGCTGCCGCCGCCCCACTCCTGCGTGTTCGTGGGTTCGAGCACGTCCGGGAAGTTGCGCGACTCCGCGGCGAACGCGGTCGCCTTGGCCCCCAGGAGCGGGGTGAAGGCATAGTCCAGGTCGAGGTTCGTCGCGCCCTGGAAGTTGCGCACGCGGCCGGTGAACTGCGGGTCCGTGTTGAACACCGCCCAGTTGGCCGTGCCGCTCGAGTTGACCGTCAGCGCGCCGACCTCCGCCTGGCCGACGTAACGCAGGCGGTGCTCGACCGTATCGCTGCCCCCATGCCTGGCGAAGGCCAGGAACGTGGGCGCGTAGCCCACCTCGATCCAGCCTCCGCTGCCCTCGAGGTAGGCGTCCAGGCCCGGGATCGCGTAGAAGATCGTATCCCCCGCGCGCCGCGCGCTGCGCTGCTGGAAGACGTTGTTCGTGTAGTAGGCGCCGGTGCGCAGGTACGGCTTGAGGGTCAGCCAGGGGGTCGCCTCGACGCCCCGGCGGTCGTCGAGCGGGAGCGGCGGCAACGTGATGTCCTGCGCGGAGGCGGTCGTCGCCCCGAAGACGGCGAGGAGCACAACGAGCAGCCCGGGAGACGAGGGGTAGGTGCATGCAGCCATGCGGCCGGGGGTGATACCAGAACGGAACGGCCCGGGGATACCCCTCAGTAACCTTCGGGCAGCCACCTGGGCGCCCTTCAGCGCCGCCGTCGGCGCGCTCTCGGCGTTCCTGTGGTTAGTCGGGCGCTGGGCGCCGGGGCGCCTCGAGGGGGGGGAGGGCCAGGCCGACGTGCCGCCGTGGCTCCAACCGCGCGCCGCGGCGGCTGCCGCGGTCCTCATCTTGGGCGGGATCGTCGTCCTGCTCAACGCCCCTCGACCTCACCCCGAGGGGGCGCGGCGGCGCTGGCGCTGGTTCCTCGGCCTCGCCACGGCCTGGTTCGTCTGGATGCTGGCCTCGGCGCTGTGGGCCCCGGAACCGGACCTCGCCCGCCAGAAGGCCCTCGAGGTGGTCATCCTCGCCGCCGGCGGTGCCGGCCTCGCCGGCGGGATCTGGCGCGGCGAGGCCCGGGCCTGCCGGAGCGGCTTCCTCGCGGCAGCCACGGTGGGCCTAACGGTGCTCGCGGCGGTTGGCGTCATGACGGAGCAGACGGGGCGGGCCGCCGCCCTCGGGGGCGGCCCCAACGTCTTCGGGCGCAACATGGGCGTGCTGGGGCTCCTCGCGCTGGGAGCCTGGCAGGCGGGGCTCGGACGGGCGTGGCTGGCGCTCGCGGGGCTCGCCGGCGTCCACGTCCTCCTATCCGGCTCGCGCGGCGCCCTCGGCGCAACGCTCGCGGGGCTCGCGACGTTCTCGCTCCTCTCGGGCCGCGGCCTGAGCCGCCGGGCGGCGATCCCCATCGGGGTCGCCCTGGCCGCCGGGGCGGTGTTCGTGATTGAGCCCCGCCTCTGGGAGGCCGCCCGCGACCTGTTCGCGCAGCGCTTCCTCGACCGCACCCTGGCGCAGGGTCATATGGGCTACCGCGACCTCTTCTTCGACCTCGCGCTCGAGCTCACCTGGACGGCGCCGATCCGCGGGGTAGGGCTCGCCGGCTACCCCGCCCTGACCGGGATCATCTACCCCCACAACCTGCCCCTGGAGGTCGCCTGCGAGGCCGGGTTGGTGGGCCTCGCGCTCCTCCTCGCCGTCGCCGGGCGCTGGGCCGCGCTGGTGGCGCACCTGCGCCCGCTCGACCCGGTGGCCATCGCAGTGTGGGTGGTCCTGCTCGGCTCGGCCCAGCTCAGCGGGGACCTGTACGACTCGCGCGGCCTCCTCACGTGGGGCCTGATCGCGGTCGCCGCCGGCCTCGCGCATCGCGCCGAGGAGCGACCGGCCGACGAGGCCGCAGCCACGTGACGGGAGTCGCCGAGGGGCTGGCGCGGCGCTTCGTGGGGCTGGCCGCTCGCCTGGGGCTCCTCGTGGCGGTGCTCCCCGGGCTCGCCCCGGGCGAGGTGACCCGCTACCTGCTGCTGACGACCGCCGCGACGCTCCTGGGACGCCTCCTCTGCTTGGGCCTCGACGACGAGCTCCCCCTCGTGGTGCGCGGCGACGTGGCGACGGCCCGCAGCCTCCACCGCGTGAGCCTCTACCCCCTGCTCGGGGGCGTCGCGCTGGGCGGAGCGGCGCTCGCGGCCGGCGCCGGCTCGTCGGACGCGCTGGCCGTCGTGTGCGCCGCCCTCGTGCTCGCGGGGACGCTCGTCCTGATCGGCCTCCTGCGCACCCTCTCGCCCGCCCTCTACGAGTGGGTGATCAACGCCCCGCCGGTGCTGCTCCTCGGGGGCGCGGCCTGCATGCCGGCGATCGACGGCCAGGGCCTCGTCCTGCTCGGCGCCGGCGCCCAGGCGCTCGTCGCCCTCGGCGCCGGCGTCGCCGCCGGCCTCCTCCAGCGGCGCCCGGCCGCGCCGGCCGTGGCCCTGCGCTCGCGTCTGAGCGGGGGGGTGCACAAGCTCGCGGCCAGCCTGCTCCTCATCGCGCAGGTCCGGGCCCTGGGGTGGCTCCCGAGCGCCGTGGGCGACGCCGCGGCCGACGCGCTCACCTACGCCGTGCTCGTGGGCGAGGCCGGGCTCCAGCTCGCCAACGTGGCGGTCCAGCGGCACTACGGCGCCTACGCCCGCGGCGAGGGGTCGCCGCGGCTCGCGGCCCGCCGGGGCGCGACCGCCTGGGCGGCGCTGGCGGCGGCCGCGGCGCTGCTCGTCGGGCTCCCGCTCCCGGCGGTCTCCTGGCTCGACCCGGCGGCCGCCGCGTGGGCGCTCGTCGCGGCGGGCGCGCTGGCGGCGACCCTCGAGGTGCGCTACTTCTGCTGGTCGCGCGGGCTCGACGCGCGCCCTCACCTCGGCCTGCAGGCGGCCTGGCTGCTCGTGGTCACGCTGGTCGTGGTCGCCCTGCCGGCGCCCCGCTGGCCGGCGGCGGCCGCCGCCGGCACGTCGCTCCTGGCGGGGGCGGCCCTGGCCTGGCTGGCCCTCGGCGATCGCTTCCGATGCTGGCGCGCCGGGTAGTTCGAGGTCACACTCCCGCGCGGGGGGATCAGCGATGAGCGCCTGCGCGAAGTGCGGCTTCGACAACCCGCCGGGGGGCCGGTTCTGCTCGGAGTGCGGCGGCCCGCTCGCCGCCGCCTGCGGCGCGTGCAACTCGACGGCGAGCCCGCCCGGCTCGAAGTTCTGCGTCGAGTGCGGCGCGCCGCTCGGCGGCGCGCCGGCGGCGGCGCCCGCCGGCGCAGCGAATCGAGCAGCAGCACGAAGACCGGGAAGCTGAAGTTTCGCCGCCGCGTCCGACGGGGACCTAGGCTCCTGGCGCCGCCCCGGCTGCCGGTGCGCCGCCCTCGCCCGGGCGGGACCGCCTCGCCCGGGCGCGCCGCCGCGTCCTGGCGGCCCGCGCGCCTGCCTGGCGGCGCTCCTGCCTTGTCCTGAGTGGTCTCGCTGCCTGGCTGCGTTGGCCGCTCAGGGCGGCGCGCCCCCGCGCTCCCCGCACGTCCTCCAGCGCGTCGGCGCCGCCCCGCTCGTCCTGCAGCCCGGCCAGGTGTTCACCATCGGCCGCGAGGAGGCCATGCTGACGATCCCGTCGTCGCGCGTCTCCCGCAAGCACGCCGAGATCACCTGGGACCCGCAGGGGCGCCCCGTGCTCACGGACCTGGGCTCGTCGAACGGGACGCTGGTCGGCGGCAAGCGCCTCGCGAAGCCGCACGTGCTCGAGGACGGCGACGAGGTGAGCGTCGGGCCCTACCTGTGCACCTACCGCGACCTGCGCAAGGGGCCCGCCGCGCCGGCCGCGGACGCGAACCTGCTCACGGCGCCGATGCTCGCGGACGCCATGGCCGGGCGCCTCGACCAGGTGAGCCTGTTCGAGCTGCTGCAGACGCTCGAGTTCAACCAGAAGACCGGCGTCCTCGAGGTGTTCGGGTCGGACGCGACCGGCAGCGTCGGCTTCCGCGAGGGGCGTCCGGTGTACGCCGAGGCGGAGGACGTCACGGGCGTCGAGGCGATCTACCTGCTCCTGCGCGAGAAGGACGGGCAGTTCTCGTTCGGCCCCGGCTTCGACGCGAACCGCCCGGCCGACGTCCAGGCGCCCGTCACGGCGATCCTCATGGAGGCGAGCCGGCGTCAGGACGAGGGCGCGTAGCGCCCCTGCGCTTCTCCGGGAGATCAGCACCGTGAGTGACGACCCGCTGCCGGGGCAGGACTGCTCCGGCTGGACGCTCGAGCGCAAGATCGGCCAGGGGGGCATGGGCTCCGTGTACCTCGCCCGGCGGCCGGGCGACGACACGCCCGTGGTCGTCAAGTTCCTGGCCCCCGAGCAGGCGCAGAACCCGACCTGGCGCGGGCGCTTCCTGCGCGAGGCCCGGGTCATGGAGCAGGTGAAGCACCCGAACATCGTCGGGGTGCACGCGGTCGTCGACGCCGAGGCGCCCTACATCGTCATGGAGTTCGTCGACGGCGGCGCCCTCGACGAGCAGCTCGCGGCGCAGGGCGCGTTCCCCCCCGCCGAGGCCGCCCGGCTGGCGCGCGACATCGCGCTCGGCCTGGCGCACGCGCACAAGAGCAACGTCATCCACCGCGACATCAAGCCGGCCAACGTCCTCCTCACGCGCGACGGGCTGGTGAAGATCCTCGACTTCGGCCTGGCGAAGACCGTCGCCGCCGACGACGGGCTGACCATGGCCGGGCAGGCCCTCGGGACGCCGCACTACATGGCCCCCGAGCAGTGGGGCGACCACCACGTCGACGCGCGCGCGGACGTGTTCGCCCTCGGGGCCACGCTCTACCAGCTCGTGACCGGCAGCCTGCCCTTCCCGGGGACGGTCCCCGAGGAGATCTCCAACCTCGCCAAGGACGCCGCCTTCGCCTGGCCCCGCGAGCTCGTGCCCGACCTCCCCGAGGACCTCGAGCTGGTGATCGTCCGCGCGCTGATCCCCGACCGGCAGTACCGCTACTCCGACGCGCAGGCCCTGGCCGACGACCTGCAGCGGGTGGTCGACGGGGCGCCGGTCGAGGTGCCGTGCCTCGTCGACGGCCACGGCTTCAGGCACCTGCTCATGCCCTGGGGCGAGTTCGTCGTCGGCAGCGACGACGCGTCCGGCGTCCTCCTGCAGGACGCATCGGTCGCGCCGCAGCACGCCCACTTCACCCGGACGCCGATCGGCTGGGTCGTGCGCGACCTCGGCGCGCCCGGCGGCACGTGGGTCGGGAGCATGAAGATCGCGGGCGACGTGCTGCTCAAGGACGGCGACGAGATGCGCTTCGGCGAGGTCGCCTGCACCTTCCGCGACGGCGGCCAGGGGGCGCGGCTGAGCGCCGTGACCGTCGAGGCGCGCCCGAGCGTGCGCCTGCCCGCCTACCTGTTCGAGGCGCTCCTGCGCCTGTCCGACCGGCGCTGCGTGCTGGCGCTGATCGAGGACCTGGACCGCCGGCCGAACGCGGCGAAGGTCGAGGCCGCCCGCGCCGCGCTCGCGCCGCTCTTCGGCGACGAGACCGCCGCGGCGGCGGCCGCGGCCATGGAGAAGGCGCAGCGGCGCACGGCGGCGCGCCTGCCGGGGACGCTCTTCTCCATGACGCACGAGAACCTCGGCGACGACGTGGCCGCCTGGCTCGCGTTCTGGGAGCAGTCGCACGCGCACTTCCCCGAGCAGGCGGTCGCCTCGCTGCCGGTCGGCGCCGCCGCCCTGCGCGTGGTCAAGGGCGAGCCCGAGGTCCGCGACGTCATCCTGCCGGCCGACCGCGACGTCTTCACGATCGGTCGCGACGAGGGCTGCGCCGTCGCCATCGCCAACCGCTCGGTGTCGCGCGTCCACGCCACGATCCAGCGGCTGCACCGGCGGCTGATCATCCGCGACGGCGCGAGCCGCTTCGGCACGCTGCTCGGCGGCGAGCGGGTGATCGTGGCCCTCCTCGAGACGGGCGACACGCTCACGATCGGCAAGGCCGAGCTGGTCTTCGGCGGGGCGCCGCCGGCCGTCCTCCTGCCCAGCGAGGACCCGGAGGAGGACATGGTCTGGGTGGACCCGGACGTCTACCTGGCGCTCGAGGGCCTCAAGCACCCGAGCACGGCGCTCGCCGCGACGCGCCTCCTCGAGATGGCGGGCGACCAGGCGTTCATCGCCGACTCGGTCGCGCCGCTCTTCACGGCCGAGGCCGACCGGGCGCGCGCTGCCGACGCGCTGACCAAGGTCCTCGAGCGGCGGGCCGTCGAGGCGGCGAAGGTCCTCACCGCGGTGCTCGGCCCCGACCCCGGCGACCGGTGGCGGGCGGCGTACGAGGCCCGGTCCGACGAGCTCCCGACGCAGGTCGTGCCGCTGAGCTGGCTCGGCGGCCCGGGCGGCTGATCGAGGCCTTCAGGAGCCGCGACAGGGCCGCGCCCGGACCACCGCCTTGTTCCTCAGCGTCCCCGAGGCCACGAGCAGGCGCGCCGCCGCGCCGAGCAGCCTCCGCGCGGCGCGCGGGAGCGGCCGCAGATGCCGCTCGAGGTACAGCTCGAGCGGCCAGCCGAGCTCCTGCGTCGCCCGCAGCTCGACGTCGCGCAGGCCGGCCTGCGCGAGCGAGCGGCGCAGGGCCTCGTCCGTCCACAGGTGGAGGTGGTAGATCGACACGCGGGTGCGCAGCCACGCCCGGGCGCCGCGCCGGACGACCGGGAGGCGCACGAGGTTCAAGGCCAGCGTGTCCCAGGCGCAGCGCCGGGGCGTGTGGAGGTAGAGGAGGCCCCCGGGCCGCAGGCGCGCGCACGCGTCGCGGAAGAGCCGGTTCGGGTCCGGCACGTGCTCGGCGAGGTCGAGCATGACGACCACGTCGAAGCCGCCCTCGAGCGCGTCGAGCGCGCCGGTCGACACGGTCAGGCCGCGGCCGCGCGCGGCGTCGGCCCGGGCGCCCGGGAGCTCGAGGCCGACGGCCTCCACCTCGGGGCGTCGCGCGCGCACGAGCGCCAGGAGGTCCCCGGGCCCGCAGCCGACGTCGAGGAGCCGCGGCCGCGCCCCCGTGAGCCACGGCTCCACGGCGCGCAGCGCCCGCTCGAGCTTCGCGCGCAGCGTCGGCGCGATCGCGGCGTAGAGGGCCCCGGAGTCGATCGCGTCGTAGGCGGCGCGGAGCTGGTCGTCGTCGAGGGGCGTCCCGGCGAAGAGGAGGCCGCAGCCGCGGCAGAGGAAGAAGGTCAGCGAGGGAGGGCCATGCGCGCTCGGCAGGTCGAACCACCGCCGCGCCGGCGCCCCGCACACCTTGCAGGCGAGCCGGGTCGGCCCGCCTCGTGGATCCGTCACCGACCGCGCGGCGGCGGCGGCGGACGACGGGAGCCGGGCGGGCCTGCTCCGGGCCGCCCCGGCCCCGACGCACCCGGCCCCGACGCGCCCGGCCGTGGGGCGCCCGGCTGTGGGGGCGCCCGGTCAGTGTCGGCGGCGCCGGGCCGCGGCGGCGGCTTGGGCGCGCCCGGCGGCAGCGGCTCCTCGACGCCGGCGTCCTGGGCCTCCTCGAGCAGGTCGCTGATCGTGCCCTTGAGGTCGTTCGTGCTGTCGGGCCCGACCGCCGCGTAGTTGAAGGTCCGGAAGATCTTGCCCGTGGGGTTGCGCTTGTCGAGCGAGAACGAGTAGGTCCCCTCGCGCCAGGAGAGGAGGACGAAGAGGGCCTGCTTCCCGCGCTGCCCCTCGAGGTCCACCTTCGTCAGCTTGCCCTTGTCGAGGACCAGCGTGCCCTCCTTGCTGCCCGCGCGGAGCACGAGCGTGCCCGTCCGGCCGCGCACCTCGAAGCTGCGCAGGAGGCTGAAGAGGCTCATCTCGGCCAGGCTCCCGCTCATGGCGTCGCCCCCCTCGTCGACGAGCGTCGTCCCGCCGGCGGGGGCCTGGGGCTCGAACTTCTCGGGCGCGCCGTCGACGCGCACCTTGTAGGTGCACTCGTAGGGGCCGATCTGGATGCGGTCGCCGTCGCGCAGCTCGTGCTCCTTGATGGCCTTGCCGTTGACGAGCGTGGAGCCGGTCTCGCTCAGGGTGCGGAGCACGGGGAGCCCGGCGCGCCAGGCGATCTCGGCGTGCTGACGGGAGACCCGCTGCGACGGGATCGGCAGGCCGCTGCCCTCGGCGCGGCCGATCGACAGCGTCTGGCCGGACACCAGGCGGAGCGGCGGTGAGCCCTCGGTGACGAGCTGGTGGTCGCGACCCTCGGCCGGCCCGTCGGCGCCGCGCCCGCGCGCTGGCGGCGCCGCCCCGCCGCCGAGCGGCAGCCCGCACAGCTTGCAGTGAGTCGCCGACTCCGGACTATGGGCGTAACCGCACGCGCACGTCACTTGCGCCCCCCCCTCGCCGTGGCGCGGATCGGCCCGCCGGCGACCACGAAGATCCTAGAGGCCCGGCCGGAAAGGCGCCAGGCAGCCGCCTCGGACGGGCCGGGCCGGGCCGACTCCGGCCGGGGGTCCCTGTGCTCGGCCGCCGATCCACCCGTCAGTCCTCGAAGTGTGAGACCGCAGCGGCCGAGCACACGGATCCCCCGGCATCAGCGATGAGGCTAGAGGGCCGGCAGGAAGGCCGCGAAGCGGCTTTCCGGCCGGCCCTCTAGAGGCCCGGCCGACGCCACGCCACGCGGACCGGCGCCCGCAGCGCGTCGAACCCGATCGCTCGCGATCGTCCGGGCCGCGGGCCGCCGGCGTGTTGCGGCGCCTGCCGATCGGCCCTTCGCTCGGCGAGGGCAGACCGTGTAGGGTCGGGGGAGCGAGGTGCACCGTGAGCAAGCCCGCCGCGACCCCGGCCGAGCGCCATCTGCTGAAGGCCGCGCTGCGCTACCCCGGCGCCCACGAGGACCACCCCTGGGGCGAGACGGTGGTCAAGGTCAAGGGCAAGGTGTTCGTGTTCGTCGGCGGGCGCGAGGGCGGCCTGACGACGACGACCAAGCTGCCGCGGTCGGGCCCGGCCGCCCTGACGCTGCCGTTCACCGAGCCGTGCGGCTACGGCCTGGGCAAGAGCGGCTGGGTCACCGCGCGCTTCGAGCACGGCGAGGACGTCCCCCTGGACCTGCTCCTCGCGTGGCTGGACGAGAGCTACCGCGCCGTGGCGCCCCGCGGCCTCGTCGCCGCCCTCGAGGGCGGCGGGGCCTCCGGAGCATCCGCGCCGACGGGGAAGAAGAAGAAGGCCGCCGGCAAGAAGACAACCGCCGGCAAGAAGAAGACCGCCGGCAAGAAGAAGACCGCCGGCAAGAAGAAGGCCGGCGCCAGGAAGAAGGCCGCGAGCTCGCCCCGCACGCGCGCGTAAGGCCTGCCGCCGCTTGGCGCGGCAGGCCTCGCCGGATGTAGGCTCGGGGGGTGGAGCCGACCGTTCCTGCGCTCCGCGCCGCCGTGGTCGAGGCGGCGCGCTCGGGCCAGCTCGACGCCGACCTCGCGCGGCGCGTGGTCGCCGCGCTGGAGCGCGCGCCCGCCGGCGCGGGCGTGCGGCGCTCCGCGCCGCCGGGGTGCCGCCGGCGTGGATCAGTGGCTCACCGCCCGCGCGCTGGCAGCCAGCCTGACGCAGCGAGGCGACCGCCGTCGAGCCGCCGTCGCGGGCGGCGCGGGCCGAGGAGACGACGGCGAGCGGGACGCCCGGCGGCGGGGCGAGCTCCACGGCGCTGAGCGCGTCGCTGTTCCTGCGCCGCGTCCCGCCCGGCACGCGCGTCGGCCCGTTCACGGTCGAGGGCGAGCTCGGGCGCGGCGGCATGGGGGTGGTCATGCGCGCGCGCGACGACGCGGGGCGCCCCGTCGCGCTCAAGCTCGTGCTCGGGCAGCGGGACACGTCGACGAAGCGCTTCGCGCGCGAGGTGGCGGCCCTCGCGGGGCTCGCGCACGACAACGTCGTCCGCTACCTGGGCTCGGGCGACGAGCCGCTGCCCTGGCTCGCCATGGAGCTCGTCGAGGGCGAGGACCTCAAGACGCGCCTCGAGCGCGAGCGCCAGCTCGCGCCCCCGGCGGCGGCGCTCCTGATGGAGGGCGTCGCCCGCGGCGTGGCGCACGCGCACGCCCGCGGGATCGTCCACCGCGACCTGAAGCCCTCGAACGTCCTCGTCCGCCCGGGCGGCCAGGCGGTGGTCACCGACTTCGGGCTGGCGCGGGGCCTCGACGCCTCGCGCTTCACGCAGACCGGCGCGATGCTGGGCACCCTCGCGACGATGGCCCCCGAGCAGGTGCGCGGCGAGCGCGTCGGGCCGCCGGCGGACGTCTGGGCGCTCGGCGTGATGCTCTTCGGCTGCCTCACCGGGCGGAGCCCGTTCCACGACGACTCGGCGATCGCCCTGACCACGGCGATCGTCCACCAGGAGATCCCCTCGCCCCGGAGCCTCGAGCCCCGCGTGCCGCTCGACCTCGACGCGACCTGCCGGGCCTGCCTGCAGCGCGACCCCGCCCTGCGGCCGACGGCCGCCGCCGTGGCCAGCGCGCTGCGCATGCGCCGCCCGCCAGCGGGCGCCCCGAGGGGTGGCGGGGCGAGGCGACGGCGCGCCGCGGTCGTGGGCGCGGCCCTGGCCCTGGCGATCGTCGGCGCGGTCACGCTCCTGACGCATGCCTCCCCGCCCGACGCCGCCGGGCCTGCGACCGTCGGACCCGCGACGCCCGACCTGGAGCCGGCACGAGGCCCGGCGCCCACGTGGTCGCTCGGCGCGGCGCCCGCGCCCGACGTCGACGCGCCCTCGCTCTGGGACGACCCCGGCCGCATCGCCGCGCCGCTCGCCGCCGTGCTCGACGGCCGGCCGGGCGCCCGCCAGGCCGCGATGACCGGGGTCGTCCGCTCGGCGGACCAGGGGCGCCTCGCCACCCGCTACGACCCGCGCGGCCTGCGGCCGGCGCCGGTCAACCCTCCCTTCTACGTGCAGGCGGCGGATGCGCCGCACCCCTTCCTCGGCCCGACGCCCGGGGCGGCCGAGGGGGCGGCGGTCATCGCCGCCAACGACTCGAGCGTCACCGACGCCCAGGTCGGCTCGGCCCGCTGGGCCGCCGCGGGGCTCTCGCTCCGCTGGCGACGCGAGGCCCTCGTCGACGGCGACGACCTGTGGGTCAGGCTCGGCGTGGGCGGAGACGAGCCTTACCGCTCGCTGCACCTCATGGGTCGCGGCGGCCGGCTGGCCCATGAGGGGGCGTCGGTGCCCATGCGCTCGAGCGACGCGTGGCGCACCCTGCGCTTCGCGCCCGGCGCGCCGCCAGGCGCCCGGGTCGTCCTCGACGACGAGGTCGTCCCCACGCTCGACGCCGCCGCCGCCGCCCCCGCGCCCCCCGGCCAGGTGCGGCTCCGCCTGAGCGAGGCGCACCTCGGCTTCCTCGACCTGGAGGTCGAGGGCGCCCTCCTGCGCCCCGACCGCCCGGCGCTCGCCTGGGCCCCGGCGCGCCTCGGCCCCCGCGCGCGCGTCACGGCCACCTTCGAGGGCAACGAGGGCGGCCACGGCGGCCCGCTCGTCGTCCTCGCCGCCGGCGAGGGCGAGGCGGCGATCGTCCTCGAGCTCGACGGGCGCGCCCTGCGGCTCGTCCGCGACGGGCGCACGATCGCCCGGGCCGACGTCGGCCAGGCGGCCGCGGGCGAGCTGCGCCTGGAGCGGCTCGAGGACGACCGCCTGCGCGGCGCGCTCGTCGGCGCCGGCGCCGGCGCGATCGTCGAGGCCGTCGACCCGCTGCCCTGGGCGGCCGCCGGGCTCCAGCCGGCTGGGGCTCGTCCGCGCCGCGCGTGGCCTTCGCGCGCGTCGGTCGAGCGGGGCCCCGACGACCCGGCGCGCGCCGCCCGCCTCGACGCCGCCGCCGCGGCGGGCAGCGCGGTCGAGCACCTCGCGCGCGGGGGACGACGCGGTCACGCGCTGGCGCCGCGGCGCGCAGCGCTGGCGCGCGTCACGGACCCGGACTGCCTCGACCCGCCGCGGTCGGCGCCGCGGCCGCGCCGGCGCGTCACCGCCTCGCAGCCGGGGCCCTGGCAGCTCAGGCGGCGGCGACCAGGGCACCGCCGGCGCGCCCCGCGGTGCTGGCCCGGGCGGTCCTCGCCGCCGTCGTGGCGGGCGACGCTGCGCGCGCGGCGGCCGCGGCCGAGCGCGCCGATGCGGGCGCTCGGGCTCGACCGCGTCCGCGCCCGCGTCGGCGCCCTCGAGCACGAGGGCGAGCGCCCGGCGCTCGTCGGCCACCTGACGGTCGGCTACTACTCCATGTGCGACGCCGAACCGCACGAGGCGGCGCTCACGCCGCCGGAGGTCCTGGCCCCGACCGCCGCGGCGCGGTCCTCGCCCGGCGCGGCGCGGCGATCCGCGCGCGCCGGCACGACCCGCGCACTCCGGCCGGCCGCGCGGCGCTCGAGGGCGCCGTCGCGCTGTTCGAGCGCGCCCGCGCGGCCGGCGCGTCGCCGCAGGAGGTCGACTCCCCCCAGGCCGACCTGCTCATGGACCTCGGTCGCCTCGACGAGGCGCTCGCCGCCTGGGAGCGGGCGATGGTCCACGCGGGCAACCACTGGTGGTCGTGGCTCCGGCGCGGCATGTGCCTCCAGGGGCTCGGCCGGCAAGCCGAGGCCCTGGAGTCGTTCGTCGGCGCCCTGTCGTTCGCCTCGGCGCGGGCCGACCTGCAGGAGGCCGTCCTGGCGCTCGCCGGCGGCGCGCCGCCCGGGCTCGCCGCGGCCGCGCTCGTGGCCCTGGCCGATGCGCGCGGCGAGCCGCCGGGCGGGCCGCCTGGCAGGCGGCCCTCGAGCGCGCGCGTCTGGCCGAGGGCGACCCCGGCCGCGATGGCGACCCTCGCCCGCTGGGTCCTGGCCCGTGCCGGCGCGGCGCCGCCGACCTCGCGCGCGCGGCCGACGGCCGTCCACGGCCGCCGCGCAGGCGACGCGGCCACCGCCCGCGACGAGCTGCCGGCCGCCGCGCGCCGCGACCCGCTCGTGCGGCACCTCGCCCGGCTCGACCCGGCCCTGGCCCCCCTCGTCGACTGACCGCGCTCACCGCTTGATCTGCGAGCGAAGCGAGCAGATCGAGCGGTGGCGCCATCCCCGAGCGGAGGCCGCGTAGCGGCCGGAGCGAGGGCGACAGGTGCCTCACTGCGGATCGGAGCATCGAGCCGCGCGCCCGGACGTGGACATAGAACAAGCGACGGCCGCTGTGAGCCGTCCCCCGGACCGGGGCGGCAGCGGCCGCCGCCGGCCCGTATACTCGCTCCCCCATGCCCGCCGACGCCCCGCGCGCGCCGAAGGCCGTGCCGCTCCACCTGGGCGGCGAGCACGTGTCCACGTGGCGCCTCGGCGACTACCGCGTCGTGCGCCTCCTCGGCGAGGGGGCCATGGGCAAGGTCTACGAGGCCGTGCAGGAGTCGCTGCAGCGCCGCGTGGCCCTCAAGGTGCTGCCCGACGACTTCGCGCAGGACCCCGACGCCGTCACCCGCTTCGAGCGCGAGGCGCGCGCGGCGGCGGCGCTGGTCCACCCGAGCATCGTGCCGATCTACCAGTTCGGCTGCGAGGGGCGGACCTGGTTCTACGCCATGGAGTTCGTCGCCGGGCGCTCGCTCCGCGACCTGCTCAAGGAGTCGCGCGGCCCGCTCCACGACCCGAAGAAGGTCGCCAAGTACGTGCTCAACGTCGCGCTCGGGCTCGACTACGCGCACGGCCAGGGCGTCGTGCACCGCGACATCAAGCCCGACAACATCCTCGTGCGCGAGGACGACCAGGCGCTGATCACCGACTTCGGGCTGGCGCGCCGCCACGACCAGAAGGCGATCACGCAGGCCGGCGCCCTCATGGGCACCCCCACCTACATGGCGCCCGAGCAGGCCATGGGCCGCACGGTCGACGCGCGCGCCGACGTGTGGGCGCTCGGCGTCACGCTCCACGAGTGCCTGAGCGGCGGGCAGCTCCCCTTCCCCTCGCAGCAGCTCCGCGAGCTCCTCATCCAGATCACGCAGCAGGAGCCGCCGCCGCTGCGCGCCCTCCGACCGGAGCTGTCGCCCGACCTCGAGGCGATCGTGCGCAAGTGCCTGCGCAAGGAGCCGCAGGAGCGCTACCAGACGGCCAAGGAGGTGGCGGACGAGCTGATCCGCTTCTTCCGCGGCGACGTCGTGCGCGCGCGCGAGGCGACGCGCGCCCAGCGGGCCCTGCGCCAGGTGCGCAAGCACCCGCTGACGGCCGCCCTCGGCGCGCTCCTCGTGCTGGTCATCGTCGGCGCCCTCGCCGGTGGCGTCGTCGTCTCGCGGGTCCGCGCGGTCGCCGCGGCAGGCGAGCGGGTGGCCGCCGCCGAGGCCCTCGTCGGCGCGCCGCTGGCGGCCTGGCGCGAGGCCGCGGCGGCGCTGGAGCGGCCGCGAGGCGCCGACCAGCAACTCTCGCCGCCAGGCCGGGCGGCGCAACCGGGAGGTGGCCCGCCGACTCGCGGCCCTGCGCGGGCCGAGGCGCGGCAACTCGACGGCAGCGCCGACGCCGACCGCCCGCCACGCGCTCGAGCAGATTTTTGACGCCCTGCGCGTCGCGCCGACCGGGCACCCCTCGCCGCGCGCGCGCTCGAGCTGGCCGGCGGCCTGCTCGAGGCGCTCCGCGGCCGCGCCGAGCGCGACGGCGACGAGGCGCTCGTCGCCGCCGTCCTCCGCGAGCTCGAGGCGCTCGGCCTCCTCGACCCGGCGCGCGAGCGGCGCCCGCGCCTGCTCACCGTCGAGACCTCCCCGCCGGGCGCGCGCGTGGTGCTCCACGCCGTCGTCGTCGACGCCGACCGGACCTGGTCGCTCGGCGACCAGCAGGACCTGGGCCCGAGCCCCGTGACCCCCGGGCTCGAGGTCCCCCCGGGCGAGTACGTCCTCGTGCTCGAGGCCCCCGGCCGCGTGCCCGTACGCGTGCCGCTGCACCTGCGCCGCGGCCCCGACCCGGTCGTCGTGCGCGTCGAGCTGCCCGCCGCGGCCGGCGTGCCGCCGGGCTTCGTCCACGTGCCGCCGGGCGAGTTCTTCGCCGGCGGCGACCCGGAGGCCGTCCGCCCGCTCTTCGCCCGTCGCGAGCCCGTGTGGGTGGCCGGCTTCTTCCTCGGCCAGCACGAGGTCACGGCGGCCGAGTACGCCGAGTTCCTCGACGCGCTCCCCGCGGCCGAGCGCGCCGCGCATCTCCCCTCGCCCTTCCTGCTCGCCCCGCACCCCGACGACCCGCTGCGGCAGGTCCCGCGCGCCGGCCGCGAGCGCCTGCCGGCGGCGGGCGTGCGCCTCGAGAGCGCGCGCGCCTACTGCCGCTGGCGCTCGTCCGTGCTCGGCCGCGCCCTGCGCCTGCCCACGGAGGTCGAGTGGGAGAAGGCCGCCCGCGGGCCGGCGGGCCGCTTCTTCCCCTGGGGCGACGCCTTCGACCCCGCGGCCCCGCAGCCGGCCGCGCGGCTCCACCAGGGCGGCGAGGACGGCGCGCCGGCGCTCGACCCCGTGGGCAGCCACCCGCGCGACCGCTCGATCTACGGCGTGTTCGACCTGGCCGGCAACGTCTCCGAGTGGGTCGAGGGCCGCTTCGAGGGCGAGGCGCGCTTCGGCGTCCTGCGCGGCGGCTCGTGGGCCCGCGGCCCCGAGGTCACCCGCCTGGCCTCGCGCGAGCCGGTCGACTCGACCGACACCGCCGACTTCCTGCGCCTCCGCGACCGCATCGGGTTCCGCGTGGCCTTCGACTGAAGTGTCGGATGATCACTCCCCGGCCAGCACGCCCCAGTCGAGGAGCTGGCGCAGGAACCCGGGGTCGAGCTCGACGCCGTGGTCGCGGCGCAGCCCCTCGAGCACCTCGTCGGTCGGCCGCCCGTCGAAGGCGGGCAGGAGCGCGATGAGGCTGGCCGGCAGGTCGATGGCGTCGAACGGCGAGTAGGTCACGGCCCGCAGGCCGCCGTCGCGCCGCGTGGCCGCCACCTGGAAGCCGCCGGCCCGCAGGCGCGCGGGCAGGCGCGCGTCGAGGCGCCGGGCGTGGGCCGCCTGCACGGCCGCCGCGCGCGCCGCCACGCGCGGGCCGCAGCGGGACAGGACGTCGGGCCAGCCGAGGCCGTCGACGAGGTCGGCGCAGCGCAGGTAGAGCTCGACCTCGCGGCCCGCCCAGGCGCCCCAGGCGGCCGCGTGGACCCCGGGGTCGGGGGCGCCCTCGAGCTCCTGCCAGGGCCGGCCGGCGCTGGCCGCGGCGTCCTCCTGCGGCAGGAGCCCGGCCAGGAGGCCCGGGTCGACGCCGGCGTCGAGCGCGCAGCGCAGGGCCAGGTCGCGCTCGACCTCGGCCAGGAGGTGCTTGACCGCCTGCCACAGGTCGAAGCCCACGCGCCCGCGCTCGAAGCGGCAGAACCAGGTGGCGCAGGTCGCCTCGCGATGCCGCCAGATCCCGCACAAGCCGCCGTCCTCGTCGACGTAGTGCGGGCAGCGGAGCGCCCGGCTGTTGCCGAAGGCGTCGATCGCGTGGCGCAGGTGCAGGTCGTGCAGCGGCGGCCGGTCGAGCCCCAGCGGCGTCACGCCCACGCCGGCGGCCACGCGCGCCTCGACGCTCCGGCGCCCGGCCGCTGCGGCCGGGTCGTCGTCGCGGAGGATCCGGCCGACGAGGAAGTTCGGCAGCCGGGGGAGGAACGCGCAGCACTTCACGTCCGGCTTGAACACGTAGGTCGCCGTCGGCAAGGCGCCGTCGGCCTTCGGGCACATGGCGCACTCGCGGCAGGTGGCCCGGGCCTCGAGCGGGATCGGCGCCGGCAGGAGCGCGGCCAGCCAGGGCGCGTAGAGGTCCGGCAGCGGCTGCCCGGCCGGGGTCACGCCAGGAACACGTGCTTGGAAGCGCCGCGGACGGCCTTCGTGGCGTTGCGCGTGTCGACGACCAGCCGCGCGTGCTCGACGACGAGCGCGTAGTCGACCGCGTCGTGGTCGGTGACGATCAGGACGACGTCGGCGCGCCCCAGGGTGGCGGCGTCGAGCGGCTGGCTGTGCTGCTCGACCGCGTAGTGGCGCCCGCTGCCGAGGTAGTCGATGTGCGGGTCGTGGTACTCGACCTCGGCGCCCTTCTTCTTCAGCATGTCCCACAGGACGAGCGCCGGCGACTCGCGCGGGTCGTCGACGTTCTTCTTGTAGGCCACGCCCAGGAGCAGGACGCGCGACCCGCGCAGCGGCTTGCCCTGCTCGTTGAGGGCGTCCATGGTCCGCTCGACCACCCACTCGGGCATGGCCGTGTTCACCTCGCCGGCGAGGTCGATGAACTTGGTCCGTACGCCGAACTCGCGCGCCTTCCACGACAGGTAGACGGGGTCGAGCGGGATGCAGTTGTGCACGGCGAGCCCGTAGCTGGTGACGAACGTGTGCGTCCCTTCGACCTCCATGGAGAAGACGTCCTCCGGGGCGACCTCCTCGATCGACACGACCTTCACCGTGGCGAAGGCGCCGTGCGGCTCGTAGGTGCGCGGGGCGACGCTGCGTAGCCGCCCCTCGCGGCAGGTCTCCAGGCGCTGCGCCTTCGCCCCGACGAGCAGCGGCTCGAGGGCG
The DNA here is from genome assembly GCA_019636275.1 of Planctomycetota bacterium. Lineage (GTDB taxonomy): Bacteria > Planctomycetota > J058 > J058 > J058 > JAMLIC01. The sequence continues at coordinate 5,051 of JAHBXY010000025.1, read as the reverse complement.
TCGACCTGGGGCCCCGCGATGCGCAGGTACGGGCGGCTCTTGTGAAAGGTCGGGACCAGCCCCATGGCCTGCACGAGGCCGATCGCCTGCTGGAAGAGGACCGGGCTCGAGGTGAAGAACCCGACCTTGGCCGAGTTCCACCAGTGGTGGTACGCCTTGCCCCGCTTGCGGTAGCTGCGATAGCGCGAGGTCCCGTCGACGTCGCCGTCGCCACGCAGCATGCCAGCGAGCACGGCGCACCGGATCGGCGCGGGCGCGCCGAGGAGCCGCGCGGGCACCCGGGCATCCTCGGAGCGCACACCGCAGCCGAGGACGTCGCGGATGAGCACGCCGAAGAGGCGCGACGAGACCTTGATGTGGACCGTCTCGCAGCTGCGGAGCCGGTGGTGCGAGTGCTTCACCCCCACGCGATCGAGGATGGCGCGCGCGTCGTCGATCAACTCCGCCTCGTGCGCGCCGAAGCAGAAGCGCACCCGCAGCGCACCGCCGTCCGTCGTCAGGCAGCCTTCGCTCAGGTAGTAGCCGATGAGGCGCGCGAAGTCCTCGTCGAGCCGCAGGTGGGCGGGGACGGTCGCCCAGGAGCGGCCCTTGCCCGTGGCCAGGAGCACGTCTGCACGGCGGAACGGGCAGAGGCCGAGCCGCTCCAGCTCCAGGAAGGCCCCGAGCGGCAGCGTGCCGTGCCGGTACACGTCCTTCGGCGAGAGCTTCAGGCGCAGCAGCGTCGGGCGTATCGCGGAGTCATGGTCGCGCCAGCTCCCCGACCGGGGGATGACGCGCACGGCCGACAGCCCGTGCGCCCGCGCGACCTCGATGAGGTCGATCGTGTCGTCCCATGGACGGTCCTCGTCGGGCCAGGACGTGAGCAGCACGAGCCCGTCGCCGGGCGAGAGCGCGTCGGCGCGGGTCTCGCTCACCCGATACCCGTCATGGGACAGCATGGGGTGACCGCCCGTCACCGTGATGTGACGATTCCCGGCCATGCGAAGGCGCAGGAGCGGCTCGGGAGCCCGGCGTCGAAACAGATGTGTCACGGCGGCGAACGTCGGCTCGCGCGCCTCGAGGTCGAACGACAGCGCCTCGAGCCCGACCGGCCGGATGACCTCGACGTCGTCCGATCGGCGCTCGACGCCGTGCGCCAGCGCGGCCCGCTCACACAGGTCCTGGAAGGGCACCGCGTGGACCCCGGCGGCATCGCGCACCCAGACGGTCTCGGAGCCCGCCAGGCAGTGGCCCCCGAGCCCGGGCCCCGGGTAGAAGGCCTGGAAGCCGAACGGCTTGGTCTTCGCCGCCTCGATCACCTCGAAGATGTCGATCCCCATGCGGCTGAAGCAGACCTTGAGCTCGTTGACGAGCGCGATGTTCACGCAGCGGTAGATGTTCTCCAGGAGCTTCGTCGCCTCGGCCACGCGCGACGACGACACGGGCACGACCGTGCTGACCGCCCCCTCGTAGAGGGCCACCGCGGCGGCGCGCGAGCCCTCGTCGTCGGCGCCGACGACCTTGGGGATGCGCGACGTGCTCCAGGCCGCGTCGCCCGGGTTCTCCCGCTCGGGCGAGAAGGCCAGGAACAGGTCGCGGCCGGCCTTCAGGCCGCTCGCCTCGAGCCGCGGGCGCAGGAGCTCGTCGGTCGTGCCGGGGTAGGTCGTGCTCTCGAGGACGACCAGCGTCCCCGGCCGCAGGTGCGGCGCGAGGGCCTCGCCGGTGCGCTCGATGTAGGACGTGTCGGGGTCCTGGTTGATCGTCAGCGGCGTCGGCACGCAGATGGCGACCGCGTCGACCTCGCGCGCGCGGCGGAAGTCGGTCGTCGCGCGCACCAGCTCGTCGCGGCGCAGCCGGCCGAGGACCTCCGTCGGCACGGCGTCGATGTAGGACTCGCCGCGCTCGATCCGCTCGACCTTCGCCGGGTCGACGTCGAACCCGAGGACCCGGTGCCCGGCCTGCGCGAACGCCCGGGCCAGCGGGAGGCCGACGTACCCCAGGCCGACGATCCCGACCGTCGCCTGCCGCGCCCGGAGCCGCCTGACGAGCTCCTCGTGCATGCTCCACCTCGCGCGGAGAGCCTACCACGGGCGCTCGCGCGCCCGGCCCGCGAGGAATGTTCACCACAGAGGAGCAGAGGGAGCAGAGAGCGCACGGCCTCCACGGATGCCCTGGCTGGATGCTCCGCCCGACGAGGAGAGAGCCTGTCACGGGGGCCGCGAGGAGGGACCAGGGTTTCACCGAGGATCTCGGCTCGAGGGCGCCGAAGGGTGGCACGAGCCGGTGACCTCGGTGCCCTCTGTGACCGTCCTCTCCTCGTGAGACGAACCGGGCGCAGGCGGACCTCGGGCCTCGGCGCGGGGGCCCGCCGAAGACGGCGCTCGGCCCTTCGAGGCACGAGCGAGCGGGCCCCGTGGGCGGTCCCACCGCACGCCCTCTGCTCCCTCTGCTCCTCTGTTGTGAACCCTGCGGGTCTCAGCGCTTCTTCTTGGACAGCCTCCGCGACGGGAACCCGGTCTGGATCTGACGCGCGAGCTGCTCCTGCCGCTCGTCGCTGCCGGCCTGCGGGAAGCGGTCGAGCAGGGCGCGCACGACCTCGGCGCAGCTCGAGTACCGCTGGTCGCGGTCCTTGGCCATCATGCGGAACATGACCGGCACGAGGGTCTGCGTGACGGTCGGGCTCAGGTCGGTCGGGTCGGGGACCGGCTCGCTGAGGTGCTTGAGGCACACGTCCTCGGGCGTGCGCCCGGTGAAGGGCGGGCGGCCGGTGACGAGGTGGAAGAGCATGGCGCCGAGCGAGTAGATGTCGGCGCGCGTGTCGAGGTCCGGCCGCCCCTCGATCTGCTCGGGCGAGATGTAGTAGGGCGAGCCGAGGATCATGGCCGACTCGGTCGGCCCCTCGGCGTCGAGGGTCGTCGCCAGGCCCAGGTCGCAGAGCTTGACCACCCCCTCGCGGTTGATCATGACGTTGCCGGGCTTGACGTCGCGATGCACGAGGTGGTGGCGCCCGGCGTGGTCGAGGGCGCGCGCCACCTGCACCACGACGTCGACCGCGGTCTCCTGCTCGAGCCGCTGGTTCGGGGCGCGGTCGAGGAGCTCGCGGGCGGTGACGCCGTCCACGTACTCCATGGCGAAGTAGTGCAGGTCCTCCGACGACCCGACGTCGTAGGCCTGCACGATGTTCGGGTGGTTCAGGCGCGCCGCGGCCTGGGCCTCGCGCAGGAAGCGCTCGACGAACTCCTGGTCGACGAGCAGCTTCGGGTCGAGGATCTTCAGCGCCACGACGCGGTTGAGGTTCACCTGCGTGGCGGCGAACACGAGCGCCATGTTGCCGCGCCCGAGCGGGCAGATGATCTCGTAGCCCTGGATGCGGTCGTCGGCGATCTTCTCCTCGAGGGCGCGGCAGATGCGCCGCACGTCGTCCTCGGTGAGGTGCCCCTTCTGCTGCAGGATCGAGCCGACGAAGCGGCGGCGGCCCTTGGCCTTCAGGCGGCGCTGCTCCTCGAGCGCCTCGCGCAGCTGCTCCTGGGTGACGAGCCCCAACCCGATCGCCACCTCGCCGAAGAGCGGCAGGGCGCGGAAGCTCTTCGTGTCGAACGTCGGCGTGTCGACCGCGCCGGCCTCGCCCGGCTGCTCGTCGCGCAGGAGCTCGCCCTGGTGCACCTGCAGGAGCCGGCACAGGACCCGCTGGCGCGCCTGCCGGTCGAGCTGCCCGGCGCGCGTGAGCAGGTGGTCGAGCGAGTTGTGGAACTGCCGCTTGGCCTGCAGGCCGAGCGCCTGCTTCACCCGGGCGAAGGGCACGGCCTCGAGCTCGGTCGCCAGCTTGCCGAAGGTGATCTCCTCGTGGATCACCTCCACGCAGGCGCGGAGCAGGCGCGCGCGCGGGATCAGCTCCGGGTCGACCATGCCGCGCTTGGTGAGGATCTCCTCGAGCGACACGCCCAGCGCCAGCTTGAACGCCTCGGCGCGCAGCCGGAGCGCCTCGTCGAGGTCGGCCTCGGTGACGGCGCCCAGCTCGAGCAGGATCTCGCCCAGGTAGGGGTCGGAGTGGGGCGAGAAGGCGCCGAACTTCCCCGCGCCGCGCAGGTAGAGCTCGTGCGCCAGCTCGACCTCCTCCTCGAGGCCCGGCGGCACGTAGGCCCGCGGCGGCGGCGCGCCCTGGCGCCGCGCCTCGAGGTCGTCGCGCTCGCGGGCCAGGGCCAGGGCCGTGGCCTTCTTCACCGCCTCGGTCACGCCCTCGCCCGAGCGCGTGCTGATGTGCAGGAGGCGGTCGCCCACGTGCTCGGCCAGGGCGGCCTCGACGGCCGTCGGCGCGCCGCGCGTCACGTCCTTGCGCGAGAGCGCCACGACGAGGGCCGCCGTCTCCGGCGTCCGCCCGCGCTCGGCGAGGAACTCGCACAGCTCGATGAACCCGGCGTGGGCCTCGGCCAGGGCCGTGTCGCGCCCGTCGACGACGTAGATGAACCCGTTGCAGCCCGTGAGCACGATCCGGCGGGCCAGGACGGCCCACGGGCTGCCCGGCAGGGAGTAGACGTCGACGTAGAGGGGCAGGTCGCCGACGCGGCCGTACTGCAGCTCGACGTGGTCGTAGAGGAGGGTGCGGCCGCTACGGTCGACGAGCTGGACCAGCGGCCCGCGCTGATCGGCCGGCGTCGTGCGGTGGAGGTACTCGAGCGCCGCCGTCTTGCCGCTGCCCGAGGGCCCGACGAGGGCGAGCCGGACGCGGACCTCCTGTGCTGCTGCCATCGGTGCGCGCTGGTCCCTCGTGAGGTGCGTGGTCGCTCGCCCCGGCGCGACACCGATGGCCCCCGAGGGGAACATATCGGAACCCCGGGGGGCCGGGCAAACGCGGGCGGCGATCGGGGCGCAGGCCTGGGATACTGGGCGCCGGAGGCCCGCCTGCCGGGCCGGGCCGCGTCCATGAGCCCAGCCAGCCACCCGCATCCAGGCGAGCGGACCGACCCGCGGCGCGACGGCGCCGACGGCCGGGGCAAGGCCGCGCTCCTGGCGGCGGCCCTGGGCGTGGCGGTCGGGGGCGGCGTCGCCGGGGTCGTCGTCAGCGCCCGGGCGAC